>DAISKH010000010.1:0-41423 GCA_036821105.1 Limnohabitans sp.
GGGTTACGCTGCCTTTTAAGTTGGCAGAGATCAACGGTGTATTAAAGTCCAAGTCCATTTGAAAACTCCAATTTAAGGATTGAATGACTATATTCATGAAAACATCGTTGTTTCCTCAGAAGATGAGCGTAATTTCACACCAAAACTTTGAAAATTATATTTATAAATTGTAAAGTTTGGAGCACTTTGTTTGCTCTTTATAGTCATTCACTCAATCGAGATCGAGATTGAATTTGACTTTTGATAACGATGAGCTCACTTCAGTCCGCTGTGATATGCCCTTCATCAACAGTTTTTTTCCACTCTGCGAGTTCTTTTTTTAGCAAGGAGCCCATCTCTTCTGGCCCCCCTGGGTTGGCGATAATGCCATGTTGGGCCAGTTCTGCTTGAGTCTCGGGTGTGTTGATGATGAGTAAAAACTCCCTGCTGAGCTTGGAAACTATGGGGCTTGGTGTGGCTTTGGGCAGAAAAACACCGACCCAGTCATAGTCATTGAGGTCCTTGATGCCGCTTTCTCTGAAAGTGGGCACGTTGGGTGTCCATTGGCTACGCACTTCACCACTGGTGGCAAGCATCTTTAATTTGCCCGTGGCCACCATGGACAAAACTGAGTGAAGCGGGAAAAAGCCCACCTGAACTTGCCCTCCCACCAGATCGGTCACCGCACCAGATGATCCTTTGTAGGGAACGTGCACGATGTTGATGCCCGTCATTTGTTTGAACATCTCGGTCCTCAAGTGGTGTGGGGTTCCACTGCCGGGGGTTCCAAAATTCAAAACACCGGGTTTGGCCTTGCAATAAGCGACAAGCTCTTCAAGTGTGTTGGCTCCTACGGAGGGGTTCACCACCAGCGCGACAGGCATTTTCCCAACCCTTGCGACTGGACTGAAATCAGTGGCTGGATTCCAGGGCAAATTCTTATAAATGGCCGAGATCATTGCCATGGTGTTGGGAACGACCAAGACGGTGGTGCCATCAGGCGTCGAGTTGGCAACTGTGGTGATGGCAATGGTCCCCGAGGCGCCCGTTTTATTGTCCACAATGACAGGGCTAGACAAGGCCTTGGATAATTTTGGCGCCACCAAGCGCGCCACAATATCACTGCCTGAGCCTGAGGTCGTGGGAACCAAAAGCGTGATGGTTTTGTTTGGGATGTTTTGTGCGCCAACCACACCCCCAAGGCAAAGGAGCAACAGGCCCCAAAATTTTGCGAAGTTCATGACAACAAATCCTCTTCAAAGCCCAGGGGGCGTTGAGTGCGAAAAAATTAAACCTAAGCTGCAAACCTTAGTTGCAAACCAAAGCAGCAAACCAAAACCTCAAAAACAAAACATCAGACCCTAATGATCAATGTAGACAGTTCCCGCCATCCACCACCAAGGTTTGACCCGTGATGAAGTCACTGTCACTGCCCGCAAAAAATACGACTGCTCCAGTCAAGTCATCTGGTGTTTGAACCCTTTTTAATGCGCGAGTGTTGGCCGCCTCACCCCGCATTTTTAGAATGCCTTCATCCGGATTTTCCTCAGACAATGTGCTCCCAGGCGCCACACAGTTCACGCAGATATTGTCCTTACCCACTTCGTTGGCCAATGTTTTAGTAAAGCCAATGATGCCAGCCTTGGAAGTTACGTAGTGAATCCGGCTCGGTGAGCCCTTGATTGCAGTGCTTGAGCTGATGTTGATGATCTTGCCGTATTGTTGTGCACGCATTTGCGGCAAGACCGCACAACTGGCTAGCCAAGTGCCCTTCATATTCACCGACATCATTCGGTCCCATTCATCCACACTGATTTGATCAAAGGGCAGTCGAGACATGGGAATGGTTGCAAAAATTGCTGCATTGTTAACCAAAATATCGATGCGTCCAAACACCCTGAGCGTTTCTTCAACCATGGCCTCCAAGCTCTTGGTGTCAATCACATCGGTCCTGATGGCCAAGGATTCAAAGCCCAGTGCTTTAATTTCTTCACTCACTCGTTTGGCGGCTTCAATGTCAATTTCTGCCACCACAACCTTTGCCCCCTCCTTGGCCAATCGAATGGAGTAAGCCCTACCGATTCCATGTCCACCACCCGTTACGATGGCGACTTTATTTGCAAGTCTTTGCGTCATGATGTTTCTCTAAATAAAACAGATTATTGGTTTAAATTTTTTTTGTACCATTGCTGAAATCCCTCATGGATTGGGCATGAGTCGTAAGCTCAATCGGATCAGGCACTTTTCAGGTTTCAAACGCATTTCAAATGACTCCCAGTGGAGCTCGACTTGGAGACTTGGGGTATTGCCCTTGACCTATAATTTCTAGTGTTTGAGCGCTTGGCTTTTCATCTACCCTTTCGTTATTCTTAAGGTTCTGATGCCTTGGTCCAAAAAGAGTAGACCATTTTTTTTTCACAATCACTGGAGCTTTGACATGTTTTTGAAATTTCTTAGAAAATGCTCCACCGATGTCAATAAAGTGTCGCAGTGTGCTTTAGGGGTGCTCATGGTCCTAGGCACCATGAACACCCAAGCTCAAGAGAGGCCAAGCGACTTCCCCAACCATTCGGTCAAATTGGTGGTGACCTTCACCCCAGGCGGTGCTGCAGATGTGACTGCACGCATCTTCGCTGAAAAACTCGCTGCACTATGGAAGCAAGGCGTGGTGGTGGACAACAAGGCTGGTGCCGGGGGCTCCATTGGTGCAGAATCTGTGTTCCGCTCCCCGCCGGATGGTTACACACTCTTACTCGCCACCAACACCCATATCATCAATCAAGTCTTGATCCCCAAGCTTGCATTTGATTTCACCAAAGACTTTACCCCACTGGGTCTGGTGACTTCAGCGCCGATGTTGATTGCGGTGAATTCCCAAATCAAAGCCACCAATTTGCAAGAGCTCACGAAGTTGATTAAATCTGAGCCTGGGAAATACTCCTACGCGGCATGCAACATGGCAAGCCCTCATTTTTTTGCCATGGCGATCTACATGAACTCTCTCAAGCTTGACGCCATCAACATCCCTTACAAGGGGTGTACACCTGCCGTAAGTGATACCTTGGGCGGGCAGGTGGGGATAGTGGCAGCCAGCATCCCGGCTGTGGTGTCCTTTATCAAGCAAGGCAGTTTGCACCCCATTGCGCTTTTATCGAGCAAAGCAAGCCCTGCGCTCCCAGGTGTTCCTACGGCCAGTGAGTCTGGAATTGCTGAGCTGAAGAATTTCTCATTGGATAATTATTATGGTTTCATGGCACCTTTGGGTTTACCGGTTGCGATCCAAAAGAAAATTGAAGACGACATTCGCACGGTTGCGTTGATGCCCGATACCCACACCAAGCTTGAGACCTCAGGTCTAGAGCCTTTTTTAATGAACTCGGCCGAGATGATGAGGTTGATCCGTTCTGATGAGATCAAATACACCCAGGCGGCCAAACAATCCAACATTAAGGCTGAGTAATGAGTAAGAAACTGACTTTGAGTTTAGGCTGTTGTCAATATGACCGCACCAGGGCACTTTTTGATGGTCGGGTTGGAGTCGAGGGCTGTGAGATTGTGCCCATTGCCCTGGATCCTGAGGAGACTTTTCACCGTGCATTCAATGCTCAAGAATTTGATATTTGTGAAATCTCTTTAAGTAGTCATACCCTCAACGTCGCCAGAGGTACCGCCAAATACGTGGCTGTCCCTGCATTTTTATCACGTGCCTTTAGGCATTCAGGAATTTATGTCCGTGCTGATCGGGGTATTGATACACCGGTGGACTTGAGGGGCAAGCGCATCGGAATACCAGAATACCAAATCACGGCCAATGTATGGATCAGGGGGCTTCTCTGGCATGAATACGCAGTGCACCCCAGTGAATTGATTTGGAGGAGAGGGGGCCTTGAGGTCCCAGGCCGTGATGAACGCTCTCCCATCTCATTACCAGACGATATTAAAGTAAGCGCTCTTCCCAGCGATTTATCCTTATCCAAGGCCTTGGCCACTGGAGAGATCGATGCGGTGTTTTCTGCCAAAGCCCCCTCATCCTTCTTGCAAGGAGACCCTTTAGTCAAACGCCTCTTTCCCAATTTCATGGAGGTCGAGAAAGCTTACTACCAAAAAACCCAATTGTTTCCGACCATGCACGTGGTGGGTATCCGTGCGTCTTTGGTCCAGGAGCATCCATGGTTACCCACCAGTGTTTTCAAGGCATTCATTGAGGCCAAGGCCATCGCGTTGAAAGAGTTGGGGCAAATTGGGCATTTTGCTGTGACCTTGCCGTGGGCGTTGGCTCAAATGCAAGAGGCCCAATCGATGATGGGTGAGGACTACTGGAGTTATGGCTTTGAGTCCAACCGGCACGTACTCGATACCTTCATGCAGTACCACTTTGAGCAAGGCCTATCTCAACGACTCGTGGACTCTAAAGAGTTGTTTTCCCCAGCGATCTTTAAAATGGCCAAAAACTAAGGGGGCTGACTTGAAGTTTAAAGCGCCTCAAGCATTGCAGTTAGCTCGTAACCTAGTGGGTGCAGTCCTGAGCATAGGGATGACCTTCACTTGCCATTTGAGCGCACAAGCTCAAATTTATCCCTCTAAACCGATCAAATTGGTGGTTCCTTTTGCCCCTGGGGGGGCTGCGGACATTATTGGACGACTGGTGGCAGAGAGATTACAGCAAGATCTGTCTCAACCTGTAGTGATCATCAACAAAGACGGAGCGGGAACCATCATTGGCGTGGATTTTGTGGCAAAGTCTGCACCCGATGGGTATACCTTACTCATGGGAAACGATGCGATGGCGATCAATGCTGCGAGTGCCCGTAAGTTGCCCTATGATTTGATGACCGATTTGACACCAGTCTCTTTGGTGTACCGAGGACCACAATTTGTCTTGGTCAATAAATCAAGTGCGATCAATTCTTTGTCTGACTTGGTCAAGATGGCCAAAGATAATCACTTTTTAAAGTATGGTTCATCAGGTACGGGAAGCAGTACACATTTGAATACTGCCGCTTTGTGTGAGGTGCTCAATATCGATCCCCAGCACATCCCCTACAGAGGAATCGCGCCAGCGATATCTGATCTCTTGGGGGGACACGTTGATTTTGTGGTGGCGGGAAGTGCCTCTGCAAGTCCACTCATCAATAGTGGCTCAGCCAAGGCGATTGCGATTTTGAGTAAAACGCGCTCTGGACTATTTCCAAAAATTCCCTCCTCCTATGAGCAAGGTTTTGAAGCTGAGGCCTCAGGATGGTACGGGCTGATGGCTCCCAGTGGGGTGAACCCCGCTATTACGAGTAAGCTTATCAGCACCATGGCACAAGCTGGACAAAGCGGTTCGTTCAAAGAAAAATTACTCGCCCTCTCGGGTGAGCCCCAAACTCTGTCAGGCCATGAATTTGGTGACTACATTCAATCTGAGGTTCAGAAGTTTTCTAAACTGATCAAGTCAAAAAATATTGCCATTCAGCCTTGAGGTGTGACTGGCTTGGTTGATCGGTGGCCCTCAATTAGTCGACCTGGATGCGCTCGCCTAAGTTGTCTAGCCCATAGAACTTCAAAACTTCCATGACTCTGGCTCGCTCTGGACGATCATGAAAGTATCCACGCTCACTGGGTTTCATGCCCGACACTTGACGAAGTGCAATAAGCGTTTCTAGCATTTTGTAGCATGTGGCAATACCGTCAATCACGGTCGCGCCTCCGATTTGATTCACCCCTTCTTGAGCTAAAAGCAAATTCATCGGCAACTCGCCCGGAACAATCACATCAGCACCAAGTTCTTGCGTCATTTTTTCGCCATTTTCTATGATGGTTTGAATGACCTTTTTCCGCAACTCAACGTTGGTGAGCGATTCAGCCACTTGGTGAAAGGTGACGCCTGCGGGTGCAATGCCAGCAAAACGCTCAGACACACCCCATTTACGAGTTTGCTCTAGCCAAAAGTCTTTTCTTTCAATATTGAAAAAAAGCATGCCAAATTTGCGGCCATACAGTCCTGACAAATGAAAAGCCGACTCCCCGTATCCAACCACAGGGATGCTCACTAAGCTGCGAATTTGACGAATCATGGGGCTAGGAATGCTTGCCAGGACCATCCCGTCATAGCCTTCCTTCTCGGCTTGGAGAGCCGCTGCAATCCACTGCAGTCCATGCAACTCAAAAAGGTATTCGTATTTGAGATCCGTGCCTGGGTATTCGGATGGGTATGTTCCCACGATTTGTCCGTGCATCACCACTTCCGTATCGGCTGAGACAACTTTGGCAATTCTATTTTTTAAAGCATCGCGATAAGTCGGTACATCCGATAAAACAGTGAAACTCTGGTGCCATATTTTGGTTTTCATGGGTTGACTTCGCTCATGGATTAAAGGTTGATTCAAAGTAATTGCGCACTGCGATTGGTCTTTTAGAGTGGTCTTTTATTGAGAGGCTGTCAGTCCAGTGCTCTTGACCACAGCAGACCAACGCGCCAAGTCGTCCTTGATTTTGATGGTGTATTGTTCTGGAGTGCTGCCTTCCGGATCCAGGCCACCCGCTTTCAGCGCTTGGACGATGTCGGGCATTTTAAGAATAGCAGCCAACTCTTGCTGTAGTCGCGTAATGATGGCTTTGGGGGTATTGGCGGGCGCCATGAAGCCGTACCATGAATTGACCTCAAAGCCTGGATAAGTTTCAGCCACGGTCGGTAAATTGGGCAAGAGCGTCGACCTCTTTAATGTGGTCACAGCGAGGCCCTTTAATTTACCTGACTCAATATAGGAGATTGCGCCCGAGATGTTGATGAAGGCCATGTCGATTTGTCCTCCCAATAAGTCGGTGATCACTGGAGCGGCTCCCTTATAAGGGATGTGAAGCAATTCCAAGCCACCCAGTAGGTGAAGCATCTCCCCCGCTAAATGAGTGGTGCTCCCTAGTCCCACAGAACCATAGGAGAGTTTGCCGGGTTTACTTTTGATGATGGCAATTAACTCTTCAAAATTTTTTGCTGGAAAGTCAGATCTGACCAATAGTACAGTGGGCGCAGACACCACTTGTGTGATGGGTTCAAAGTCAGTGATGGAGTTGTAGGGCATATCTTTTTGCATAGATGGGCTGATGGCAATTGGGCCCACATGTGAAAAGAGGAGTGTGTATCCATCTGGCGCAGATTTGGCGACGTAGGCCGAGCCGATGACGCCGTTAGCACCCGCTTTGTTCTCCATCACGACAGCTTGGCCTAGTCTTTCGCTTAATTTGTTCAAGATAGGTCTCGCCACAATGTCTGCAGGCCCCCCGGCTGTCCACGGATTGATCACCTTGACGGGTTTATTGGGATAGGTCTGTGCTAGAGAGTTTCCAATCAGACATGACACTACAAGCGCCCAAAACGTGAGAGGCCAGAGCTTACTTGTCTTTAATCGCAATAGTAATGTTTTCATCTAAGTTACCTCCTTGATCGTTGATGGGAGTAGGGCCACTGGCCCCACTGTTTCAGGATCGGTTGTTTAAGGAATGATTCAGGACAAAATAAAGACGGGGAAAAGTGCTGCTGAGGCTTGTGGACTGTTCTTTAGGCACTTGAAATGTACGGGCACTCCAATTTGAAGTTGCTCATGCATTTCGCACTCAATGCGTGCCATCAAGTTGGGGCCTTCTAGAGTTTGCACAACACCAACAACATAAGGTACATCGTCCTTGAAGAGGGCGCTGGGGGCCCTGTGAACAATGGTGAAACTGTACAGTGTCCCCTTGCCAGAAACCTCGCCCGCACTGATGTCACCCGAGCCACAGTGTGGGCAAAAGGGTTGGGGATAGAAGTGATGCCGCTTACAAGATTGGCAAAAGGGCAGTCTAAGGGGCAAGTCTTGATGGCTTTCCCACCAAGCTGTGAAGGAGACATCGCTGAATCCAGGGTTAAAGGATGGATACAGGTCGTCTCGCATGTCAATCAACTCCTAAAATGGATGTGCCATGCAGGCCAATGATGCCTGCGTTGCCATGGACCAAAGCGGTTTTGACGTTGGGTATTTGGCGTTGCTGAGCCTGTCCTCTTAGTTGCCTGACCGCTTCAATCACATGCATCATTCCACCTGCGGTTCCTGGGTGAGCCGCGGACAAAAGACCTCCATGGGTGGTGACGGGTAAGACGCTTTGCAGTCCAATACCCACGTCTTGTACATAGCGACCTCCTTCGCCCTTGGGGCAAAAACCCAGGTCTTCAAGTTCAATGATGACCGTGATGGTAAAGCAGTCGTAGAGTTGAGCAACATCAATGTCTGCGGGTTTGAGGCCAGCCTGGGTAAAAGCTGTCTTGCCCGAGGTCAGGGCGCCTGTCGTGGTCATATTTTGGGTATCCCCTATATAGACGTGAGAGAGCCCCAAGCCATGTCCCAGCATTTTGATGGCTTGGTTTTTCAGGTCTCTAGAACGTGCTTTACTGGTCACTACAAAGGCAGCAGCTCCATCGGAGACCAACGCGCAGTCCAAGACATGCAAGGGTGAGCTCACCATTTTTGAATTCAACACGTCTTCAATGGTGATTAGTTCGCGCTTTTGTGCCAATGGGTTGAGGTGTGCATGCTGCCTGATACTCACCGCCACTTGTGCCATTTGCTCAGGCGTGGTTTTATATTCATGCATGTGTCTTTGCGCGATGAGTGCATACAAAGATGGGATCAACGGACCCATGGGGGCTTCATAGTCGGGATGGGCCCATCCTGCATCAGCCATTTTTTGAACTGCTGCGCCACTGGCACTGAAAGATAAAAGATTTTGACCCGTCACGCAAAGCACCGTCTCGCATTGCCCGCTTGCAATGGCCATGGCCGCTTGTTCTAGCATGGCCACTCCTGTTGCCCCTCCCATGTCCATGCTCGACATATAGGTGGGCTCAATACCCAGCCCCTTGGCAACCACAGCGCATGGCATGGCCCAGGTTTGCACTCGCAAGGGGCAGCTGATCAGTCCGTCCACATCACTTAGCCTCAATCCAGCGTCCTCTAACGCATTGATCGCTGCCATTCTTTGCAATGCCAAAGGAGTGGTTGCAGGTGTTTTACCAAGTGGGCTCTCACCCACACCCACAATCACCGCATCCAAGTGAGCTGGACGTTTCATTTGAGCAAATCTCTGGCGATCATCATTTTTTGAATCTCAGAGGCGCCTTCTCCAATACGGTAGTGCCGAATATCGCGATAAAACCGCTCGACGGGGTAGCCTTTGACAATACCCATTCCACCGTGTATCTGAACAGCACGGTCTGCCACACGCCCCACCATCTCAGAGCAGTACAGCTTACTCATGCTGGTGGAAGTTCCGATGTCTTGACCGAGTTGTGTTCTTCTAAGTGACTCGTAGGTGAGGGCTCTGGCCACGCTCAATTCTGTTTCTGACTCGGCCAACATCCATTGAATGGATTGTCTCTCTGATAAAGGCTCACCAAATGTTTCTCTGTTCTTGGCATGATCGATGGACATCTCCAAAAGCCGTTGCGCTGCTCCTATGCATGAGCACGCCACTCCCAGGCGTCCACTGTTGAGGCTCTCCATCGCGACTTTGAAGCCAAAACCGACTTCGCCCAACACATCGGTGTCCTTGACAAAACAGTCATCAAACGAGATTTCTGCGAGCTTGATAGCCTCCGAGCCCATGGTGGTGTCGACCCGGTTCACGTGGAAACCAGGATTTGTTCTTTCAACCAAAAAGGCAGAGATCCCTCCCTTGGCTCGTTTGGTTGAGTCGTTCACCGCCAAGACCAAAATAAGATCGGCTTTGTCCGCACCGCTGATCCAGTGTTTGAGGCCATTGAGAAGCCATCCGCCATCAACTTTTTTAGCCTGAGTTCGAATGGATTGTGAGTCCGATCCTGCGCCAGGCTCCGTCAAGGCAAATGCAGCCGTTATCTCACCAGTGGCTAATTTTCTGACATATCGGTCTTTTTGGTCTGGTCTACCGAACTTGGCAATGGCAATCGGATTGAGCCCACTCGTTGAGTCCAGGATCAAGGTGAAGACACGGTGTGCTCGGCTGAACTCCTCCAGCGCCAAGCAATAGGTCAATAAATCATACCCGCCTCCCCCAAACTCTTGAGGCAAGCGCATACCCAGATACCCATGCTCTCGTAAGACATCAAAAGCTCTTGCAGGAACGGCATGGGTGCGATCAATTTCCTGAGCGATCGGTTCTAGCATCTCATCGGTGAATTTACGCAATACCGGTCTAATTTCAGCGAGATCTGGATTGATTTCTTGTCTAAACATGGAAGTTGCTCATGCGTCTAAAGTAGTTGACTAGGGGAGTTCGTTCAAAAAGCGTTCGGCCTCTAGGATCTCGTCCATGATGCTGCGGTTGAGCCAGTGCTTATTGACCTGGAACGCTTGTGGGTCCAGCCTTAGGGTGGAATCTTGAAGACATCGTGCGATGAGATCTTGGCTTTCACAGAGCCCATCAATGAGGCGATGGTTGACCAATTCCCTGGCGTGCATGACTTCCCCCAGTTGGATGAGAGGATGGATCAAGTGAAGACTTGCACGTTTTTTTAAAATTGCAATCCCAATTGGAGAGGGCATGCCCAAGTGAATTTCTGGGAAAGACAAGGTAACGGATTCGGTTGCCAAGACCACGTCGGCAGCCAAGGCTAGCATGGCGCCTGCGCCGATGACCTTACCCTCAAGAGCTGCGATCACGGGCTTGTGACATCCCAGCATAGTGATCATGGTTTGAACCAATTGTCGCCGACGTTTTACGGATGCCTGGGCGGGGGAGAGCTCAGCATATGCATTCACGTCAGCGCCTGCACAAAAAATCTTATTGCTGGCTGATTTGACGACCACAGCACGAAGATCCTTGAGGTCATTGGCCTCTTCAAAGGCTTGGTTGAGTAAGCCATACAGTTGTTCATGCAGTGCATTCGCTTTGGCGACTCTGTTGAGGGTGAGGATTCTCACACCTGGGTGAGAGTGATCGTCCACAATCAAACTGGGTTGGTCCATGTCAGTGGCTTATTTTTGATGTTGTTTCTTTTTGATGATCAATGCGTCGATCACTTTGACCCCCTTAGCGCCTGGAAATACCAAGATGGGGTTGACATCAATTTCTTCGATTTGATCTTGAAAATCATAAATCAGCCACGATAAGCGTGAGAGTGCATGCGCGAATGCTTGAAGATCGAACGGACCTTTGCCTCGAGTGCCTTTGAGAATATCAACACCCTTGAGTTGTTCAATGGCCCGTAAAGCCTCGTCTTGACTCAAGGGGGGTAGACGATGGGTAATATCCTTCAATGTTTCAACAAATACCCCACCCAGTCCCAAACTCACGATCCCACCAAAACTGGGATCGCTGGACATACCCATGAGCATTTCCACGCCCTTGGGGGCCATCTCCTGCACCAATACACCCTCAATGGTTGCATCTGGCTTGTAGCGCTTGGCGTCTTTGAGAACTTCCTCAAAAGCAGTTTGTACCTCCAAGTCCCCTTTGACATTGAGCCTGATGGCGCCAGACTCTGTTTTGTGCAAGATATCGGGTGAGCTGATTTTTAGAGCCACGCTAGAGTTCAGTTGCCTTGCAAAGTCGACTGCCTCGCGGGCTGTCTTGACCAAGAGCTCCTTGGAGACTTCAATCCCATAATGAGACAACACTTGTTTGGCCCAATATTCGGAGATCACTGGAGTACTGTGGTCAAGGATGTGCTGAACGGCATCAGGGTTCAAACCTGTTGGGCGGCTTAAAGCACGTTTTTGATTGCGATGCACGAAGGCTGCATAATCTTGAACTTTTTCGACCATCTTCACGCAAGGTAGCGCATCCTGGAATACCGCATGACCTTTTGCGATCAGACTCGTTGGGGTGAGATTGGGGTCGTCGCTGGCACATCCAGTCCACAACATCACCAACGGTTTTGCACTGCTATTTGAGAGTTCAGCCAAGGCGTTGATCTCTGCACTATTGGCAATGGTCAAGACCGGAATCATGGTGTCAATGTTCTCGTCGTTGAGAATCAACTCCGCTGCTTTAGCGAACTTACCTGCTTGCCCAATGGCGGCGGCGGTGAGGTCTGTTGGATTCTCGGCTGAAGAAAATCCAGGGAGAAGTTGTGAGAGGTGGTGATGGGTCTGGGCTGAATAGGCTGGCCATTCAACTCCGTGAGCGGCTCCCAAGTCTGCCAACATCACTAAATTGCCACCAGAGATTGAAATGGCCGCAGAGCGGTTACTTTTCGGTAGTCGCCCCCGCCGTAAAATCGAGGCGACCATGTAGAGTTCGCTGTAGTCATCGACCCGAATGATCCCCAGTTGTTTCAAGGCCGCATCAAAGACGGCATCTTCACCTGTTAGGGCTCCAGTATGCGAGGCCGCTGCTTTACTGCCAGCAGCAGTCTTCCCGGCTTTGACCATCACCAAGGGCTTACCTTTTTCAAGAGCTTTTTGAGCCAACGCTTTGAGCTTGTTGCCGTCTGCGATGTGTTCAGCCAAAATCAGTACCACTTTGGTCTCTTTTGAGTCCAGCATGAAGGCGGCGAAATCCAACATATCCAAGTCTACGCTGTTGCCGCAACTGACTTGATAACTCACCCCAAGTCCCAACTGCTGGGCCCGCCACATTACATTGACTTGAGAGGCGCCTCCAGATTGCCCAACTATTCCTATATCGCCTGCCTTTTTCTTTGGGCCATTGATGGTGGCTGTGGATGTGAGAGCAAAAGCATCGACGAAATTGATCATTCCATTGCAATTGGGCCCCATGATCCTCACGCCGCATTCACGCGCCAGGGCCAAAAGATCAGCTTGAGCCTGGATATCTTGAGGCTGTGCAGTTTCTGCAAATCCAGCGGAAAAAACAGTTGCAAAGGGGATTTTGAGTGCACCACACTCGCGAATGGCTTGGGGGACAAGCGTTGCTGGTAAGACGATTCCGACATGATCGGGGGCGACAGGCAAATCAGCCAAACTTGGATAACACTTGAGACCAAATACCTGATCTCGCTTGGGGTTGATAGGATAGATTTGTCCCGCAAACCCAAAATCAATCATCTGGCGCATACAACGCCCACCAAATTTCGTTAAATCTTCAGTTGCCCCGATGAAGGCAATCGACCTAGGGTTGAAGAATTTTTCGAGATCTACAAATTCAATTCGGGGGTGGCTTTGGGCTATTGGGGAAATAATATCGGGCATCATGTCAGCCTTAGATAGGCATAGATCAGTAGATGCATTTATAACTTAAAAGTCGTTTTCAGTGATTAGATCAAACCCTATTGAAACCCCTTAAAAAGATTGCATGGAGTTAGGGTGGGTTATCGAAGTTCAACTTCGATGGTTTTTATTCAATGAGCTTTTTTAATGTGATCAATTTTTTCGTTGGCTGCATTGATATTTTGTTTAACAAGTTGAGCCATCTCGCTCATTGCATCTTGATGAGATTTAAAGTTTTGTAACAAAGTATAGGTGTGCGGGTCTAATTTTGATAAGTCCTCGTGAGAGATCACCTCATGCTTTTTATTTCGGTCAATGATGAACCAAGAGGTTGAAAAATCCATGTGACTTTGCCTTTACTGGGGGAATTTATTCGAAGTTGGGGTGCAAGTCAAAAGTTGCAAAAGATTTCTCCAGTGCTGCTACGCTTGTCGAGTCCAAGTTACTGAGGGGCGGTCTGGCAAGTTTCCAGTCGTGGTTTTTGTAGACCTGTGCGAGCAAATATTTATAGGCTGCAATGCTTGGATGCTGTGCCAAAATGGTTTGAAACTCCACCAAACGCTCATCTGAAGTCTTGACTTTTAATCCTGGGATTTGAAGGGCTTGAACATCTTCTCCTGCATGGAGTTGATGCAGCACTACTTTGGGAATAATGTTGGCCATGGCAGAAATAATGCCAGCAGACTTAAGTGTTTTGATATCGGTTTCAAGACAAGAATAAATCAGTACCTTTTCCGCAAAGGACTTCAGTAAGTCTTGATTGAGTGAGCTTGAACCCGTTTGGTTGATGATTCCAAAAATTCTATCGTGGTGCTTGTCTAGCACGGTGTTGATCACGGCTTCAGGCAGTTCGTGATGAACTTTATTGGGTAGCAAATGCAGATAGCAAGGTGTAGAGGACTTTTGAGTATGCTCGAATAGAAAGTCAAAATAGCTCACCAATCCGTCTGTGCTCAGATCTTGATAATAAAACGGTGTAGAGATCAATACTGCATGAAGTTTCAAGTAGTCTGCTAGATGTATCAACTTAGCAACCTCGGGAGCGCTTGAGTCAACACAAGCGAGCATCAGGGCGTTGCTGGGGATGCCCTCTTTAACCAAATGGGCAAGTGCTTGAGTTTTTTCGTCATGAGAAAACGAAGGACCCTCCCCACATTCGCCAAACACAACGACTCCCGAAGCACCTTTATAGAGGAGAGTTCGGATGTGTGACTCGAGTCGGTGCAAATCTAAGCTGTGATCGGCTTTGACAGGTGAGAGTACATCGGGCCAAACGCCATGAAAGCCAGATTTGAGTTGGGTCGGATTGTTCATGGAGAGTCGGTGTTGGCCTTATTGGGCAAACAGTGAAAGATTGCTGAGAATGATTGATGAGGACTACAGGCTCTATTAAGCCTTATTTTCTAATGCAAGTCCACCCCTAAAGTTATAGTTTGTTGGGGTGTTGAATTCTCAATCCACTGAGTCCTTTAATTTCGTTATAACGAAGTGAGTGGTTTCAAATCGATAGGTCACGCGGCCTCATCAGACGTCAAGCTCCCGGCTTCAATCCAGCCAAGCCAAGGGGTGTATCAAGCTCTTCACACTTGCTCGCTGATGGGTAAGCCCTTGTTGATGAACCAAGTCGATAACGAATTCAAGGTGAGGGGACACCGCCTTTATTCCCATGGGGTATGGATCCATTGCACCTTCAGT
The DNA here is from genome assembly GCA_036821105.1 of Limnohabitans sp. Lineage (GTDB taxonomy): Bacteria > Pseudomonadota > Gammaproteobacteria > Burkholderiales > Burkholderiaceae_C > Limnohabitans. Next base: position 14,841 of record DAISKH010000010.1, read on the forward strand.
ACGTACTGATGAAGATTTAGCTTCCTTGAAGAGTTGGTATATCTCGGGTATCAAATGTGGGTTTTCGTTACACAACGCATCTTTGACGACAACCATGTGGTTGATTTGAATCACCTGATGCTTATTGGCCCAGGCCTCACTGTGCAATTCAGGTGGATCAAAGACCGGTTTGATGAGCGGGTTGGGAGGAGCGCTCCCCAGAACAGCCAAATCAAGCTCTCCGTTTTCTAGCATCGCGAGCATGTCTTGGTCAGCGCTGGCCATCGTGACCCAGGGAGGATCTCGCCACTGCGCCACATGGGGTGCTTCAAAGGCTAGCCACTGATTTTCCTCTGGCTTGATGCCGTACTCCTGAAGGAGCATGCCCCTGAGCCATGTCACCGTAGTGACAGGGTAAGACCGAACTCCGATTCGCTTGCCTTTGATGTCGCTGGGTTTTAAATGCCCCAATTTGGAGTTGTACATTAAATAGGGGTGTTGGTAGCGACTGACCACCACACAAGGCAACAAACTTAACGGTATTCCTGCCTCTTTGGCTTGTAGGAAGGTGACAATGGCCAATTCGGAGAAATCAAATTCCATGTCGCGAACAGTTCGCTTAAATGCTGTATTGGGAACTTTGACATCGGCAAAATTGATCTCCCGGTCGCTAAGCTTGAGCATGCCTTGACGAAGTCGATGGGTATTTTCATAGTCGCCAATCATGGCCTTTAGCGGTGTGAGCATCTGGGTCATTGAGCACTCATTCGTTGAGTTTATAAAGCGGGATAGAGATCTTTGGCTGTGTTGGACAATATATTGTCTCGGTCGCTGGCGGGCAAGAAAGCTAGTGCGGTTTGACTCTCTTGAAGAATCTCTTTAAGACTGCCCTCTGAGGTAGGGAAGTTGGAGCCCCATGCAATTCGGTTGGATCCAAACGCATTGACCACTTTACCAATAAAAGATTCCGGTGTGGCTTGCCCCTTATAGGAGCGTCGAATGGTAATGATGGTGAGTTTTAGGAAAATATTGGGATGCTTGGCAACACTCATGAGTGGCTCAGCTTGTTCATATGGGGGGCCACCCTCTGGGGGGACACCCATGAAGTGATCGATGATGATGCGAGTAGTGGGAAATTTCTCAATCAGCGTGTTGAGCATACCCAGTCCCTCGGGTTTCATCTGAACGCAAACAGGAATACCCAGATCTCTTGCCGCCTCCCAGCCTGCGAAGGATCTTGGATCTCCCAAAACATCAGATTGTCCAGGCATGGTACTACCCGTGGTGAAGAGTCGTAGTCCTGTGAGTCCTTGTTTGACCCAGTGATTGATTTTCTCAGGGGCATCAGGGCTGAGCATGTTGACTGAAAAAACACCCGTGAAACGATCAGGTCGTGCAGCCACGGCCTCAGCCACATAGGAATTATCAAATCCGTAACAAGTGGACGCTTGAACGATGGCAGACTTGGCAACGCCAGCGGCATCCATGTGCTCAATCAATTGTTGCCAGGACGTGGGTCGAGTTTGAGACCAAGTTGATTGTGTGCCACCCAGTGGGTCTCGAGGATATTTAACTTCGTCAGTTGAAATGATATGGGGGTGAATGTCGCGGATGGTGGTGGTCATAATGTTGAAGGGTCAGATTAAAAATTAAAAAAAGCAGGAAAATAAATGTTGAAAGCTCAGTAAAGAATGTGAGGTCACCTCTGCGGATCATTCAAAGTGGAACGAACATCTCTTCCAAATCATAAAGTTTGGGTAATAGTTTTTGCTGATAACAGTATTTCATCAAGGCCTCGATAGCAGGCAGATTGTCCTGTGATCCATAAGGCAATGGATCTCCAACAATTTTAGACAGTTTGAGGTAATTTTTGTCAACCTCTGTTTCACAGTGTCCTGCAAGAATTTTGCGTGTGTAGAGGTTTTTTGAGGCTTCAAACCCATTCATCAGGCTTTGCGCCAGCCAAGGGTGATCGCGCATTAAACTGTCTTTTACAACAATCAGTCCATGAGTGGGGTAAATTTTGGTTTCGTTGTACCACTGCCGCTCTACCTCTTCATGGTTTTGAAAGAGTTCTTGATAGGAGATTTCCTCGCTCGACTTAGAATCCCAACCATCTTTGGGAGCGCCAGCACGTCCGATGCCTGCAGGGCCAGAAAATGCAGCCTGGAGCTCTCCCGCTTGCATCATGCTTACCAAACTCTTGCCCTCAGGGACATGGTGTACGTTGGGCGGAAGGACGAGTTCTTGAACGTGTTCTTCATCATCAACCATCCAAGTCACCTGGTTGATATCCACGTCGTAGTGATTTTGAAGAATACCTCGAGTCCATATTCCCGTGGAGACTGAGTAAGCTCTGACGCCTACTTTTTTCCCCTCAAGGTCTTTGGGTTTGTGGATGACTCCACCAGGGTGGACAACAAAGCCACTGTGATGAAAACGGCGCATGATAAAAATAGGCAAAGCCTTAAAAGGGGCTCCCATGGAGCGTGCAATCATGTAGGTTGCGGGTGCCATTTCACAGACATCAAACTCAACACTTCTTACCATTCGGCGAAAAGCGGCGATGATGGGATTGATGTTTTGGAAATTAGCTTGGATACCTTCCAAGGGAACCGATCCATTCAGGAGTGCAGCGGTGTGGCCATAGTTTGCGATGGCAATGTTAAGTGGCAGTGATTTTTGAGTCATGGTTTGGGGCTTGAGTTTGATTGATTGGGGATCACTGTTTCTCGATCTTGGCGTTCTCGATAATGACTTTCCATTTTTTGGTATCTGAGGCGATCAAGTCTTTCATCTCCTCTGGTGTGCTGCCCTTGGGGTCTATACCCAATTCAAGCAGTTTGCTCCTCACCTCGGTGTTATTGAGTGCATATTGAACGGACTTATTGAGTTTGTCCAAAACGGCTGGGGGCGTTTTGGATGCTGCTGAAATTCCGTTCCAAGAAGAGGCTTCAAAGCCTGGGAAGCCACTCTCGGACATGGTGGGCACATTGGGTAATGCAGAAAATCTTTTCTTTCCCATGAGCACAATTGCTTTGATAGAGTTGCCCTTTAAGGGCCCCAAAAGTGGCGTCAAAATCTCTACCCCAAAGTCAATATTTTTGCCCATCACGGCAGAAATTACATCCCCACTAGACTTGAACGGAACGATCGTGAAGTCCGCTTTGATGGTGGATTTGAAAAGCTCGGCGGCCAAGTTCTGGGTACTACCGATGTTGATACTTCCCGCGTTCATTTGTCCTGGGTTTCGGTTGGCCGCAGTGATCAGGTCTTGAACCGTGTTGATGCTCGAGTTGGTGTTGACTACCACGGCGATATCAAAAAAACCTATGGTCGATACATGGGTGAAGTCCTTGCCGATATCAAAGGGCAGGTTCTTGAACAATGAATTACCCAGAGTTTGGCCATTGCCAACGATCCCAAGTGTATAACCATCAGGCTCAGACTTGGCCACAAAATCAGTGCCCGGGATGAGGCCTGCTCCAGGGCGATTGTCAATGATGATGGGTTGGGCGAGGTTTTCTCCCATTTTTTGAGCAACGATTCTGGCCGTCAAATCACCCACTCCACCGGGCGCGTAAGGCACCACCAGTCGAATGGGTTTTGAGGGAAAAGTGTCTGCGCTTGCAACACCAGTACTTAGCACGAGAACAAGCGATGTGCTGAGAGAGAAGAGTAATTTAAAAACCCATAGTTTTTTATTCATGGTATTTAACTGGCCTTCTGGTAAGCTTTTTGTTATTGGATGACATCGCCTTTGATGGTGATGCGCCTGAGTTTGCGCAACTCTTTTGAGTCAAAATTTTGTCGAGCATGCAACACACAGCGGTTATCCCACATCACCAAGTCACCTGGACTCCAGTGGTGTTCATAAATGAAGTCAGTTTTCTCTTGGTGATCAAATAATTGCTCAAGCAATGCATCGCTCTCATTCTTTTCAAGACCAACGACAGACTCAGTCATGAGTCGGTTGATATAAAGTGCTTTTTGCTTGGTGACTGGATGGGTACAGACCATTGGGTGGGAGAAGCGGCGGGCATTCGGGCCAGTGGGCGCCTTTAGTCGCCCAACACTCATGGTGGCTTTGTCTCCAGGCTCATAACTATTCACCGCCTTTAAGGTGTCAATTTTGGATTTGGTTTTCTGATCCAACGCTTCGTAAGCCTTGTACATGTTGGCGAAAAGAGTGTTGCCACCTACCCGTGGAATATTGATGGCATACAAAATGGTAGCCATCGAAGGCTTTTCAACATAGCACATGTCGGAGTGGAAAAACATTTCTCCATCGGGGAGGGCTCCGATGTACTCACCGTTTTCTTTTTCATTGGTAACGTACATGATCGAGGGGTGAGTGGTGCTGATTTTGTATTCACCCAAAGTACTCACGAGTTCGCCAAAATATTGCCCAAATTGAATTTGTTGCGCCTCCGACAGGGATTGGTTGGGGAGGCAGAGTACGCCATGCGAGTGCCAAGTGTCTAAGAGTCGATCGATGTCATCTGAGCTTAGAGGCGCTTGAAGATCAAGGCCTGTTATCTTGGCGCCGATGGCATGGGATAGAGGTGAAATTTCAAAAGACATGATTTGATAAGAATGTGCTATGAATTCTTTTCATGCTAAAGCGTTGGGATTCAAAGATGCATAGAGAAAACCCTTGCGAGCCAAGGGATTAAAACGTTTAAATTCATAGCAACACCACTACTCAGAGTTTTCATGCGACGTTTAATTTTTTGTTATATCGCCAAGGTTATACCCGCCATAACTTTTGGTTTGATCTCGAGCATGTTGTACGCTCAGTCTTACCCCACCAAGCCGATTAAGTTTTATTTGCCCAATGGGCCAGGTGGGATTGGAGACTTGATCACTCGTGTTGTGACTCAAAAGGTGAGTGAGAAAATTGGGCAACAAATTGTTGTTGAAAATAGACCCAGTGCTGCCGGAGTTCAAGCATTCTCTACAGTTCAACAAGCTCCGCCCGATGGTTATTCGTTGGCCTTGATAGGCAACGGCTCAGCGATCAGCTATACCTTGGTGAAAAATTTACCCTTCAATGTTAAAACTGATTTTGAGGCGGTGACCACAATGGCGCGTTTTTCTATTGTGCTTTTGGTCAATCAAAACTCCAAATTCAATTCAGTCAAGGATGTGATCGAATTTTCTAAAAAAAATCCAGGTCACTTGAATTTTGGCGCAATCAATGTGGGTTCAACCCAATATTTAGGCGTAGAACTTTTCAAGCAACTTGCGGGTATTCAAGAGCAGACTATTCCGTTTAACTCCACTGCTTCAGTTCTCACGGCTTTAAAGAGTGGAGATATTGATGTGGCGTTTGAGTTTGTTGGTCCCGTGTTCACCTCCATTGCTGCAGGCAACATCAAGTGCTTGGGAGTTGGTGCAACCCAGCGGCTATTTAATTTACCCAATGTGCCCACGGTCTCCGAGAGTGGTTTACCCGGCTATGAGGTGAGTTCGTGGAACGGGGTTTTTGTGAGGGCAGGTACCCCCAAAGCCATCATCGCGAAATTGAGCAAAGAGTTCAGTGATGCGATGTCCTCACCCCAGGTCATTCAAAGTATTAAGAACATGAATGCAGATCCGTTTTCTTTGAGTACTGAGGAGACCCAAGCTTTGTTGCTGGCTGATATCAAAAAATGGCAAACCGTTATTCAAAACGCACACATTGCGTTGAACTAAGTATCAGTGTATTTCAAATGGAGTGTTAAAGCACTTATTGGGATAGGTACTTACTGAAAGAATGTCTTGCACTCATTTAAGAGTTCATGCGGTGCTTCCTCAGGGACGTAGTGACCGCAAGGTAGCGCTGAACCAGAAACTTCGTGGGCAACTTGTTTCCATTCTTTAAGTGGATCAAAGCATTTTTGGATAACGCCCTCCAGCCCCCAAAAAACCTTCAAAGGATGTGAGATCTTATGGCCCGCGCTTAAATCGAGTTGATCATGGATGAGGTCAATCGTGGCACTGGCCCTGTAGTCCTCGCATAAACCATGGGCCGCGCCCGGCATTGAGAGGCAGCGCACATAGTGTTCGACGGCCCTTGGATCAAAGGGTGCCATGCCAGCGCTTCGGTTGCCCATCACATCACGGATGTAGTCTCTGGCACTGGACTCGATGAGTCGCTCTGGCATGGGAGAGGGTTGAATTAAAAAGAACCAGTGCCAGTAAGCCCGTGCAAAGGCTTCGTTGGTTTGTCGGTACATGGCTAAAGTCGGTGCAATATCAAGAAGCATCATTCGCTTAAGACAGTTGGGGTGATCAATCGCCAAACGGTGGGCCACTCTCGCACCTCTGTCATGGGCTAGCACATCGAAGTGATTAAACCCCAACTCTTTCATTACCTTCAACTGGTCGTTTGCCATGGCTCGCTTGGCGTAGTTGCTGTGATCGGGCAAGCCTCGTGGTTTGGAGGAATCTCCATAGCCCCTGAGGTCTGTCATCACCACGGTGTGCGTTTGGGCCAAGGTGGGTGCAACTCGGTGCCAAATGGCATGTGTTTGAGGGTGGCCATGCAGTAGCAAGATCGGGGGCCCGTTGCCTGCAAAGCAAGTGTTGATTTGAACCTCCCCCAAATCAAAGAGTTGGTGATTAAAGCCGGGGTAGAGGTTGGAAGTATTCACAAATTAATCGTCTAGTTCATTGAACATTCACTCATTTTTACAGATTTTGCACAAGCTTGGCCTGCCGGGTTGAGCTTTTGCTGTACTTTTTTAGTGCATTCACTGCGACGGATCTAAGCCATCTGCGCATTACTCAGTGATATCTGATCAGTCGGTATGATGAATTGAAAATTCGTAATACAATCGGGGTGATTGGAGTTAATTGTGGAATTTAAAGCTTGGAGATCAGGTAAGCTGTGTGTGACTTATAGCCTATTGATTTTGGCAACGACCTCTTACGCCCAAAACATCCATTTACCTGAAACATCGTCCGATTTGCAAAAGAGGCAAATAAAAACAGACAGCAGGCCAGCGACCAAGGTGATGCCCGAAGACCGCCAAAGCACGGTTTTGCCCAGTGTGGTCATCAAGGGTAGTTTGGATAATGGGGTGGGGACCACGGACGCTGCTTCCAGCGGTGTTGTCAAGGCGATCAGTTTGGTCGATTTGGCGGTTTTGCGGCCAGGCGACACAATGCAAAGCATTCCTGGCTTGGTTGTTACCCAGCATTCAGGCGATGGCAAAGCCAATCAGTATTTTCTAAGAGGCTATAACCTAGACCACGGAACGGATTTTGCCACCTCTGTGGATGGGGTGGCGGCCAATATGCCCACGCACGCGCATGGACAAGGCTACCTGGATCTGAATTTTTTAATTCCAGAACTGATCGATCACATCGACTACAGAAAAGGTCCTTATGATGCCAGTCATGGTGACTTTGCCAGCGCAGGTTCTGCCGAAGTAGTTTATAAGAAGTCACTCGACTCCAATTTATTCGATTACACCGTGGGGGCCCATGGATATGAAAGAATCTTACTCGCCGCTTCAAAGCCTCTCACGAAGACTAATGCATTCAACCTCAATGGCCCCGGATTGATTCCAGATGCGCCCACTCTCTTGGGTGCGTTGGAGTTACTTCATCAAGATGGTCCTTGGCAAGTCCCAGAAAAGCTTCAAAAAATCAATGGGCTGCTCAAGTTGAGTGATGGTACTTCAAACTTGGGGTGGTCCCTCTCAGGGGCGTATTACACCTCTCATTGGAACTCAACCGATCAAGTGCCTTTGTCTTTGATCACTGAGGGTCTACTGCCTTTGTTTGGAACCATGAATCCAAGCGATGGCGGCAAGAGTTCACGAGGTGTCTTATCGGGTGAGCGTCACGAGATCAACGACCAAGGCTATCGGAAGATGTCTCTCTATGTAGAGCACAATACCATTTCACTGTGGTCAGATTTCACTTTTTTTGAATTGAGACCCACGACGGGTGATCAGTTTGAACAAAATGAAACGCGCAATGTTTTTGGGGGAAGTTGGATTGAGGGCTGGAGCCATGACTTCTTTAATCTCGACTCAAGCAGTGAAGTTGGACTTCAACTTCGCTACGACAACATCAGGCTTGGGTTGTTCAACACCCAGTCTAGAAGGTTCGTGTCCATGGTCAGTCAGGAACACGTGGGTGAGTGGATGACGGGGGTCTATGCGCAAAATACCACTGCATGGGCACCTTGGGCCAAAACTGTGCTTGGGGCACGGTTGGACCATGTGAGTATGAGTATGAGTGCCGCAGAAAGCGCTCTCAATAGTGGCCAAGCAGTCGCCTCACAAATCTCTCCAAAGCTCTCTGTCATCTTCGGTCCTTGGGCCAAGAGCGAAGCTTTTTTTAATATGGGAAGAGGCTTTCACAGCAACGATGCCCGCGGAGTAATTGATCAGATTGATCCCACAACTTTGACCCATAGTCCTTCGGTTCCAGCCTTGGCCTCCAGCTTTGGCGCAGAAGTAGGAATCAGAACAGAGGCTTTGCCACATTTGCAAAGCTCCTTTTCGCTGTGGCAACTTAAAAGCAGCTCGGAGTTGGTCTTTAACGCCGACTCTAGCCTGGGGAGCACCTCTCCCAATGGAGCCAGTATTCGCGATGGGGTGGAGTGGAACAATCGATTTACCCCCACTGAGCAAATGTTCTTAGACTTCGATTTGGCTTGGACCAAGGCCCATTATGTCAACATGAATGACAATGGGGATGAGGGCAATCATATCCCCAATGCGGTTGGAAAGGTGGGGGTATTGAGAGCAGGAATTCACCATTGGGGTCCTTGGTCAATGGGATGGGAGACTCGTTATATTGGTACCTATCCCTTGACGCAAGACGGATCACAAGTAGCACCCAGTGCGCTGGTCTCGAATTTTCGCATCAAGCGCAAAATGAATGAGCGTACATATTTGTCAGTTGATTTACTCAATGTGTTTAATCGCGAGTACTATGACATGGTGTATTCGCAAGACTATCAAGTCTCTCTTGCCTCAAAACCCGAACCCAGCGGGGTCACCGTTCATCCTGGTGAGCCTCGACAGATGAGGTTGGGCCTATCGATTGGTTTTTGATTCTATTGAGGCTGACGCAAGAAGAGGATGAAGGCGATAGGCATGATGAATGCCTACTATCGTGTCTTGATGTCTATAGATGATTCTTGATGATGATTGATGCCATCTCGGGTATTTGATGATTCTGAGACGACATCGAGTGCATCCTATCGATCGCCATGAGCTCAGTGGTTGAAAGCGTAGCCAATGCTAAAAATCATTTCATTGCTGCGCAATTTTTGTGAGGCGCTACCTTGATAAACCGGCACGTTGCTCATCGAGGTCAAAATTTGTTTATTACTCCATTCCAAGTAAAGAGGTTTATAAACGACATACCTCATTCCAAACTCAACCGAGGCTGAGGTGCCCACGATGCGCCACCAGCCATTGTTAAAACCCAACGCATTGGTGAGAGTTTTTTTCTCCATCTGGTATTCATTGCCATTGATCTCACTCCAGGGGTGAACCACTGCAATGCCTGCACCGACTTTGCTAATGAAAGAAAGACCCGTGGTCTCATCAGGAGCTCCAATCAAAGGTTTACGGTAGGACAAGTTCACCATGATCTGGTTCAAACCGTTGTGCAGCATATATGAGAAATATTGGGTCGACAGCACATGAGGGCCTGTGCCACCGCTATTGGTCCCCGTCACGTTGGCAACTTGTCCGATGGTGCTGGTGAATTTGGTGTGATCCAAGCTCAGATCCAAAGCCATGGTCTTGGCTTCATCAATGTAGCGTCCAATTCTCAAGTTGTCTGGACTACAGCAAGTGGGAAAATGATATTCGTCATGACCTTGAACCCCATTGACAGTGAAATTGTTCCCCAATGAGGGTTGGCTCACATTGATATTGGAGTCTGAGAAATGGGTTTTGTTATAACCCCAAGTTAAAAACCAATCTTCGCTTTTAAAAAAGCGAGAATCATCTGGCTTTTGTGTTTGTACAGATTGCGAAGCGGAAGTAGCTTGATCACTTGGGTTGGAGCTAGAGGTTTGCGCTTGCGATAGAGCTGCAAACATCAATAAGGATAGGGTGAGGGCTAGTTTTGCCATTTTTTAGTTTCAGTAGGACTTTAATAATCCAATTGTAACGCTGTGGGGTCAATTAAACCAGTCTAAAGTATGCAAAAACGGCCATCTGTTGGCCACTTTAAGGTTCTCAAGTGGGTGGACCGTTTGTTATTTCAACCCTGATATCACCTCTTATCTCTAACTGCTTGTAGCTTGTTTGGGTTGATAGACATTGATGAGATTGGCGCAAAGGACCATGAATGAGCCCAGAACCATCAAGATGTGAAAGGGCTCTGCATATATCAATACTCCGATGACCGTGATGAGTGGCAATCTTAAAAAATCCAGCGTGACCACTACACTGATGTCAGTTTTTTGCATCGCTCGTGCCATACAAAAGTGAGAGGTCATTGAGGAAAGTCCGACCACAAAAAGCCAAAACCACTGAAGACCCTGAGGCAAAGTGAGGGAACTGTAGGCCAAAGCCAAGCCCATAGGGGCTTGAATGAGGGACATGAAAAATAAAATAGTGAGTGGATTGTCGGTTTTAACGAGTCGCTTGGTGAAGATGTTGCCACATGAAAAACATACTGCTGCAACCAATACATACAGTGCACCAATGTTGATCATGCCTTGTTCAGGACTGACGATGACATAGACACCCATGAAACCCAGGGCCACAGCAAATACACGCCTGAGGCTCAAGGCTTCTGCCAAAAACAATGCCGCCAAGATGGTGGTCCAAAGCGGTGAGGTGAACTCAATGGCGAAGACCTGTGACAAAGGTAGCATGGACACGCCCAAAAACCAGCCATATTGCCCAAAATAATGGAATATGTTCCGAGCGAAATGAAACTTTAATTTTTCGGTTTTAAATAAATCCCATTGCCGTGAACTGACAATGAGCAAAACGGATCCCACAAGTCCCACCACACTACGACCAAACAAGATCTCTAATGTGTTGATGCCGTGGGAGAGTTCGCGCGCAGCAACGGCCATGAAACAAAACGAAAATAAGGCGCCCGACATCCATACCATGGCGCTTAAGGACGCTGCATTGGTCAACCTCCACGGCATGGAAAATGTCATAAGGATACCCTGATCTCAGGCGCAGGACTCTTGTTCAGACTCAACCTCTTTCGCTGTCCAAGTGAGACATTTGAAGTTGAGCGTATCGTGTACCCACAGCTGAGCCCTTGGGTACAGCTTGATCAATGGCCATCAACTCCTCTGAGGTCAGATTGATGCTGGAGGACTTCAACGATTCAAGCAATCGGTGAGTCTGTCTTGCACCCACCAGCGGCAAAATATCTTGGCCTTGCGCTGCAACCCAAGCGATGGCCAACTGGGCCACACTCACGCCTTTGGAGTTAGCCAACTCTGTCAGTCGGGCAATCAAAGACTGATTTTTCTCTAAATTCCCAGGTTGAAACCTGGGGCTATAGCTGCGAAAGTCACCTTTGGCAAACTCTTCGGACTTGAAGTTGCCACCGATCAGACCTCTAGAGAGTACTCCATAGGCAGTGATGCCGATTCCAAGTTCACGACAAGTTCCTAAAATCGAGTCCTCTACTCCTCTAGATAGCACAGAGTACTCTATTTGTAAGTCACAGATCGGATGCACCTTGGCTGCGCGGCGGATGGTCTCGGATCCCATTTCGGATAAACCGATGTGTCTGACGTATCCAGCTCGGACCATATCGGCAATGGCCCCCACGGTGTCTTCAATTGGAACTTGAGCGTCTAGCCTTGCAGGTCGGTAGATATCAATGTAGTCAGTGCCAAGTCTCTTTAAGGTATAAGCAAGGGCTGTCTTAATGGCACTAGGGCGGGTATCCAAACCCACCCAGTTCCCGCCAGGGTCTCTTTGGGCACCAAATTTGACGCTCAAAATAAGCTTGGATCTATCGTGGTGTTTGAGTGCTTGACCGATGAGCATTTCATTATGGCCCATGCCGTAGAAATCGCCTGTATCGAGTAGGTTTATCCCCGACTCAATACCTGCATGTAAAGTGCGCAGGCTCTCCTCGTCGTCAGCGGGGCCATAAAAGTCAGACATTCCCATACAACCCAAGCCAATCGGGTAGCAGTTGGGGCCGTTTTTTCCCAATTGAATGGTTTTCATATGACCAACTCCAGTGTTCAAAAATGAGAGGTAGGGAAATTGGGTCATACCCACCCCGAAAAGGGCAGTATGCCCAACATAAAAAGATAATGAATTGAAATTCAGTATTCAAGGGTCAGAGTCGGTTCAATATCTCATCTCTGAATAAAGTTGAAAAGCTTTAAATTTAGTCAATTAGATTATAAGAATAAAAGTTGATTTCTTAAATAAGGCAATGTCAGATAAGGTTAAAGTCACTGGAGTGGTAATTGACGATCAAAGTTTTTTACTAATTCAAAAAACCTATATCTCATCAAGCCTGCAGCTCATACCCCTAAATCCAAAAATGGGGTAACTGTCACCCCATTTTTAAGACTATGCTTTAGAACGGATTGAGTTAGAAAGAAAGACCGATAGATTGAATGCGTTAATGCACCCATGAGGGAGCTGCTTTGAATGCTCTCCCATGTTTATTGATCTTGAACGTATGGTGCCTTAGGCTTATGTGATTGATTAGGAGTGCAAGAGTTTGCAAATATTATGGATTCAAGACAATCAAGAATTTTCAAATGGCTACGCGAGGGTATGGATGCTGTCAATGGAGCGTTGAATGAAGAGATGTCCATGAAGATGCATTCTCACTTGAGAATCGATGTCCGACTCTTGAGGTTCAGGCTCATAAAAATAAATTTCATCATTCAAAACAAAGCGAAGGTGAGCAATATTGCCTTTTTCACCAAATGCTTTGATCAGACGATCGAGCTCTGATCTTTTGATATCAGGGTTAAAGTAAGTGATATCGATAAAATCTTTTTTGGTGTATTTGGTTGCACCCCACGCAAAGGGCAATACGGGCAAATTCTGTTCTATAGTGATCAAGTCCTTAGCAGATTGATTGACCAAGCGACTAAGGCTGTCGCGAACCAAGTTCGAGAGTTGGTCTACCTTGCAGCCTTTTGGGATCAAGAACGTGTCAATGGCCACGATAGGACCCGCGTCAACATACTCTATCATTTTGTGCAAAGTGGTCCCGAAATAGTCATCTTGTTGGTAGATCGCAAAATTATGAGCTCCCCAACCAGGCCGGGATGGAGGAGCGGGGTGAAAGTTGTAAGCTCCGTGCTTGATAAGACCCAATACCTCTGAAGGAACAATTACGGTACTTAAAAAAGAAATTAACCTGGATTTTTTTAATACCGCGCGTGGAATGGCATACAACTCTTTTGTGCTGTTGATCGTGATCGTACTCAATTGAGGGTTGATTCCCTTGTATAAAACTTTGAGTTGGGAAGCAAACTGCTCAGCGCAAAGAAAAATAATCGATTGAATCATTCATCAAGTTTAGGTTTTTAGTGCAAACGCTTGATGCAAAAGTGTTGAGTTTCTGTAAAAGTTGGGTGAAGTTGCAGTCCAAGTAAAGTCTGCGGCGTCTCTGGTTGAAAGTTACCAAGGGGGCTATCTCTCACCTCTACTCAGGCTCGACTAGTCTTGATTTCTATACCACCATTTTTGTGCGTTGGGCCTCAGTCGAATCCATGAGTTTTAATGTGTACCGTGGAAGTAATAATATCAACTCAGGTCTTTCTTTGAGTTCTGCTCCCAATTCATTCAAACCTCAAGTCTTATGAATCAATTCAAACGTGTTGTTCAAATTGCGCTTTTTTTCTTGGTCAGCATTGTCTCTGCGCAGGACTACCCCAATCACACGGTCAGAATCTTGGTTGGCTACGTTGCAGGCGGAAGTCCTGACTTCGTCGCCAGGGCATTGGCTCAAAAATTGACCGATATTTTGAATCAGCCCTTCGTGGTTGAAAATAAACCCGGAGGGGGTGGCGTGACAGCCACAGCGCAAATCGTTAAATTGCCAGCGGATGGCTATACACTTTTGATGGGTGACACCTCTCAGCTTGGCATTGCCCCCTATATTTTTAAGAGTTTGCCTTACGACACCTTAAAGGATCTCACCCCAATAGCTGGGTTGACCTCTGAGCCATTGATGTTGGTCTCCAGCGCAAAATCCAATATCAAAACTCTTGCTGAGCTCATGCAATTGATCAAGGCCAACCCAGGCAAAATCAACTATGGTTCTTCTGGGGTCGGGAGTATTCATCACATTGCCATGGAGTCATTCAAAGCCGATGCAGGCCTAGATATGGTTCACATTCCCTACAAAGGTAGCGGTCAGTCGGTCCCTGCCATATTGGCAGGCGACGTACCGATCTTAGTAACAGCCTACACGGCATCAGCGCCTCACATCAAGGCGGGAACTTTGAATTTGTTGGCGGTGACCTCAGGCAAGCGTTGGTCTCGTTTTCCTGATATCCCCTCGGTTGCAGAAATCGTCAAAGACTTTGACTTCTCGGCTGAAACGGGTGTCTTGGCGCCTGCAGGTCTGCCACCGGCAATTACCAACAAGTTGGCCCAGGCCATCAAACAAGCCAGTGAAAGTGCTGATTTCCTGAGTAAATTTAAAGAAACAGGTTTTACCATTGGCTACATGAACCCGGCAGAGTACACCGAACAAGTGAAGAAAAACTTGCGCAAATACGAGCGAGCAGTGGCTTTGGCGAAGATTCAACCCGAATAGAATGGTGTGTGATCGGAGCTAAAAATCGAAGGCGTGCATGCTGAGCAAAGAACAAAATGAACTTTTAACCCAAGTTGGGCCAGATAAACCCATGGGGAAGTTGCTCAGGCATTACTGGATGCCCATTGCGGGGGAGTCTGAATTTGAAGAGTTGAGCACTAAAAAGATCCGACTCCTGGGGGAAGATCTGGTGCTTTACAAAGATCTTGGTGGAGGCTTTGGTCTATTGGACCGAAATTGCGTGCATCGCCGTGCCGATTTGAGTGCTGGGATGGTTGAAGAGCAAGGTCTTCGTTGTCACTACCACGGTTGGCTCTTTGACGCCCATGGACGTTGCACACAACAGCCCTATGAGGACACCGCATTTCCTGAGCTCAATGCCAAATCAAAAATATTCATCAAGTCCTACCCCGTTCAGACCAAAGGCGGTTTGGTCTGGGCGTATTTAGGCGAAGGCGAGCCCCCTCAGTTGCCTGACTGGGAGGCTTTTTCTTGGAAGAACGGTTTCACCCAAATCGTGATCTCTGAGGTGCCTTGCAATTGGTTTCAATGCCAAGAAAATTCAATTGATCCTGTCCATTTTGAGTGGATGCATGAGAACTGGGGTAATCGACTTCGTTCGGGTGAGGTTAAATTTGGTGCAAAGCACTTGAAGGTGGACTTCAAAGAATTTGAATACGGCTTTACGTATCACCGACTAAAGGAAGGTGTGCCCGAGAGCGATGAGGCTTGGGGCGTTGGGCGCGTTTGTTTATGGCCTCATGGATTTTTTCTGGGTGAACACTTCGAATGGCGTGTACCCATTGATGATGAAAACACGTTGAGCGTTACTTGGAAGTACACCCGAGTTCCCAAAGAAAAAGAGCCCTTTACTCAAGTGTCAATTCCGACTTGGTATGGCCCAGTTTTTGATGAAAATGCCAACCCCATCAATACACACGTGATGAATCAAGATTTTTTGGCTTGGATGGGGCAAGGTGTTGTAGCCGATCGAACTCGGGAGCGATTGAGTGCCAGTGATAAAGGCATTGTCATGATTCGTCAACGCTTTTTTGCGGAGCTTGAGGTGATGGCTAAAAAAGGACAACTCAAGGGGGTCTTGCCGAAAGGACACCCCAACAGTTCAATTGCTTTGCCTATGGTCTACGGTCACCAAGTGACGCAAAGTAGAACGATCAAAGAAATCAAGTCCCATCCCACGCTCTATCCGTTTTACAAATCCTATGTCTTCCAAGCGGGTCAACCCAAGTGGGTTAAGGATCTGGCTAGCCAGGCGCTGGGCATGGAGGTTGAAGAATTCGATGGTATTGTGCTTCCACGTCAATCTTGAAGAGTTTTTAGAAACTTAAGGGTTTCGTACCCTTAACCGAAGGTTAATTGGGGAGTTTATGTTTTATTTCTTGGCTTCATTTCTCAAAGCTTTTCACTGAGTAAGTTCATCCAGTGAGGAATGACCTTGAGGTACTCTAATCAGAAAAACGGCAGAGTGCGCATTTAAAATCCAACAACCAACCCCTTAAAAAGATCATCATGAACCTGAGCCGACGTCAACTGTTATTGGATGCTTCTTCCCTTGGATTGGGGGCCTCACTTGCTGGAGTTGCTGGTCCAAGCTTTTCTCAGGGTATTTCTAATAAACCTGTTCGACTCATCATCGCTCAAGCAGCGGCCACGACACCCGATGTCATCGCTCGTTTGTTAGCTCCGCGCATGCAGGCTCGGTGGGGACAACCTTTTGTGATCGAAAATCGTGCTGGAGCGTCTGGAGCCATTGGTATGGAGGCGATTGCAAAGGCGCCGCCCGATGGTCAGAGTTTGCAAGTCAACGTGTCGACCACAGTCACGTTGCCGCTGTTTTATTCCAAATTGTCTTTTGATCCTTTGGCCAGTTTTACGCCCATCAGTTTTTTGGGGGCGACCAATTTTAATTTGGCTGTTCATCCCTCCGTCCCGGTTACCAACGTCAGGGAGTGGGTTGAGTGGGTAAGAAGTCAACCTGGGCAACTGAGCTATGCTTCACCAGGGTTGGGTACTCATCACCACTTGTGCATGGAGTTGCTCAAACAAAGCGCTGGGGTCGATTTGCTACACATTCCTTATAAAGCTGCAGGTCAGGCTTATACAGATTTCATTGGTGGTCAAGTCCTCACCATGTTCATGCCCATGCACAACGCCTTGGGTTTTGCCAAGGACGCCAGAATTCGCATCTTGGCGGGCACCAAGCGTGAGAGATTTCATCTGCAGCCCAATCTTCCCTCATTGCATGAGTCCGGTATCAAAGATTTCAATGTAGAAGCTTGGTATGCACTTTGGGGGCCCGCTGGTCTTTCAAACGAATTGACCGCCAAATACAATCAATTGGTTCGAGACGTGTTGCTCGAGTCTGAAATCCAGCAAGGCTTAGAAGGTGAGGGGATTGTGGCGCGTTCAAGCTCGCCTGCTGAACTTGCAAAAATAGGGCAAGATGAATTCAATTTATGGAAGAGGGTCATTCGTGAGTCAGGAATCAAGCCCATTTAAGTCAAACAGGGGTTATTTTGTCAACCCTAGCACTGGACTTTGAGTTAAATTTCACCTCATTTGAATCTATATCAAATACGTTACTGTTGTTGCGTTGTTTTTGGTCTTGAAAGTACATTGGCCAGGTGCCTAGAGGTTAAAATAACACTTTAGTCGACTCAGTGTATTGATGCGATATTTGGGTAAATCCTAATTTCAATCAATCCTTAGACTGGCAATGATGTTTTATTTTTTCAATTTTGCTAATGATAGGCCATGAAAAAAACAAACAATTTCAATTTATTTTTTATTGCAGCTTTGCTGATGCAAATGTTGCTCAGTTTTTCAGTTTTGGCCGATGAAAACCATCAGCATAGCAATGAATGTCGAAATGAGCCAACACCCGACAAAGTCGAATTTTGCAATGCAATGAACAACAAGGACGGAACAGCGTGCAACAAAATTAAAAGTTTTGAGCTTAAATCGCACTGTCTAATCGTTGTGGCCGATTTCAGTCGCTCAAATTTTCATACCTACACACCTATCACACCTAGCGCTCCTCCAAAAGCCGAAAAATAGTTGCAGAACTCTGGAAGCACTCGGAAATCCTTGAGTTGCTTGTCGCGGTTTAGGTTTGAAGCTTGGGTATAACTTTCGACTCCACAGTCTTCAAAGAGTACAGCCATTCACTTTTGATTGGATTCTTTAGTTTCTATCCCTTTTACTGCTCATTGGGACTGACCGACTTGGCGTTGGGCCAAATAGAGGCGGCAGTTTCGTGAAAAGCTTGTATCAATGGATCATCTTGTCGATTGCGCATGTGTGCAATCAAGATTGGCATCTTCTCATGAATCAGTGGCGAGACTGCCAACGTGCCTTGTTTAAGTCCGATGCTGATATGTTCTTCCCGCATGAGCATCATTCCCACCCCAGACTCCATCAGCGAGCGGGCTACAGCAGCATTGTCAAAACGCACGACCGAATTGAGCTCCAAACCGCGTTTAGAGAACAACTCTTTGAGCAAAACAGAATACGCCATATTGGAGTCTGCTGTGGTGAGCCAGGGCATGCGTGCCAGTTCATGCCAATCTGCTCTCTCGATGGACTCCTTCCATTGAACGGGCCCCACGACTCTAAAGGCCACTTCATCAATTTGTTGGTAACTGAAATCAGTATCAATGGGACGGCCTAAGATGAGTCCAATATCGAGTTCACCATTTTTAATGGCTTGCCGCGTGCTCGATGAATGGCGTACCCGCATATCGACTCCAATGAGGGGATGACGATCACGCATTTTTGCAATCACCTGGGACAGGCCACTGGAAGTGGATTCACTACTGGCGCCCACGACCAAAAGTCCCTCTGTCTTGCCTTTGATCTCACGAGCAAAGGAGGTGAACACTGCGGCTTCATTGAGCAATAACTTAGCTTGCCCGAGGATGAGTTTTCCTGACGCCGTGAGCTCCAAGTGTCGGTTCGCTCTTATAAATAACTGAATATCTAGGCATTCCTCAACATTTCGCACATGCGCACTTGCTGCCGATAAACTGATATGTAGTCTCTCCGCTGCACGCGTGAGGTGTTGCTCTTCAGCTGCGACCACAAATGTTTTGAGCTGCACAAGATCGATTTGCATGACTGGCGAGATTAGGGATTACGAGTGGTCTTATGTCGCATTGGTATTAACCAGTATTTGATCAGTATGTTCACTAATTCTTCGTAAATCATGAACACCGACTTGCAAAAAAGAACATGGACATTCCAATGTTTAACCTCAACAATGCAGGATCGAAAAATTGATCAAATTCGCTTTGCATTGTAATCTTTTTGGTTCGATATGCCTTGCAAAGTCTAGTAGACCGATGAGGAAAGTAGGCCATGACAGGATCAACATATCACCAGTCGTCTGAAAGCGATTCAAAGGGAGATTTTGCATTTGAGCTGGCAGACTTTTCTTCACAATTGCGGTTTGAGGGTTTACCCGCCCAGGTCGTACAAGCAGCAAAGATCAATATCTTTGATACGCTCATTTGTGCAGTAGCGGGTTCGAGTGCCGCAGCGATATCAGAAGTGCATGATATGGTCTGTGAATGGGGAGGGTCACCCCAGGCAAGCATTTTGGTATTTGGTGAAAAAATTCCTGCACATCAGGCCGCCTTTATCAATGGTTGCATGGCTCATGCACGTGATTACGATGATACCCATGACGCAGCCGTCTTGCATGCAGGCGTGTCGGTCGTGCCTGCTGCGTTGGCTGCAGCGCAACTCAATGGAAAAACCCACGCTCAAGATCTCATTGCTGGAGTGGTTGCAGGTCTAGAGACCATCAGTCGTCTTGGCGTCGCTACAAAAATCGGCATTATCGAGAGTGGCTACATGTACACCTCCTTGTTGGGTCATTTTGCGGCAACCGTTGCCGCCGCCCGTGTACTTTCCTTGACTAAGGAGCAAACGGTTAATGCACTGGGTATTTCTTATTCGCAAGTATCTGGAAACCATCAAGTTACCCGTGATGCGGCTCATACCAAGCGCATGCAGCCCGGTTTTGCGGCAATGTCCGCATTGATCTCAGTTCAGTTGGCCAAAAGGGGAGTCAGGGGAGTTCAAAATACCTTTGAAGGCATTGATGGATTCTTTCGTGTTTACCTTCAAAATCGCTACGACCCAGGTACTTTGCGTGCTGGCCTAGGTGAGCAGTTTAAATTCACTTCCCTTAGTTATAAGCCTTATCCTTGTTGCCGTTTTAATCACAGCGCTATTGAAGCTGCGATACGCTTAAAGCATGAGCATGTGAATGACATTGCGCTCATCAAAGCCATTCGAGTTGGACTGAATCATCAAGCATTTGAGGCAGTTTGTACGCCCATTGAAATTAGAAAATCACCAAAAACGATCGTACAAGCACAGTTCAGTATTCCCTACACGGTGGCCTGCGCTTTGATAGACGGTCGAGTCGGTTTGGATCATTTTTCAGACAATTTAAAAGATCGACAAGATATTTTGGCGCTCGCTCAGAAAGTTGAGCCTTATATTGATCCAGACATTGAAAGCGAATTTGGTCGCAATATTGCCCCCACCGTCTTAAGCGTTGAGATGATCAACGGTCAAGTCTTTGAGATCACCATCGATAAACCATTGGGCCATCCGACTCGCCCCATGACACCTGAGGGTTTGTCCTTGAAGGCCAAGGATTGCTTTGCCGTGAGTGCGCGGGCTTTGGGTGATGACGCTCAAAAAAGACTGGTTGAGTACATGGATGGGCTTGAGAGAGAAGCATCCATCAACGAAATGATTCAAACTTTAACAGCTTAAATCAAGAAAAATCAAAGAGAGGAGACACGATGAACCTGAATTTATCTATCAATCGCCGACTGGCTCTGGCAACCGGTGCTGCTGCGTTTTTGTCACCTGAGTTGATGGCACAAAGCAAATGGCCCAATAAACCCATACGCTTGATCATCCCGTTTGCGCCTGGAGGAAGCAACGATATTATCGGTCGGCTGTTGTCGACCAAGATGTCGCAGCGCTTGGGACAACCCGTTGTTGTTGAAAACAAAGGCGGATCAGGTGGAACGATTGGGACCGATTACGTGGCCAAGTCTCAGCCTGATGGTTACACATTGCTCTTTGCTTCTACCTCAATCACCACCAATGCTGCCGGCAATAAGAAGTTGCCTTATGACTTGATCCAAGACTTACAACCCATTGGCGGTGTTGGCTCTACGCCATTTGTCATTGTGGTGGCCAATAACGTCAAAGCCAGAACGCTAAAGGAATTCATTGAGATGGCAAAGGCCAATCCTCGCGGAGTAAGCTATGGCACCGCAGGCATTGGTGGCATCAACCACTTGGGGACAGAATTATTCGCCATAGCCTCAAACATCGAGTTAACACATATTCCTTATAAGGGGATTGGTCCATCTTTTGCTGATGTGATGTCAGGGAATTTACAAATGATCCTACCCACCGTGGCCTCGGTGGTGCAACAAGTGAAGGCAGGGAATATGCGTGCTTTGGCGGTGACCAGTCTTGAGCGCTCACCGTTGTTGCCCGATGTCCCAACGACCGATGAGGCGGGTATGCCTGGTTTCCAGCTTGAGGCTTGGTTTGGACTTCTCGCCGCGGCCCATACTCCGCCCGAGATTATTAACCGGATCAATGAAGAGCTCTTTTCCATCTTGAGTCTGCCCGACGTCAAAGAAATATTGGCAAGGGACGGCGCTGTACCCAGACCAAGTTCACCTGAGGCATTTAAGAAATTGATCGCCTCTGATCTAGAGCGTTGGAATCGGGTCATTAAAGAATCCAGCCTCAAGTTGGATTAATACTCTATGACCCGCACGATTGATCTGAAGAATTTGAATTTCTTGGAATTTCTCCAAGAGCATGACGTTGTCGCATGGCCACAAGGGCCAGGTGAGCCAGTTGCGCTTACCCAAGCATTGGTCGCTCAAAGGAAAAGTCTGAAGAACATCTCACTTTTCTTTGGACTCACTTGCTCTCAGACACTAAAGCCCGAACTGGCCGATGACTTCAAATTGCTGGCACTCAATGGTGCGGGAACAAGTCGACTCGTTACATCTGTTGCCGACATGGTTCCGGCCTATGTGAGCGCTATTCCAAGCCTACTTCGATCAGGCTATTTGAGAGCAGATGTGGTGCTCATTCAGGTTAATCATGTATCCAAAGGACTTTATTCCCTGGGGGTGATTTCTGATTTTACCCAAGCCTTAATGGATCAAGCGCGAGTTGTAGTGGCTCTTCATAATCCATCCTTACCGATCACCCACGCCGATGCGTTGGTGAAGGAGGGTGATATTGATATCTTCGTGAAAGAAGATGACTTCATCCTCGACTTGCCCGATCCTGAGCCATCGGAGATGGACAGAAAAATTGCACAAAATGTTGTTGATTTGATTCCTGATCGAGCCACTATTCAACTGGGCGTGGGGACTTTGCCTGTTGCTGTGGCCCAGGCGCTTAAAAATCACAAAGACTTGGGTGTTCACAGTGGTGTCGTGAGCGATGTTTTGGTCGATTTGGTTAAGTGGGGGGTGGTGACAAATTCGCATAAAGGGCGTGACCTCGGTCAAACCGTGACAGGAGGATTATTTGGCACAAGGCGCTTGCGAGACTTCGCTCAGGAGACGGGTTTGATTGACATGCGAAGCTCAGAATACACCCATCAATTGAGTGTGGCGGCACAAATTTCAAAATTTCATACGATCAACTCGGCCATTGAGATTGACCTGACGGGTCAAGTCAATTCAGAGGTTGCCGCAGGTCGATATTTGGGAGCCGTCGGAGGTCAGGTTGACTTTGTGAGGTCTGGCATTGCCTCTCCTGGGGGGAGATCAATCATTGCCTTTGAGTCGACAAGTCTTAAGGGTCAGCAGTCTCGAATCGTGGCCTCACTGGGTAAGCGGCCCGTCTCAACAGGTCGCTTCGAGGTTGATTTGGTGGTGACTGAGTTTGGTGTTGCTCACCTCAGGGGTTGTCCCTTACTTGAGCGTGCTAAGCGGTTGATTGCCATTGCACACCCTGAGCATCGGGAGTCACTACAACAAGCTGTATTTGAGGGAGGCACTTTTGGATGAGGCTAAAAGGTGCTTTTGCTTGTGCTCAGTGTCTGATCGCTGGTATGGGGTATTTGATTTTTTGAATGGATGGAGAGTACGACTTGAACAATGAAGTGACTTTAACGGATCTGCAAGCTGGGGTCTTTGAGATCCGAATCAACCGCACCCAAAGAATGAATGCCTTGGGTGTTCAAACAGTCAAAGATCTGAGTCTGGCTGTGCAGCAAGCCAGCAACAGGCAAGCGCGTGTGTTGCTCATTCGGGGAAGTGAGCAAGTGTTTTGTGCTGGAGCCGATCTCAAAGAGCGAAAGGGCATGACTCAACAGGAAAAAGTCGAGCATAACGCCGCTATCAATGAGGTCTTCAATGTCATCGCCAATCTCCCCTTTGTGACCATTGCCGTGATCAATGGATTGGCTTTGGGCGGGGGACTTGAGCTTGCCATGACCTGTGATTTTCGGTTTGCTGCACAACGAGTGAAGATTGGCTTGACGGAGAGTCGAATTGGAGTTTTTCCAGGTGCAGGTGGCACCCAGCGCTTGCCTCGTCTGATTGGAAAAGCCAGAGCGCTCGAAATGATGTTGAGCGCAGAACCTATTGAGAGCGAGTTTGCTTATTCAATCGGACTGGTCAATGCAGTCTTTGCAAGCATTGAATTGGATGATCGCGTTCACGCCTATGCACAGTTATTGGCGAGCCGATCTCCCAACGCTCAAGCCCAGATCAAGCGTTTGGTCAACGATGGTCTTGATTTGCCCCTTTCTGAAGCGCTGGCGCTGGAGCGTCAAGCGTTGCCAGCAATTTTGGAGTCCCCTGACTATGCTGAAGGCTTATTGGCCTTTGAAGAAAAAAGACCGCCTCGCTTTGCGGCCTTGAGACAGCAATGAGCGCTCACTCGCCATCTTTAAACCACTCCTCATTTGAACAACTACTGTATTCGCGTTTTTAATATTCAAAACTTTTAAAGGACTTTTCATGCACGCACAACGATTTAAATTAACCGAAGAGCAACGCGCCTTGGTTGGAACGGTTCGGGATTTGACCGTTCAAAAAAACTTTCGTGCCAACTCGATCAAATACCTTGATGGCACTTACCCATGGGATAACTTGAACGACTTGGCCAAAATTGGCGCCTTGGGGATGTCAATTCCTGAGGCCTACGGCGGAACAGATTTGGGTGTTTTTGAGACAGCGCTTGTGATTGAGGAGGTGTCTAAGAATTGCTATCCAACTGCAATGGCGCTCATGGGGATGGTGGGCGTGCAAGTGCGTGTGATCACCCACTATGCACCCGAGAGCATGAAGAGAGAAATCTTACCCAAGGTTTGCTCCGGTGAGGCCCATTTGGCGGTGTGCATGACCGAGCCCCACGCGGGAACGGATGTACCCAACTATAAAACGAATACGACCATCAAGGGGGATAAAGCGATTGTGAAAGGCGTGAAGACACTCATCAGCCGTGCACAAGAGGCTGAGTGGTTTGTGGTCTTTACCCGCATCAACGGAACTCCCGGGCGCGAGGGTATTGGTTGTGTCTTGGTCAATCGCCACTACGCTGGCTTTGAGGTCACCGCCCAGTATCACACCTTGGGTGGGGAGAACTTGGCTGAAATACAGTTCAATGATGTTGAAGTTCCGCTTGAAAATGTGATTTTGAAAGAAGGCGGCTTTAAGAAGCTTTTGTCAGCCTTTAATACCCAGCGTTGTTTGAACCCCAGTGTCTCTCTCGGGCTTGCTGAGGGCGCTTTTGAAGAAGCCATCAAGTACGTGCGAGAAAGAACGATTCGCGGTAGTGCTGTGAGCGAATTTCAAGGCATTCAATGGAAGTTGGCTGAAATGTACCGAGACATTGAGGCAGGTCGTGCCTTGTTATACAGGGCTTGCCTCTCGGCCAATCCTTTTCCTGATCCGCACGAGGCTGCAATTGCCAAAATGTTTGTCAATGAAATGGCCATTCGGGTCTGCAGCGAGGCCCTTCAAGTTCATGGTGGACATGGCTTCACCGATGACTATCCCATCTCAAGGATGTACCGCGGTGTGAGATACGGTACCTTAGGGGGAGGAGCAACAGAGGCTCTCAAAGACTTGGTGGGTAAAAAATTGGTCAAGGATTTTGATTTAGCCGATGGCTTTTTAGGTATGGGTACCTTCTAATGCGATCTCTGCTATTTGTCCCGGCGCATGAGCCCAAGAAACTCCTGAAGGGCTTGGGCAGTGGTGCTGATGTTCTGATCATTGACTTGGAGGACGCTGTGCCTGAGTCGGAGAAGGAAAATGCGCGAGGCCTTTGTTTTGAATTTCTGCAGCAATATGCCTCAAGCGCAAAGATCCTCGTCAGAATCAATGCGCTGAGCACGCCACATGTGAGAGCGGATCTCAAAGCCATCGTGCACGCCAAGCCCTGGGGAGTGATGCTACCTAAATGCGAGAGTGTTCAAGATTTGATGGCTTTGGATCATATCCTCTTTGATATGGAGTCCCTCGCAGGCATGTTGGATACGCCCACTCGCATCTTGCCGATCGTCACCGAGACCGCAAAATCAATGTTCGGTCTTGGGACGTACTCGCAGTACGCGGGTCCACGCCTGTGCGGTATGTTGTGGGGGGCAGAGGATTTAGCGGCAGATGTCGGGACTTTGGCCAATCGGGGTGAGGACCAAGAGTACACCTCTCCCTACCGTTTGGCCCGTTCAATGATGCTTTTTGCGGCTAGAGCCTCCGACACCGTGGCGGTTGATGCGGTGTACACGCACTTTCGAGACTTGGAGGGATTGGCCCGAGAAGCTCAGAGGGGCCTCAGGGATGGTTTTACAGCCAAAGCAGCAATACACCCTGATCAGGTAGCCGTTATCAATGAAGTTTTCACACCCACTGAGCACGATTTGCAATGGGCTCGTCAAGTCATCGCGGCTTTTGAGCGCTCGCCCCATTCCGGAGCCATCGCGTTGGATGGAAAAATGCTTGATCGACCACACTATAAAAATGCTCAACGAGTGCTCGAGCGCATGAAGACTCATTCGAGTGCAGCGAATCAATGAATGATTAAATAAATGATAACTGAAACCACCTCCCAAGCCCCTCTGAGCGGCATCACAGTATTGGATTTGTCGCATGTCTATAACGGACCCTATGCAACTTTCTTGATGGCGATGGCGGGAGCGAATGTCATCAAGATTGAACCATTTGAGGGAGAACACCTTCGTAGCCGAGGGGATATGGGGGGGGCTGCGTTGCCATTTGCCATGTTGAATTCGAATAAGCAGCCTGTGACGCTCAACCTTAAAAGCCCCAAGGGCATATCTCTCTTAAAAGAGATGGTCAAGCGAAGTGATATTTTGATTGAAAACTTTGCCCCCGGCGTCATGGATCGTTTGGGGGTGGGCTCGGCTGAGTTGCTCAAGGTGAACCCACGCTTGATCTATGGCTCAAGCTCGGGCTATGGTAAGTCTGGGCCGTACCGGGATTACCCAGCGATGGATTTGGTCATGCAAGCCATGTCTGGTGTGATTGACTCCACGGGCTATCCGGATCAGCCCCCAGTCAAGGCGGGCGCTGCCATTTGTGATTTTATGGCCGGTATTCATCTCTACGGTGCGGTGATGACTGCACTATATGAACGTGAGAAAACCGCCAAAGGCCGAGTCGTGGAGGTCTCCATGCAAGACTCAGTCTATGCCTCTTTGGCCTCCAACTTAGGGATGCTCCATGCTAGAGGGGCGCTTGCCCCAGCGCGAACGGGTAACCGGCATGGTGGTCTAGGCATCTCGCCCTACAACGTGTATAC
>DAISKH010000011.1:0-41058 GCA_036821105.1 Limnohabitans sp.
AAAGTGGGCAGCATGGGTCGGATCTCCCCCCACCCAAGCCCCTTTGTAGCCACCCCAGAGGTCAAAATTGTCGACGACTTGGGCAACGAAGTGCCTTTGGGTGAGGTCGGTGAGATCGTAGTCAAAACACCCACCATCATGCAAGGCTACTATAAAGATGAGTTACAAACCGCATCAAGCTTCAAAGACGGGTGGTTCTTAACTGGGGACCTTGGCTACAAAGACATCGATGATTTCTTCTTTTTCTTTACCCGTAAAAAAGATATCATTCGTAGAAAAGGTGAAAACCTCTCTGGCGCAGAAATTGACACTGCTATATCCTTACACCCCGAAGTCCAAGAGTGTGCCAGTATTGGTGTTCCGGCAATTTTGGGTGAAGAAGAGGTGCTGATTGCTGTCGTTCCCAAAGCCGGTAGCTCGCTCACCCCGGAGAACATTTTTGAACACGCCAAAAGCATTTTGTCACCCTTAAAATGGCCCCGTTATGTGGTTTTGGTTGAGAGCTTGCCGCACACGGGATCAATGAAAATAGCCAAATTCAAACTCAAACCTGCCCAGCATCTATTGGACAAAGCCACTGAATTTAAGCCCTAAAACTTATCAATCTACCCCCCTTTTTTTCAATCAGTTTTATCCTAACCTAGGAGTCACCCCATGAGCTCAAAACCTCAAACAGCACACACGATCGAGAATCTTTACGACGCCACTGACCTTATCACTCAAGAGGTACTCGCGCGTTACGAGCAAACGCCAGACCCAAGGCTTAAAGAGATCATGTTGTCCTTGATCAAACACATCCACAGTTTCGCCAAAGAGGTCAAGCTTACCTCTGAGGAATGGCTCTTTGCTATTCAATACCTTGAAGAGTCGGGTAAGTGGTGCTCACCGGGAAGAAGTGAGTTCATGATTTTCTCTGATGCGTTGGGTTTGTCCATGCTCACCGTCACGCAGGACTACCCCAAGCCAGCACATGCCACCGAAGCCACGTTAGTGGGTCCGTTTCTTTTGGAAAATGCGCCCAAATTCGCAATGGGTAGCGACATTAGTGGCGGGGCCGCAGGCACCCCTATGTATGCCCAGGGTGTCATCCGAGACACCGAGGGCAAACCCGTTGCCAACACCGTGATTGATGTTTGGCACTCGGATGACCGTGGCCTCTATGACGTTCAAGACGACATCGATAAAAATGGTGCATGGGCCCGGGCTGAGCTCACCACTGACGCAGATGGTCGGTATTATTTTTGGTCAGTTTTGCCCGTAGACTATCCCATCCCCCAAGACGGCACGGCCATTCGTATGTTGCGCGCCACGACCAACCGCACCATGAGACCGGCGCATTTGCACTTCAGACTTCAAGCTCCAGGTCACCGAACCTTGGTCACCCACATTTTTGACAAAAACAGTGTACACCTCAACAGTGATGCTGTTTTTGGAGTTCGCCCATCCCTCATTGCTGACTTTGTTCGTCACGATGGTGGTACTGCTCCCGATGGTAAAACCATGACGGGTGAGTTCTACACCTTGGACTATGACTTTGTCATGACCCGATAAAAACTGATCACTGAATTGTGTTCATGCGCACTTCAGTGGCTTCTTTGGTTTTGAGCTGAGCGAACTTTTTCAATGACTTTGATCAATGCTGCTCGGGTCAGTGGTTTTGAGCAAAAGTCGTTCATCCCAGAGGCCAGACTTTTTTCTTGATCGCTCAATTGATCTGAGGCGGTGAGCGCAATGATCGATAAACGCCTTTGGCTGCCCGATTCTTGCTCCCACTGACGGATCGCCTTTGCGGCTTCAAAACCATCCATGAGCGGGAGGAGACAGTCCATCAAAACCAGATCAAACTCTTGCTCTGCGACCAGCTTTACGGCTTGCCGTCCGTCGCTAGCGATCTCAATCACACACCCCAAAGACTCCAAGAGAGCTTGATAGACCAGTCTAAGTGTCGAATTGTCCTCAACAAGCAAGACTTTCAAACTGTTGAATCTCTCAAAGAAATGGACGTGACCTGAGTCTTCTTGGGGTTTAGTCAACTCCACTGGGCTATTGACATGGTGCCTTAAGACAGCGCTCAAGACCGAGCCCAACTCTTCGCGGCTAAAGGGAGCCTTTAAAAGAGTGTTGTTGAACTGTTGTGGGGGTGCTTTGACTGGTAACACCTGGTGATGGACTTCGATTAATAAGCGAGGGGATGAATTCAAAGCGTTTGAGACGCGTGAATGAGGAATGTTTGCAAGGGTTTTCTGCTCTTGCAGGCGATCGGTAAAGACGCAATCCACCTCGCTTTCTGTCGCACTCCCTGCCTCGAATTTTGATTGACTCATGGGGTCAATAACGATCGTGCGGTAGCCCATAGCTTGAAGATCAAACTCCAATGTCTTTTGTAGCATTGCATCATCAAAACTCAGGCCCAAGAGAAGATTTTTAAACTTATCGTATTGTTTAGCTTCAATCCCGATAGTCGTGGCTCCAAGCTTTGC
Organism: Limnohabitans sp.; assembly: GCA_036821105.1. Classification (GTDB taxonomy): domain Bacteria; phylum Pseudomonadota; class Gammaproteobacteria; order Burkholderiales; family Burkholderiaceae_C; genus Limnohabitans. Next base: position 2,481 of record DAISKH010000011.1, read on the forward strand.
TTCAATTGATTCACGCGACTCAAATGACTCAGGGACTTCACCAGCCTTCAAGGCGCTGAGGCGCCTTAAGGGTAACTTGAGTTCAAAGATACTGCCCTCGCCTAGCGTTGAGCTCACACTCAACTGTCCTCCCATCAACTCAGTGAGCTGGTGAACGATCGACAAACCCAACCCAGAGCCAGAGCCAGAGGCAATGTGTGCACTCTCTTCACCCACTTGGCTAAAGGGCTCAAACAATTGGGACAAATGCTCCTTTGCAATGCCACAACCTGTATCCATGAATTTCACGACCAAGTTTGCACTTTCCCCCTCCTCTTGTCCACTCCAGTCTTGCCTTTCGGTCTGCAACTCACGAACGCACAGCAATTGAGCGTGAACCAACACGTGGCCCTGAGCAGTGAATTTGATGGCGTTAGAGAGAAGGTTAGAAAGCATCTGGGTTAAACGTTGTGCGTCGACATCCACCCAACAGTCCTCAGGCAACTCCATCCATCGATACAACTTCAAACCCTTGGCCTTTGCCAAGGGATCGAATAATAAAATACAGTTCTCAATGAGCGCTGTGAGAAGCAAACGCTTTGACCGCAAACTCAGCCTTTGAGCGCTCAGCTTGGAGTGATCAAGCACCTCACCAAGGAGTTGCAGCATGTGCTCTCCAGCACCTTGCATCAAATCCAGTAACCTAGTCTGCTGAGGGCTCAAAGAGGTCGCTTTGAGCAACTCAGCGGCACCCAATACAGCGCTCAATGACGTCTTGAGCTCATGACTAAGATTGGCCCAAAAAAGTCTTCCCTCCTCTTGCGTGTGGTTCAATGATGCCTCAAGCCTAGAGCTTGATGGGTCTTTGTGGTCGGGATGGAAGGTCATGGAATAGACTTTGAATTCGGGACTTTGATTACCTGACACATGAGCAATTGACTTGGGTTTTGAAGAATCCTAGTCAAAACTGAACCAACACATTCAGAACTGGCTAATGGCGGTTGAAGGTGTGACGACAAAAAATGCAACCTCTAAGACAGAGAGCATTCAAGAAGGGGCTTACCCCTCAATACTCTTAAAAAGCCCTTCAGGTGGACTTTAATGGCGCTCACAGTACTTCAACGCCGTGGCTCTATCGCACTATTTGACAATCGCAAACTTCTGATCTTTTGATTATTACAAAAGATTTAGAATAACACCAATTTTTGTGACTCTTGTCCTCGAGAATCATCCCGCACAGTAGATCCCACCTCAATTCAAAGAAAGACTTCACCTCATGAGTGAGACAAAACACATCCTGTTCCTCGATGATGACCACGTTTTGAGGTTGACGCGCTTTGCATTGAGTGGAAACTCAGAGGTAAGCAACGCTTGGGTTCATGCTTTTTTCTCCCCCCTAGATATCCAACCTCAAACGGTGTATGACTTGGCCGATGGATTACACGAAAGAGACGGGGTCAAGCTCTACCCCTTGGGAACGCCCGCAAAAATTGAAACAAACTCAGCACGATTGTCCTCGGTCTCAAGCCATCCTGCTGAAATTTTGATTTTTCGCAGAGGCGTTATAGATGCAGAGCTCTTAAATCAACACCCAAATTTAAAGTTTATTCAACGCTTAGGCGAACGTAAGGACGGCATTGATTTTGCGGCCGCTAAAGAGCGAGGTATCCAAATCTCTTGTCTCCCAAGGCGAAGCCTGCAATACACAGCCGAGCACTCCATGATGTTCATGCTGGCGCTGGCCAAACGACTACAAGATGGCGACCGTGCTGTGAGACAAGCTCGCTGGGATGAGAAAAAGGTGACCCCCACCGACGATGTGGCCTACAACTGGTCTGCTCTAGACCACCTATCGGGTCTTTACAACAAGACCCTAGGGATCATCGGTATGGGAGAAGTTGGGGCATTGTTGTGCAAAATGGCGCTGAGTTTTGGCATGAAAGTCCTTTATTGCAATCGACAACAACTGAGCGCCCATCGCGAAGTAGAACTGGGATGCAAATTCGCTCAACTCGACACTTTACTGCAAGAGGCTGATTATGTATCGGTCAATGCGGCGAATTTACCCGCCAATGAGGCCATGATCAATGCCGACATTTTCAATAAAATGAAAAAGACAGCCTTCTTCATCAATACCGCCAGGGGAAAATTGATTGATGAGGAGGCTTTGTATCGGGCACTTCACTCTGGTCAAATTGCCGGTGCAGGACTTGATGTGCACTGGAGTGAACCCCGACCCGCAAATCACCCTTTAATGACCTTGCCCAACGTTCTCTTCACCCCTCACTATGCAGGAGGCGAGAGAGGAGAGGTCATGCACGAACTTGCTGAAGTATTTGACAATTGCAGGCGGGTACTTCAAGGCCAACGTCCCACTCATCTGGTTGAATGAGTGGTCTTGGTGGGATTAGACTGACTATAGTCGGAGCTGCTTAGTGGAAACAATCCAATGCGTCTTTGACGTTGTTGTTGTAATAGCGTGCCGCATTGTTTGAAGCTGTGAAGCTTTGAAAGATCTCCTCACCAACAGCACAATACTGATACCATTTTTTATCAACCTTCACCAGCAAGAAGCCATGATCTTTTTCATAGCACACTTGCTTGATGATGGGACTTGACATGGTTTTGCATTCATAGTCAGTCAAATCGACTTGACCACGCCCCAAAACAGGAACTATTTCTGCCTGCGCGTAATTTAAGCCTGCACCAATCAGAAACAATGTCAAAAGGGTTCGAATCAATGGTGATACCCAAGGAAGGTGACTTTTGTGAAACTTCATCGTCGACATAACCTCAACTTTTTCTAAATGCACTACTAGTTTATCTTTCAAAATTGGGGCTCACCCATAGCCAATTTTGCACCCAAACAAAGGTCTGCGTCAATTCTAAAATGCCCTGAAGTAACAAAGCCTAGGGGGTTGATTGATCCAATCATTTGAGTTTTAAGCAGCATGAAATTGCACACCTCATAGCGGGGCCATTTCAGTGTCGGCGCAACAAATCAAACAATTCATCTGAGCCGTCATTGGGCAGTGCTTGTACTTGGATCAAATGGGCCAGCAAGTTGTAGATATCGATGCTATTGGCTTGTCGAATATTTTGCACCTTAATACCAGGTCCAGTCACGATGAAGAGCCCTTGCATCTCATCGATCAAATTATCAAAACCGTGCTGGCCGACACTTTTATAGCCATGATTTTTACTCTCCACACTCCAACCAGGATTGGCCAAACACAGTACGCTTGGGATGCGGCGATGGTGTCCAAAATGAAACCGTTGAGGAAACTCATTTTTCGACCAGCATTGAAGGTGATCTTGTTGGGCCAACTGCTTTAAGAGAGGTTTTTCTTCTTGATCGCTCACGTCGATGCCTGCGATTGGACCCGACCAATTTAAGCTGGCTGAACCAAAGGGTTTCAGGGCCCAAGTTATGTCCAAGGTTTGTCTGCCAGGAACTTCCATCATGCCGTGATCCGAGACGATCACCAAGGTGGTGGAGTTTTTCAAATTCAATACCTCAAGACCTTCTAAAAGCACTCCCATGGACCGATCCACCTCTGCCATGGCCGCATTGACCTCAGCACTGTCTGGACCAAAAGCGTGGCCCTTGGAATCGACCTCAGAGAAATAAAGTGTCGCAAAATCGGCCCTTTTGCTATCCTCACGGTCCAGCCAAGAGAGTAATTTCTTAGCCCGTTCTGTAGAGGACATCATGTGGTCATAGGTCAACCAATCGTTAGGTTGAACACCATGAATTTTGGCCTCGGTTCCAGGCCAAAAAAGTGTTGAGGCGATCTTACCCTCCCTCACCACGGTCTCCCAGATTGGAGTGCCCTCTTGCCACCAGGCTGGATTTTCAACAGCAGCACGACTCGATAAAGTGAAGACTTGATTGGGGATTTGAGGATCCGCCATGGTGTTGTTGACAATACCATTGTGGTCAGGATACATGCCCGTGACCAAAGCGTAATGATTGGGAAATGTAATTGAGGGGAACACTGGGGTGAGACGATCGGCGTGAGTGCCACTGAGTGCCAAACGTTTAAGGTTCGGCGTGATACCGCGCTCCAAGTAATCGGCTCTAAAGCCATCGATGCTGACCAATAAGACCAGAGGTTTGCGATCTGCGGCTTTTACTGGCCCACTCATCAATAGCCCTTGGGCCATCCCAAGGATGATCAAAACGCAGAAGACAACTCGGTGCAAGGAAGTGACATTATTCATAGGTTTAAGCTTGGCATTACTGACGATCAACACCAATGTCGGGCGTTTGTTTTAAGCCCACGACTATAACTTATGAATGTGTCAAGTTTGAACACTCAAGAGTATGTGAGTGAGTTGCTTTGAAGTTGAGCTGAGCTGAGCCTAACTCAAGGTCTTCAAGACAAAAAACCCAACCGACTCTTAGTACCGGTTGCGTCTGGTAGATCCTCAATTTCGACGCGGTAACGGCCTTGAAGTTTGGCATTGCCCAGGCCCCTCATCCAAGCGCGTCGCATCTCACGCGGTGGCATTTGAGCCATCCTCTCAAGCACATCCTCGCTCACATCTTGATCAAAACGCTCCCCCCAATCGTGCTCTGCCAAGATACTGCGGTACATCCGAGTGGCAATTTGACGGGCAGCTTGTGCGTCGGGAGCTTGTATCTCATAAACATTCATGCGGTTCAAGATAGGAGACGGTATGTGCCTGTCATCGTTGGCAGTCATGATCCAAATGACTTGACTAGCATCAATGGGAACTTCGGCAAACTCATCGACGAAATGCTTGGCCGTGTCGTGTTCGAGTAAACCGTAAAGGGCTCCCAAAGGATCGTACTGTGCATCTGCACTGGCTTTGTCGATTTCATCGACCACAATGACTGGATTGGCATATTGGCCATCGACCAAGGATTCAAACACTTTACCTGGACGAGACCCCCGCCACTGGGCCGAAGATCCTGACAACAACCAACCCGCTGTCATTGAGCTCATCGGCACCAAATTAATTCCAGTTCCCAAGAGTGTGGCAATTTGACTGGCGAAATGTGTCTTACCCACACCCGGGGGACCGAGCAATAAAAGAGGGGTGATCTCTAAGCCATCTCTGCTGTCTTGACTCAAGGCCAAATGTCGCTTGATCTCGTCAAGAACAGGCCCAAAATTAGGCAAACTCTCATACAAGTTGTCCATCTGGGGCAAACCGCTGGGCTTGATGGAAAACCGCGCTGGTCCAGCCTCCAGCATTCTTTCGTAAACGTTGCATAACGACTCACGCTCAGACTGCTGACCGCTACCTCTCAATTTATTGAGTTTGCGCTCAACCTCAGAGGCATCGTAGACTTGATGCATGTTGGCAATGGGCAAATTGATGACCGAATTGATTAAAGCGCTGTTGTTGCTCATCATAGGTTACCCCCAGTCAAAAAAACACGTTTTAAATAATTAAAGCATAAATCGTACCGAAAAAAAAGAGATTTAGCCCCTGAGAAAAACTCCAATTGCACCAAATTAGAGCAAGACGCTAGGTGACCTTAACGCCCAACGATAGCTCAGGTTTAAGGACTTAGGGCTTATAGAGGGAGATCAAGTTGGACAATTTGTTTTGCATGTCTTGGCGCTCTTCAATCCTAAAGCCCGTGTGGATCAGGACCACTTGTCCCTTGGGATTAATCAAGTAGGAGGTGGGCATGACCTTGAGGCCCATTTTTTTAGCAGACTCACCGCTTGCATCAAATGCCAAGTCAAATGCAGCAGGGTGTTGACTCAAAAACCGATCGGCATCGGCCTTGGAGGCGTCCACATTGATGGCAACGAATCTTAAGCCTGGAATGCTGGCTTTTTCATGCATCTCATTCATCCAAGGAAATGACTGCCTACAAGGACCACACCAAGAAGCCCAAAAATCCAAATATACCCACTGCCCTTTGAGATCGGCTAGTTTTTGCCCAACCTTTGAATTGGGAAGCGCTAGATCTGCCACATCATCTCCAACTTGAATGGCCATGGCTTGACCTAGGCCAACGAAGGAGCTCATGAACACCGTAAGTACGACCGAGAGCACGCGTAATTTATTCATCATGGCAAAACTCTCAAAATAAAACCAGCGTTTAAGCCTAGTGCTCACAATGCATATCCTGTGTAAGCCAAGCCCGAGTTGGCGAGACCCGTCAGATTGATGTTACTCAAGTTAAGGCTTAACTGCGCAGCCATGGCCCCAAGTGAAACTGCACTGGCACTTCCCGAATCAAGTTGAGCAACAAAAGGAGCCGCCTGAGCTGAGGTTGGATGAGAGCCCGTGACACCGAAGTAAAGCGTATCCACCACTTGTGCGTGGCTTGGATTGCTGCCAAGTACAGCATTAAGTGCCAATTGCATCACATCCAATAATTTTTGATTGGCCGTGGTGGCAGAGGTGTCTTGATCGACATACTTCAAGCCTATACCCACATACGCTGTATTGTTGACCGATGAGGCCCCAAAAACTGCTCCCAAAGTTTCAGCCACAATGGCTGCATTGCCTGTTGAGGACAGATCCAGAGCAATGCTCTTGTCTGAAAACTGAATACGCTGAATATTATTAAAGGTAAATAATCCGAGCCCATCTTTAGCCTGAGCCGTGTAGCCGGTGCTTGATTGATTGATGATGAAATTGGATGCAGGTCTTGAGGTGTTGGCATTCAAAGAACTGGTTGAACCGTTGATGAAGGCCACATTCAAACTGCCAATGCCTTGGTAATCATGACCCGAGTTGTAAACCAAGACCTCCATGTTTTGAAGGGTGGCATGCAAAGGAGAACTCGCCGATGACACCGAGTCGACGTGCACTCCGTCTGATGGAAAAGAGACCCGGTAATCCGAGGCCAATGAGGTTCCCAGGAACAATGTATCAACACCACCAGCCCCATTGAGTGTGAAAGTGCCTGCAGAAACGACCACCCAAGCGTCATCGTTTGCAGTTCCAGTTGTAGTTGCCATGAGATGAAAGGTAAAGGTTAAAAAAAGTGGCTGTAACCCACCTGAATGCTTCTGGCCATCATCGGATCCAAGCCCTCGCTGCCTGAGCCCAGGAGTTTCCAGCTCCCACGCTGCTGATACTGCTCGACTTTAAGATCGACAAATGTATCGGGATCCAAATACTTGCTAATTTTGAGACCAAACGTGTGAGCACCATACGCTGACATACGTTGATCTTCAGAATAAAAGGTAGAGCCGGCCGAAGGAAAAGGTGGAAAGGGAGAGCCCGAGGTGTCAGCATTGATAAAGAAGTTGGCCGCCGTTTGCGTGTAAACACGTACCGATGGCGTGAATGTCCACCCCTCACCCACGGGTTTCACCCACTCCGTGTCCCATGTGTGTGCTCGAATTCCCCAGTCGTCTTCGTAATACCTGTAACTCATCTTCAAAGTCGACTCGCTGGAGGGCATGAAATGATTCCAGCGAGCAACGAAGGTGTTGTTGACTCGCTCTCTGGGTCGGTTGTCAAATATTTTATAAGGATCGGAATAATCCCCTTTGCCGCTGTAATGCCCCAACTGGAACTGAGCAATGTCGTTCATGTTAAAAACTTGAGTGACCCCAGCAATCAAATCGTAAGACTCTTTGGTTTCATTCATCACCACATGATTGGTGGGATTGATTTGATCACTGCTGATGGACACACCTGCATTCCAAGTGGTGTTTTTAGACTCGTTGGATTCAGTGAACGAATAAAAAAGACCTCGCGACAAATAGTCCACCTCCTTGGAGTAGCTTCCCCCAAAGGTTCGCGTACCCGAGCCGAGATAGCGTGTTGCACTAACATCCAAGGCATGTCGCTCATCGTGCATGTTCTTCAAGGCTTGGGTATGAAACGCAGGAGAAGCCCCCGAAATGGCATCGGTCGTATAGGTGCCTGAGACCGACCACTCACTAGACAATGGCTTCATCACTAAAACCGAGGGCGCTCTTACTCGAATACGATCATATCCAGGTTGACTGTCCAAGTAATCCAAATACTTAAAGCTCACCAAACCTTTGTCGGGGGCACTGTCAGCATGAGCCTCTGCACTAAGCCCCAATGCAACGGGCATGGCCAACGGCAAAGCGATAGGTAGACTCATTGCGGCTTTCATCAAAGCACTTCCGAGTTGGGACAAATTGGAGACAGAGTCCCTCTCAGGTCTTGGCCTGTGTTCAATTGCAACCACAGCCACCTCCCCCAACCCCAGAACCGCCAAAGGCTCCTTCTTTGCTGAAATACGTGTGCTCAGTGAAATTTTTATCCAGGGTATCGCCCTCAAAGGTCATTTCTGGCTTGGCCAAATTCCCCTTTTGCCAAGGCTCAACTGGAGTGATGGTGCAAGCACCCAGTCCAAGCGTTAAGAGCATCAATGTTAGTTGGATAGCTAGTTTCAATTGATGAACATTCATTTAAAATGGTTGGGTTTAAAGAAACCTGAATATTTCTTCTAAAGTTCTTCACATCATACAATAAACCCTTAAATATTTTAAGGATATTGCAATGTTTTGGTTTTACAAAAAACTTTAAAACCTAGACACAATTATTCAATTTACATAGCGTATAAGATATTTGAGCTTAACCATTCATAACACTTGCTCAAACGAGCTTAACGACTCCTCCACAATGCATTCGAACTTTTATCGTGTATTCATCAAAACAATGATTTGTTGCTTGTGGGCTGCCGTAAATACGGTCATCACGGTTTCTGCACAACCCTCGTCATTGAAACTTGGAAAAGACTCTTCAATCCTCAAAACCGAACAAGTTCAGGCTCAGCTTGAAGTTTTCGCACCTCAGGGCTTAAAGGCTGGCAGTCCTATCTGGTTGGGTGTTGCACTTCACCACAAACCTGGCTGGCACACATACTGGAAAAACCCAGGGGACACAGGTCTACCCACCCACTTCACCTGGAAGACTCCCAGTGATTGGACGGTGGGCGAGACCGTATGGCCTCTACCCCAAAGAATTCATGTGGGAGAACTCACCAATTTGGGTTACGAGGGTGACACGATGTTGTTGGCTCCTTTAAAGTGGATTGCGCCTGACATCAACATGCCCGAACAACTCACCATCTCTGTTCACGCCAGTTGGTTAGTTTGTCAAAACGAGTGTATTCCGCAAGAAGGTGATCTCACGTTGGCAATGAACACCCAAGCCTCTCTGGCGCAGCACAGTGCAGCCTTTGAAGACGTCTTGTCCCAACAACCGCAGACTCCTCCAAGTCTTCAAGCATCAGCCAAAGCCAGCTCATCGTCCTCACTGGAGATCACTGTCAGAGGCTTGCCTACCAAAGTGCAAGGTCACTCATTTGAAGTATTGGCCGAAGATGCCGAGCTGATTGATGCCAAAGGTGAACAAGCAAAAGGCGCCTCCTCGAAATGGAATGGTGAGGAATTCATCGTTCAAATTCCATTTCATGAAATGCGCTCAACCAGCCCATCAAATTGGTCGCTATTACTGATAGACAAGACTCGCTCAATAGACAAATCGGTTTTGAGTTTTTCGGCCCCAGTTAGCATGGCTGGCGAGTGGCCTGCCTTACCCACTGATGTGTCACAGCCCGTTGTAGAGGATAAGACTCTCCCGCTGGGGAGCCAAGACAAAGCTAAAGACCCTGCAGAGCCAGAATTATTCTGGGGAGCGTTACTTGCAGCACTCTTTGGAGGTTTGATACTGAATTTGATGCCTTGTGTACTCCCAGTCTTGGCCTTGAAGGCCATGGCCTACACACGCACAGGTGAATCCCCCAAGGCGCACCTCAAGGCAAGTCTTTTGTACACCGTGGGTGTTGTCTTATCAATGCTTGCACTGGGTGGCATGGTGTTTGGACTCCGTGCGGCAGGTCAAGAGGTCGGCTGGGGATTTCAACTGCAATCGTCTTGGGTGATCGCAATTTTAGGCACCCTCTTCACTTTGATTACCTTGAATCTTTGGGGGGTGTTTGAAGTAGGTGCAAGAGTTCAATCTTTTGCTGGAAACTTTAATTCAAGTCATGCGTGGATCGACTCATTGGGCAGCGGAGTATTGGCAGTCGCCGTAGCATCACCTTGTACTGCGCCCTTCATGGGAGCTTCTGTTGGATTGGCTTTTGGGTTGCCCACTTGGCAAGGCCTCAGCATATTTGCTTGCTTGGGGCTTGGCTTGTCTTTGCCTATTTTATTGTTGGGCTTGGCGCCTCAGAGCTCAAAGCTCATTCCTAAACCAGGACCTTGGATGGAGAGCCTGCGCAAAGCATTGGGCTTTCCGATGCTAGGGACAGTTGTATGGCTACTGTGGGTGCTAGGCCATTTGTCGGGTGTGGATGCGTCAAGTACTCTACTGACCCTATTGCTGCTGATCTCTTTTGGCATATGGCTCCAAAGCAGCTCACCTCAATTGGCGCAATCTCAAGGATCAGGAAAAATTAAACGTGGCATTGGAATTTTGATCGTATTAAGCGCCACAGTCATCGGATGTTATTGGCTCACAAAATTGGATAATGATGTCAAAAACATGACAAGCATCAGCGAGTCATCCATTGACAACTCACATTCGCTTTGGCAAGCTTGGTCAGAGACCCGAGTTCAACAAAGTTTGTCCAATGGGCATCCAGTCTTCATTGATTACACCGCCAAGTGGTGCATCACGTGTCAGGTCAACAAAGCCAGCACACTCAAAAACGCCGAGGTCCTTGAATCCTTCAAAGCCCATGGTGTCGAGCTCTTTGAAGCCGATTGGACACGTCAAGATGCGGCAATCACTGCCTCCCTCAAATCTCTTGGTCGAAGCGGAGTTCCAGTCTATGTGATCATGAGTCCTAAGCAGGAAACCAAGATTTTGTCTGAGGTCTTAACCCCCTCCCTTTTACTCAAAGAGCTGGACTCTCTTTGATTGGCGCACTGCCTGCAACTAAAACTTTTTAGTGGCGGTAAATTGCATCCCTCTCCTGGGACCGTATTGAGCTGCATAGACACCAATACCAGACCCATCTCGAATTGCATAAACCCGGTCAAAGACATTGTTCAAAGATACGCGCAATTCCATTTCACCAAGATCTTGAGTGTGAATGTTGCGATTAACACCCAAGTTCAAAACCGCGAAGCCAGGCAATTCACTGGTATTAGCAAAACCACTCCTCAAGCCTGTTCCCATGAGGAAATTGCCATTCAAGTGTATTTCTCCCCAACGATAAGATCCGCCCATTGATAGTGTTCTAGATTGAGCATGATCAACATTGATCCAATTGTTTTGAGAATATTGCAAAGTGGCTTGATCAAAGAGGTACTGACCTGAGACAATGTTTTTCGCCTGCGTGAGATTAAAAGACAAGTTGGCATAACCACTGAAGTCACCCAATATTAGATTTTGAGTCCACTCTAGCCCTAGAATTCTGCCTTTTTCATAGTTGTAAGGAGTCAAAATCAAAGCAGGCCCGAACTGCCCCTCATCCAAGGTGTTATGGGTTTGTTTCAAATAGGCATCTAACCCCCAAGAGTACTCTTTACTCACTTCTTTCAAGAAACCAAAATCATAATAATTGGCACTTTCTGCCTTGACATCAGAATTGAGACCAGGAATTGCACTGCTGGTCCCTGCAAAGACGGACTGAGTTGATGAAGCGACCAACTCATTGGGAGGAGGCGTAAAGTAATGCGCAAACCCCAAATGATAGGTGAGGTGATTGGACGCTTGGTAAACGGCTCCAAGCCTAGGTGAGAATTGTTGATCACTGACGAATGCGCGGAAGGCGTCGTAACGAACTCCCATATTGACACTCAAACGTTCAGAGACAGACCAATTGTCTTGAGCGTAAACCCCGAAGGTTTGTAAGCCTCGCTTTGAAATATTGTCATTCAAAAGATACGGCAGCCCTTGTACGTTGCCAGAGATAGGGTCCAAGGCATAAACCAGCGACTGATTGAAGGTTGAGACATTTTCTGAACTCATGAGCCAACCAAACCTCAAAGCATGGCGATCATTCAAGGCCAAGTTAATGTCAGTTTGCAAACCTCGGACCAAAGAGCTCTTACTCACATCAGAGCCAACACCATTGAAGAGCAAGTTATTGCCCATATCAGCCGCATAGTGTGTTGCTGATTGATTTTGAAAAAGTGATACCTGATAATTTAGGTCATCGTTTGCAATCGCCTTGTAGCTGAGTGCATTGAATCGATTGGACTCAAACTGCTGATCATTGATCAAGGCAGAATTAAGTCCTGGAGGTATGGCCATGCCGTTGATTGTGGGACTGTAAGGATTGGATGCACTTGCATTGGCCAATCCATAGTAGGGATTTGCTGGTGCAGGTACTTGACCACTCAAGTTGGGAATTTGGAAATTACCGTTGTAGGCCCCAGAAGTCAAACTCACAGTTCCTTGCCGCTCCAGATGATAAGACAAGAAAAGGAAGCCTTTACTTTGATGAGTGACATCATGTATAGGTGTTGTGAATGGGCTTGGATTTTCAATCCCCAAGTGATTGGTCAGGTAGGATCCGCTTGCATAGTAAGACCAATCATCTTTTGTACCCCCATACTGAAGACTGGTACTGGCCATATTCAAACTTCCCACCGTCGTGGTAAGAGAACCCGCATCGTTTAGTTTTTGTAGGCTCGTGATATCAACAACCCCTGCTGTATGCAGTCCAAATTGGGCTGGCAATGCTCCTTCAATCAAATCAATAGATTTGGCAAATCGAGTATCCAAGCTTTGACCAAACCCATTTAAGCCCTGAGGCAACAAAACACCATTGAGTTGGTACTGAACATTGGCATGCTCTCCCCTTACATGGATTTGCCCAAAAGAGTCATTCACAACACCAGGAGCTTGCAAAAGCACTTCATTCAGAGGCGTTGCATGCCCTTTTGGTAACTGATTCATCTCCTCAATTCCGAAATGATAAAGACTTCCACCTGTATCTTGAGACACGGAATTTCTCGGCTCATCGCTGGATTTACCCAAGACTTGGACTTTGGGTAAGAGTTGTATACCTGCAGACTCGTCAGTGGTTTGCGCCAATGAAATTTCTTTGGTACTAATCATTTGAGCATAAAGAAACCCATGAGTAACGCTCAACCCCAGAAGAAGCAATGATTTGGAGCGTGTGGGCCACTTTAAAAAACAAATTTTGCACTGATGAATCACATGACCCAGTGCAGGAATATGGATGAGCATTGTCGACCTGACTATGTTGAGTTAACCAGAAGCAAGGTGGCTTGAGTTGCCACTACGCTCAACGGCGACAAGAATTGCGTGTATAAAAGGAGTGCAATTCTTATCTAAATACCAAACTCAAATAGGAGGAGCTCTTGATAAATAGGCCCAGAGAGGAAGAACATTGATCGAGAAAATTCTCGACAATCGTTTTGTATCGAAACCAAATTCAAGCAATGCAACAACTAAGCCGATGGAGGCCAAACAAACCCCCAACATGAGCGCGTCAAAAAGCTTACAACTTACACTCACAGTCTCTGAGTTTTCTGCGGCAGAATCAATGTAAGAAAAATGAGAGTCAGCCAACGACCTCATTGACCAATCTTGACTTACAGACGAGCCTATCGATTTGACTTGAGAATTGGGGGAGTGAGCCAAATTATGGATCCATCCCACATACTGCGACAACAGCATCAGTGATACCAAGCAAAACACGCCCAAGGCAGAGCTGTATCTGCCTTGTCGAGTGCTACCAGTCTCAGTGATCATGAGTGTTTTCGTTATGATGAGTAAAGGGCTTAGAGGTAGTAATAACGCGGTGGTACCGCATGTCACGTTCAAAAATCAGTATACCAAAGACAAAATTATCCGATAAAGTGTTAATGCATCTCCATCAATTGTCCAAATCCCGCCTTCTTGTCATGGATGTTGCAAGCCCTCAGTGCATGCCAGTAAGTTGCAGTATTAATGGCAATCACTGGTTTACCTAAAAAAAGTTCGGCAGCGGCGGCCAAACGTATCATTGATAAGTTAGTTCCGACTTGAACTATAGCGTCTACATCATCTCCATCAATCTCTCGTATGGCTTTTCTGCACATCTCATCTGTTGTGTGCGCAATCAGGACGGGACTTGGTCGTCGCAAGCAAATATCTCTTACTACGGTGAAACCGCAGTCTTGAAAAAACCGCCTTACTTGATCGTTGGCGACTTCAAAATAAGGCGAAAAAAACGCGATTCTTTTGGCTTTCAAGGTATTCAATGCCGCCTCCATTGAAAAAGATCCACAAGAAACTCCAACACCTGCCTTATCTTGCATTTTGTTCAAGTAATCTTGAGCACCAGCACGGCCATTCCAAAAAGTTGCAGCAGACATCCCCATGACCAAATAGGTCATCTCACAACTCTTTAAAGTCTCAACTGCTGCAAAAGTGGCTTGATTAATGTTATCAACCAATTTCAAGAACTCTTGGTCGTTATTGACTGGGTCATTGGGAATGGCAATTCGACTGTAATGGTTGGTCACACCTACAGGCCTCAAATCATCAAAATCAGGCTGAACAATCGTGTTCGTTGATGGACCTAGAACTCCAAAACGCTGACGATAACCTAAGTGATCCGTCATGGTGAATTACCTCCTAAAGAATTAAGATGATCCATGATGCTGAACTTAGACATCACGTCAGCATATTTTTGTTGCATATCAAAGAGATTGGCGTCGTGGGGCTCTTGGGCACGATCAGCAACACAGTCGGATACGACAATGGTCTTGTAATTGTGCTGCATTGAATCCACGACACTTGCACGAATACATCCGCTTGTGGTGCAACCGACAATCAAAGTTGTATCCACTCTATGAAAGGTTAACCAATCGGACAAACCAGTTGAAAAAAATGCAGATGCCGATTGTTTCTTAATCACTAGTTCTGTGGGCAAGGGCTTTAAAGAATCAACAATTTGTGATTCAAATGCATTTTCAGTGAGTTTTTTCAATGCTGGCACCCGAAGGGTAAAAACATTGTGGTTAGCGCCCTGCTCATCAAAAACGACACGTGTATGGGCTATGGGTAGTCCAAACTGACGGGAAAAGTTTAATAACTCCACAGTCCGCTCACAAGCATCAGCAATGGCTTGACTGCCCAACAACTCTGGATCCACAAAGCCATTGACAAAATCCACCAAAATAAGAGCGCATCTGTGACCAAAACCTGACTGGCCACCAAAACCTTGCTTTTGATAGACAATATTTTTATCTTGCATTATGAACTTTTCGCATGAGCGGCATCAAATTCTGAAACCCAGTCAAATCCCATTTTTTGAGACATCTTGCTAAAAGGATACAACGCAGTGGTCAAACGGTTCGTAGAACCATCGGTTTTTAAAGTCTGATAAACACTCTCAAAAGCCTGTGTTGCGGCCAAGAAAGCGGTTGCGGGGAAAATGGCCAAGCCGTAACCAATTGAGGCCAAGTCCTCGGCACTCAGGATTGGAGTTCTGCCCCCTTCGACCATATTGGCCACTAGTGGCAAATCAAAGGATCGACCAATTTGACGCATTTCTTCCTCAGACTCCGGACTCTCAACAAACAGTAAGTCAGCACCTGCTTTCGCATAGCGCTCAGCCCGCCTTAAAGCCTCATCTAAGCCCAATGTGGTTCTTGCATCTGTTCTTGCAATGATCAAAAAATTTGGATCATTTCGAGTCTCCACAGCCACTCGAATTTTATCGACCATGTCCTCTACGGGAACAACTCTTCGTCCCAACATATGTCCACATTTTTTGGGGAATTCTTGGTCCTCCAATTGAATAGCACATGCCCCCGCGGCTTCATACCCCCTGACTGTGTGCATAACATTGAGCAATCCCCCATAGCCTGTATCACCATCACAGATCATGGGTGTTTGCGTGATTTGAGCAAATTGAGATACCCGATTGACCATATCCGAGTAACTGGCCAGGCCAGCGTCGGGCAACCCCATATAGGACGCTACCGTGCCATAACCCGTCATATAGAGAGCGTCAAAATTCATCTCATCGGCTATTTTTGCAGAAATCATCTCAAACACGCCCGGTGCAACTGTCAAGTGGCCCCTACGAATCTTGGGTCTGAGTAAACTGCGACGTTGTTCGCCTGTGAGTTGAGAGATACCTAACTTTTTCATTGAATAGACTCCGCGCGTTCAAGTGCATCCAACATGGATGTTTTACGTAAATATTCTTTTGCTGAAACTGGATTACTCGCAATCGCTTTGAGCTCTTGCTGACTTTTGAGCCTGACTTGTGGGTCTTGCTCCTCGAGTAATTTCTTATTGCGTGCAGTGTTGGCATTGATGTACTCAATGGCTATTGTTCTTCTTTGTCTCTCATAACGATCCAAAATTGTTACATCCTTATGATGATTGACAACGTCAATGAGTTTGTCACACAGATTGATAGCATCATGCACACCACCGTTCATTCCCATACCGCCCAGTGGATTATTGATATGTGCTGAGTCACCTGCGAGGAATACTCGACCCGTCTTAAATTGCTTTGCAACCCTTTGGTGCACTTTATAGAGCGTGCGATGCTCAGATTTGTAAGGTGTATCTTGTGGCAACAAATGTTGTAGCCTTGACTCAACAGAAGCATCTTTCAACACATCCTCATCACTTTCTTCTGGCTTCGTTGGGAAAAGAACTCGCCACAAGGCAGGAACTTTCAGTAACACACACCATTCAACAGGATCAGAACAGTAATTCACGTAGGACAAGTGTGGAAGATGATTTTCATACGGAAAGGTTGTGGAGATCACTAAAAACCTCTCTGGATAAGTGAACCCTTCGAATTCAATTCCAAGACTTGTTCGCACTGAGCTCCATGCACCATCAGCTCCAATCAGATAATCCCCTTGGAATTGCCGATGCTCTTGGTTGACTAGAACATCAAGGCTTACCCGATCAGCATCTTGCGAGACAGCTTCTACTCTTGCGTTGAAGTGAATTTGGACATCTGGATTCTGATCCAATTGTTTTTTAATCAATTGAGTTAGTTTCCACTGTTCGCATTGAAGTCTAAATGGATAATTGGTCTCCCCCGTCAAAAGCGACATATCAAATTCAGCAACCACCCCCTCTTGTCGGTCTCTTTGCTGTGTGTAACGAGCAATCAAGCCCATGGGGATCAACTCATCAGTGAGACCAAAAGGAGCCAACATATCCAACGTTGGAGGGTGAAAAGTCGATGCCCTCAAATCCATATTGAGTGCATTTGAACTTTCAAAAACTGTGACTCTGAATCCGGCTTGGCTGAGTTTTAAAGCACTGACCAGTCCCACAGGACCCGCCCCAGAAATTAATACATGGTTTTTCATAAGTTCAATATCAAATCTTTATGCAAGTGGTCAAGATATCACAAAAAAATGTTTTTTCATCTTTTCTAATTCTGATTTTAAGAAAGCAGATACATTTAGGTCTTATAAACTTGATTCTCCAACGTCACCATTTCCTACTCAAAAGGGTCTAGTCATGTCATTTAAACCCCAATTATTGATAAAACTACTTGCCTGTATTGCTTTCGTATCAATTTTTGATACCGCTCAGTCCCAAACTTATCCATCACAGCCAATCAAATTGGTGATGCCCTTTGTCCCCGGAACAGCTGCAGAGAATGGCCTACGCCTTTTGGCTGATAAATTAGGTGGGGCCCTTAAGCAATCAGTAGTGATTGAAAATAGGCCTGGTGCTGGCTCTACACTGGGAACAGAGTTCGTTGCAAAAGCGCCGGCTGATGGCTATACCCTACTGGCAACGTTCAATTCGTCCATTGCTCCAGGTACATTGATGTACAGCAAAATAGGATATGACCCTGTCAAAGATTTTCATCACATCGCTCTTTTAGGGGTTTACCCACAGTACTTGATTGTTAAAGCAGACTATCCAGCCAAGAGTATTCAAGAATTCTTAGCCATTGCGAAGGACAAACCTGGGAGCATCAACTATGCTTCTGCAGGTGTAGGGACATCAGGTTACTTGGCAGCAGAATTGCTAAAGCAGACCATGGGTCTGCAAATGACTCATATACCTTATAAAGGCCCTGCTCCAGCCCTAACTGACTTGCTAGGTGGTCGCTTAGACATGGTCCTCACAGCCAGTGCCTCTGAACTGGTGAAGGCTGGGAAAGTTCGAATTTTGGCTGTTACCTCAGACCGTAGGGTCTCCAGTTTCCCTGAAATTCCTACCCTCGAGGAAGTAGCCCCTGGCGTTAAGGCTGTTTCTTGGGTAGGTATTTCAGTTGCAGCCAACACCCCAAAAGCCATCACCAATAGGCTAGAGAAAGAGATCATTGCAATTTTGTCCACTCCCGAGATGTTCACCAAACTCTCCGACCCCAGCATTGGACTCACACCCATGGCCTTGGGGTCAGAGAAGTTTCAAGAGTTCATTAACAAAGAAATCAGCTTTTGGGCACCTGTCATCAAAGCTGGCAATATAAAAATTGATTGAGGCCTTTTTCCCCATAAAAATAAAGCCTGAATTCAATGAAAAAAGTACTGATCATCGGAGCCTCAAGAGGCATAGGTCTAGAGATGAGCAAACAATTGTGTCATCAAGGTAATGATGTCACAGCAACAGTTCGTGATCCCTCTAACGCTCAAGTCATCGAGTATTTTGGAGCGAAGATTCTCACGCTTGATGTGAGTAACTCTCACTCAGTGAGTGAATTTGCAAAGGCTCTAAAACATGAGACTTGGGATTTGGTAGTTTATGTTGCAGGAGTCTTTGGACCAAGAACTGATGCATCGCAACCAGTTGACGTCCAATTCTTCGATCAAGTAATGCACACGAACGTCTTGGGTGCTATGCAACTCATCACTCATCTCGCACCCCTTATCAAACCTCAAACAGGTCAATTTGTTTTTATCAGTAGCCTTATGGCTTCAATGAAAGCTACAGATTCCTCCCATGGATGGATCTACAAAGCCTCTAAAGCGGCACTGAACATGTGCGTGAAATCAGCCAGTGTTTCTTATCCCAACATTTGCATGATCAGCATCAGTCCAGGTTGGGTAAAAACCGATATGGGAGGAGAGTTTGCACCTCTAACACCTTCACAAAGTGTCAAAGGTATTCTTGCAACCATTGAGAACTTGACGCTCAAGGACTCTGGACGCTTCGTCAATTACAACGGAGAATCTTTAGCTTATTAATATTTGAAAAAATAATAGTCATCCATTCAAGTCATGCGAATAAGCCAACTTTTGCTCCCCTAGCAATTGAGTAGCTTAAAGTTCAAAATTAGACTTTTTTGAAAATCATATTCAAATAGTTTTACAGTTTTAGAAATCTAATGATGATCAGGAATAAGCTTTCGCATCTGAGCGCTGATTAACTCTCTGAACTTGGGCTGGCTTAAGCACCATCCGCAAATGATGCCAATGGCAGACCCAAGCACGGTATCGGTAAGCCTTGAACGAATGACAACAAACGGTGTATCGTCAACACCTCGCCTTGCTGCCTCGGCAATAAAAATGGTCAGTGGTGTTAGGAAAACCAAAGCCAAACCAAATTGACGAACTGCCAATGTTTCAATCAAAAAATTCAATCCCATCATCACAAAACAAATCGTCCAATTATCCAAATCCAAACTCAAGATATAAAACGATAGTAGCAAACCTGTTGCTGAACCCACAATGCGTTGAACCAAGGTATTCCACCCAGCCTTGGTCGATAGGCCTTGAATAACGGAAAGACAACTGATGGGAACCCAGTAAGGCCTTGGTAAATTTAGCGACAAGGCTACAGCCAAGGAAAGTGCAACGGTCAAACCAATCATGACCGAGTCAAATATAACAAACTCAAAGGTTGGGGCCTGAACTTTAGCGATCGGACCAGCACTTCTAATTCTCAAAATAAAAAGACTATAAATGATCGCGACAGCCAAAGCCAAAATACTTCCTAAACTCATGAGGCCAATGAAAAATGGAACTTGCAACACATCCATCGGTATAAACATCCCAATGGACGCAGCCATAATAAAAAACAAACTGCCAGGGGGGGGAATCATAAAGAACCGACAAGCAATAGTGACTACTGTTGCAATGATTCCAAGACATGGCACCATGAGTTCAGGTGTGAATTGGCTGATGACGCCTAAGCTGTAACAAGTAACCATACCAAAGGCACATGTCATCAGCGTCACAATACGGTGATACATGGGCGTATTGGGCAAATATAAAAACACCATCCCACCAAGACAGCCAGGTAGTCCGTAATTGAGATGCTGAAAGTGAACACCTATCAACAAAGGAAGCCCCATGGCCAAGGAAGCGGCAATTGGCATTTGCCAAGGCCGGTCACTTTTATTTACAGTCGTCAAATGTTTATATTCAGTGATAAAGAAATCACAAATTTGTCGCCACAATGAGCTCATCAGATGTCCTGTTTTTGAAAGTAAACCAAGTGTTGGCAATTAAAAATGGATGGAATTTCACCCCAAAAAAGCCGTGAAATTAGTCAAAAATCATTCAATTGAGTGAAATTTTGTTCACTCTCAATTAGATCACACTCAATGCCAATAACAATTGAGTCTTTAAACACTGATCAATTAAATTTATTCAAAAATGCGATGTGAGCTTATGTCGAATATCCATTCAATTTTACTGATTGAAAATAGCTTAACGTTTGATTATTCATGAGAATTCATCTCTAAAATGGACAACTAAATCACGAAGAGCTAAATAAAACGAGTAGAACAGGAATTTTTTTAAAAATTTCTTAATCGATTGATTTAGCATTAGGTTAAAGCCCAAGACTGTCAATTGCAGCAAAAAACTTTATTCGTAAATCGATATGAAATTTGATTTATTGAATTTTCACAATCAAACAATTCTGACCAAGGCTATTATGAATTCCAATACTTTCAAACGCTACTTGTTACTTGTGGCAATTGGTGCTATCTCTTCTGGCTCACACAGTCAGGACATTCCAAATAAATCTATTACCATGATTGTTGGATTCGCCGCTGGCGGTGCTTCTGACACCGCAGCTCGCTTGATTGCTAAAAAACTGAGTGAAAATCTTGATCGCTCAGTCGTCGTTGACAATAAGCCAGGTGCAGGTGGAAATATTGCTCATCAAACCATTGCCAGAGGCGAGTCGGATGGCTCGGTGATTTTATTGGGCTCAATCGGACCGCTGTCCATTGCGCCCCATATGATGAAAGTTGGTTATGATCCGCAAAAGGATATTGCTCCTATTACGATGGGCTTACTTTTTCCTAACGTATTGGTAGTCAGTCCAAGTTTAGGTGTCAAAACATTAGCCCAGTACATTGCCTTGGCGAAATCCAAACCTGGGGTCCTTAATTACGCATCAACCGGCTCTGGCTCTGCTTCTCACCTGGCAGGTGAACTCTTTAATCAGGAAGCTGGGATTGATATCACTCATATTCCTTACAAGGGTGGCGCTCCAGCGCTAACAGACCTCTTGGGGGGACGGGTAACAGCTTACTTCTCAACACCTTCGTCTGCGGCTCCATACATCGAGAGCGATAAAGTAATTCCACTTGCTAGCACTGGACTTTCCAGAAGCCCTGCACTACCGAATATTCCGACAGTAGCGGAATCTGGATTCAAAGGGTTTAATGCGGTCAACTGGTATGCATTTGTAGGATCTGCTCAGATGAATCCCAAAATTTTGCAGCGATGGAATACAGAAATCGTTCGAGTGCTTCAATCTCCAGATGTTAAAGAGACACTTCTCAAACATGGCTTAACTCCGGAGCCAGGAACGAGAGAAGAATTGGGTAAGTTTATCGAAAGTGAATCTAAGAAATGGGGGCAACTGATTCGAGAGAGGAAAATTGTCGCTGACTAAGTCAATATTGATGAAGCATCAGCTAACAATCAATCAAGCAATTCATATTTCATCGGTCATCAAAAGAGCATAATGACATTGGGCAAAGGACAAAAACCGATAAGCTTCATTATTTAGGTAGACAAGTCTAGTGCCCATTGCCTGTTATTTGAAGTATATCGAGCGGGGAAATCGCGGATGCTTGGTTTCCCCATTCACCACGGATGTAGGTCAAAACATCGGCAACATCCCTATCGCTCAAGACAGCACGGAATGGTGGCATCCCCTGAGGACTAGGATTAGCGGCAGTTGTAGGAGGAATCCCGCCTAAGAGAACCGATTGAACCAAATTATTGATATATGAAGAGACCACATTCCGATTACCCACCAGAGAGGGCGACGAATTCGGTGCACCCTGGCCTTTCGCACCGTGACATGTTTCACAATACTTATCGTAAATTGCTTTGCCTCTTCTTTGTGTACGGCTAGCGATTTCAGAAGCATTGATGGTGGCCAAATTCACAACTTCATCGCCTTTAAGTGACTGCAAATAAGTTGCAATTGATTCAGCATCATTTAAAGTCAAATATTGTGTACCTTTATACACAACCTCCGCCATTGGTCCCGACACATAGCCTTTTTGCGTAATGCCACTGTGTAGTAGATTGCTGATTTGTTGTGTAGACCAATTTTGTAGACCTGCTTGAGAATCAGACAACAAGCTTGGTGCGAACCAACGAGTGTTCGTTTTAAGATACGCCCCAGCAAACCGTGACTCCAACTGACTTGCACCCAATTTATTTCTTGGCGTATGACACGAGCCGCAGTGCAGTAAACCATTAACCAAATACGCACCGCGATTCCATGACTTGCTTTGCTTTGAGTTCTCTTGATACTCGCCACTCTTGAAATACAGCTTCTGCCACACAAGAAGACCAGTTTGAGTGTTAAAGGGCCAAGTGATCGTGCTCACAGGTATATTCATGTTTATAGCGGGCAAGGTGTTTATATACGCAAAGATTGCATCTGAATCAGCACGTGTTATTTGTGTTAATTCAGTGTAAGGGAATGCTGGAGACAACAAACGTCCATCTTTAGATCTGCCTTCATGGATGGCATTCCAAAAATCGTTGGAAGTCCAAGTGCCTATACCCGTTTCATTATCGGGAGTAATGTTGCTGGAATATACAACTCCAAAAGGAGTTTCAATAGCTTTACCCCCTGACATTGGAATTCCACCTTGTGTGGAGTGGCAGGCGAAGCAATTACCAATTCGAGCCAAGTATTGCCCCTTACTTTGCAATGGGGTCAGAAAAAGTGTATTTTGATCTCTTTGAACATTTGCAATGGTGTAATTAGCAAGGACACTCCCACATCTTTCTGGCAATGACTTGGACTTGAGACTAGTCTTGGAGGAGTTGAGATGGTCACCTTTGGGCCAAGGCTGACTTGACAACCAAGCGGTAACAGCGCTCACATCATTAATTGAAAGCTTCTTGGCAATACTTGCCATACAGTCTGGCTCTTGGGCATGGCGCTGATTGCTTCTCCAAGCACCTAACTGTGCGATCAAATAATCTCGAGGTAAGCCCAACAAACCTGGAATACTTTCGAAAATTCCACCCGTAAGGCCTTCACCATGACATTGACTGCATGCTGGGATTTTTCTTTCTAAATCACCTTCAAATACGAGCTGACGCCCTAACTCCACTTGAATTTTGCTGTCAGAAAACTTTGCGGGAGGAGGATACGCTATCGTTTGGGTTGCAAAAAAATGTGCGAGCTTGTGTAAATATTCAGGGTTAACGTTTTCCAACAAATAAGACATTTGAGCATAGTGACGTTTGCCTTGCTGAAAGTTCAGCAACTGATTGAACAGATACGTTTCAGGCTTTCCTGCCAAACGAGGAAAATAACCATATGGTGTAGAGCGTCCTTGTGGACCATGACACAAAGTACAGGCCTTGACAAGTTCTGAGCCAGAAAGCACCGTAGTTTCAGATGTTTGAGCGAAACTTAGCCAATAACAACCTAGCAAGATCGCCGTAAACAATAACTTGATGAAAAAACTAGAATTTGGACAAATTCGCATCAGAATACTTTATTCATTTGAATTTCAAAAGTTTCAAGGACCAACAAAAATATTCATACGCTCTCGACTTAGTAATCAAAGAGGCACTATCAAGCAAAGTCTACGTCAAAGAAAATCTCTGTAACTAGTCACAACGATGAATACGATAAGAATTGGCCATTCTTTCCATTAATTGCTAATATAAGCCCAGATTCGTTAAACTTTGAACGCTGCCACCACTATAGTCTTTAGAGTAATCGATCGATAGCCTATAAATATTAGATACAGAAATGGACTCAATGAAATGAAAAAATAATTAGGCTAGAAGTTTTAGTTTCGAATTAAATAAAAATCAAGCAAACGGTCCACCAAGACCAATTCACAACAAAATCTAACAGTATCAACAAATTTATTGGTTTTTATTCAATAGAACAAACAAAGCCTTGACCCTTGAGGAGATAAACGAAGCGACACAAAATGCTTGGTCAGAGCGATAGTCAGACCAGTTTTTGCATCTGAGTGAAATTGGTCTGCCTGGAGGGGATTGAACCCCCGACCCACAGCTTAGAAGGGCGTGTGTTTTGTCATAAGCTGTTGATTTTGTCAAGTTATTTTAAACTGTTTAATAACTGTGCATTAAGATTCTAAGTATTTCTCCTCTCCACCACATAATGTTTAGCATTGCTTTACATTTTTCTGCTTATCGTTAAAATTGTCAATATCAAAAAAGGACGCTGATTATGGAAGTGGTACTTAGAAAATATGGCAATAGCACAGTTGCAGTATTACCCCCCGTTGTTTTAAAAGATATCGGACTCAGGGCTGGTCAACCCATGTCACTAGAAACAACAAGTGACGGGAAAATAGTTCTTAGCGCTAAAAAAAGATATTCCCTATCTGAGTTATTGTCGCAATGCGATTTAAAAGCCAAGCCACCTAAGGATTTAGAGTTATGGGATAACTGCAAACCGATTGGCCAAGAAGTATGGTGAAAAAATATTTTGATCGCGGCGATATTGTTAGAGTGAGCTTTGAACCCTCAATCGGTCACGAAATGAAAGGTGAGACTAGACTTGCCCTAGTCTTAACGACAAAAGAATTTAACCAATTGGGCGATGTACTCGTTGCACCCATTACTCAAGGGGGTGATTTCTCTAGGTTCGCTGGTTTTGCAACTTCATTAACGGGAACAGGATGCAAAACTCAGGGCGTAGTTCTGATCAACAAAATCCGAATGCTAGATTTAAATGCTAGGCAAGCAAAAAAAATTGAAGTTGCACCCAAAGAAGTTCTTCTGGATGCTATGACTAGATTAAGCGCTTTATTTGAATAAATCTTAACAAAATCAAAGTTCTTAAAAAGATATCAAGAATGGACTAAATGAAACACAAAAAAGACAAAACATTGGTTTCAATTCTTATATAAAAAGAAATAGCTCCTCTCAGCCCGGCTCAGGAAACTCTTAACAGCATTAACAACTTTATTGGGTTTTTATCAAATAAAACGAACATACCATTAACCATTGATGAGATAAATGATGCAACCCAAAAAGCTTGGTTAAAGTCGGAATGAGACTTGTTTATGGACCTACTGAAATTGGTCTGCCCGGAGGGGATCGAACCCCCGACCCACAGCTTAGAAGGCTGTTGCTCTATCCAACTGAGCTACGGACAGTAGTTATACATAAAGATAATTAATTATTATATCTTCACTCACCTTTTAAATTTTCATAGCAATCTAGCGCGATCAATTAAAGAAAATGGTTTAGAGCAAAACATTGCTTCTGAAATTTTGTATTTTCGACCTTTGATTTAGAGAAATATAAAAATCTCGTCACCTCAATAAGTAAAGGGTTAGGTGACTGAACCACCTAACCCTTTTAAATATGGTCGGGGCGAAAGGATTCGAACCTTCGACCCTCTGGTCCCAAACCAGATGCGCTACCAGGCTGCGCTACGCCCCGAAGGTCTCATTGTACTCTTTATCTATGCGAAGATTAATTTGAATTAAAAGATATTCTAAAAAATAGAAAAGAATAACACCTTTTAATCAGTTTTTTGTGATTTTCCCCACTCCCTTTGGACCGACTACAGGGATTTAGGCTTGAAGTAATAAAAATCGGGTTATTTCATAGTGATCCCAATACTGAAAGGGCAAGATTCTTGTGGCATGATGCGACTGCATTGCAGAACTAAAGGACTAGAAAGACACACAATGAAAACATATTTCTCTCTTGAAAAAAATAGATTTCTTTTCATTTTTTGCCTGTCACTGATCTTTTTTTCTGAATTCTCCTGGGCCGGAAAAACACTTGACTCAATCAAGCAAAAAGATCAAATCAGTTGTGGCGTGAATACTGGACTTGCTGGCTTTGGCTCAGCAGATAGTCAAGGCAAATGGTCAGGACTCGATGTTGATATCTGTAGAGCCATCGCAAGTGCTGTTCTAGGAAGCGCTGACAAAGTTAGGTTTGTGCCTTTGTCAGCTCCTCAACGCTTTGCGGCACTGCAGTCAGGTGAGATCGATATCTTGTCAAGAAATACAACTTTTTCCCTGACTCGTGATGCTTCCTTGGGTCTTCATCAAACGGCTGTCACTTTTTATGACGGACAAGGCTTCATGGTCCCAGCCAAGATGAACATTAAAAGTGCCAAGCAACTCAAAGGTGCAACCGTATGTGTTCAGTCAGGCACCACTACAGAAAAGAATTTAAACGACTTCTCTAAAGCCAATAAACTTGAGGTCAAGCCCATTGTTTTTGAGAAGCTAGAAGCGGCCAATGCGGCCTACTTCTCTGGACGCTGCAAAGCCTATACAACAGATGCTTCAGGGCTTGCATCCATTCGGTCAAAAGAAGCTAAAGACCCCAAAGAACACGTGATTCTTCCCGAACTCATCTCCAAAGAGCCTCTGGGACCTATGGTTAGGAGGGGCGACGATGAATGGCTTGCCATCACTAAGTGGGTGATCTATGGACTACTGGAGGCTGAGGAACTTGGTATTGACTCCAAGTCTGTTGAAAACCTAAAAAACCAGAGCACCGATCCTGCCGTTTTGCGTCTTTTGGGGAAGTCTGATGACATGGGCAAGTTGTTAGGACTCGATCGCGAATGGATCGCTAGGGCAGTTGCGCAAGTCGGTAACTATTCTGAGATTTTTGATCGCAATGTTGGCGAAAAGACTCCGCTGGCACTCAAACGTGGTCTGAATGCCCTTTGGACTCGCGGTGGTTTGCAATACGCCATGCCCATCCGTTAATTCAAGTTGATGAATATCTGTATTTTTGCACTACGCTAATCATCAACCTAGTTTAGATTTCTTCACATTCGCTAAGAAAACATCCTTGAATACACTGACTCACTTGTGGAACCACAAACGTTACCGCTTGTATTTATATCAAGCCGTGGTGCTTATTTTATTAGGTGCTGCACTTTTTTGGCTAGGCCACAATACTTGGATCAATCTTAAACAACGAGGTATTCAATCAGGATTTGATTTCTTATCCGATACCGCAGGATTTGACATTGGCGAGACCTTTTTGATCACCTTTGATGGCTCTCAAACGTACTGGCAAGCATTTCTAGTGGGCCTACTCAACACCCTCAAAGTCTCTTTATGTGGACTAGTTTTAGCCAGTGTGCTGGGACTTTGGGTTGGCTTGGGCAGAGGATCTTTACACCCATTAATCAAGCTTTTTTGCAGCACCTATATCGAGCTCATTCGAAACGTTCCGCTCATGATTCAATTGCTCATGTGGTATGTTTTATTGGTCGAGTATTTGCCACCCTCAACCGAACCCTATAGCTGGTTTCAACACTTTTATCTCAGTCAAGAAGGGTTTGCTTATCCTGGCTTTATTTGGCTACAAAGCCCCGAAGGTAATCCCACGTTAAGTTCACATTGGATCTGGAGTCGCCCAGTGTTTGATCCACAAGGCGTGCATACAGACTTTAACTGGTCGCCAGAATTTTTATCGATCACACTTGCCTTGTCTCTCTACACAAGTGCATTCATTGCTGAGATTGTGCGCGCTGGTATTCAATCTGTGGCAAGAGGACAAATAGAAGCAGCGCAAAGCTTGGCGCTCACACCTTGGCAGATCAAGCGCTGGGTTGTTTTGCCACAAGCAGCCAGAATGATTACCCCACCCCTGACCAATCAATACCTCAACCTAGTTAAAAACTCTTCTTTGGCAGTGGTGGTGGGCTATCCAGATTTGGTTAACATTGCCAATACCGCATTGAATCAAACAGGTCGCGCTTTGGAATGTATTGCAATATTAATGTTGGTCTACCTCACTCTCTCGTTGGTTATTGCTTGGGGGATGAACCGCACCAACGACAAAGTGCGTCATTATTTAAAAAAGGGGAATGACTTCGCGCCCCTTAAACTCACCCAAAGAGCATGACCTCCCAAGCGAGAAACCAAGATACGGCAGCACTTGACTCACAAGGAGCCAACACTCAGGTGTACTCTTGGGTAGCCGCTCGCCCTGCCCCCAAGCGTATCGAAAAGGCCAACACACTCCTGGTCAAGTTTTGGAAATTCATAACTACACACCCACTCGATGCACTGCTCAGTGTCGGAGTGGCACTTCTAGCTCTTCAGTTTCTCATGTTGGCGCTCAACTGGGGAGTGATTCATGCGGTATTTCAAATTGATGAGGCCGCTTGTCAAAACGCACGCGGTGAGGGAGCATGCTGGGGAGTCATTGGAGAGAAGTTTCGCCTGATCCTTTGGGGTCGTTTCCCCTTTGAGGAGCAGTGGAGAAGTGCAACTGCATGCGTTCTCACACTTACCATGCTCGCTTTGAGTGTCAATAAAATTGTCTGGACACCCTCAAACAGACCTTTCACGCTTGGCGCTTGGTGCTTTAGCGTTGTAGGTTTTCACACACTGATGTCTGGTAGTTTGTTTGGACTATCGTTTCTCCAAATTTGGCCTCACGTAGACACAGAGCTTTGGGGTGGACTCCCACTGACACTCATTCTCTCTTTGGGCTCTATTGCTTTGGCAACCCCAATGGGCATACTTTTGGCATTGGGCAGAACAAGTGAGATGCCCATCATCCGATCAATTTGCGTGCTCTACATTGAGTTGGTGCGAGGGGTTCCTTTAATCTCAGTCCTATTCATGGCCAGCTTTATGTTTCCGCTTTTGCTCCCAAGCTTACAAACACCAGATGTTTTAATTCGGGTTCTTTTAGGCATCACTTTGTTTTCAGCCGCCTACACCGCAGAGGTCGTTCGAGGAGGACTTCAAGCCGTAGATCAAGGCCAACAGGAAGCATCACAGAGCTTGAACTTAGGCTACTGGCAAACACAGCGCTACGTCATCCTCCCACAAGCGCTTACTCACATTATTCCTGGCATGGTCAACAACTTCATTGCTATTTTTAAAGACACTTCATTGGTTACCATTGTGAGCTTGTACGAACTCACGGGCTCCCTGGGCCTGGCACTGAATGGAGATGCCAACTGGCGTGCATATAAATTGGAGGGCTATTTATTTATCGCAGCCATTTACTTCTTTTTTTGCTTTACCTTGTCTCAAATCAGCCAAAATCTAGAAAATCGACTTACAAAGCGATGAGTTAACCCATTGTTCTTTTATTGACTAAACCCACAACGCACCATGATCCCAGGTAACGAGACCTTGATTGAATTCAAGAATGTGAACAAATGGTATGGAAACTTTCATGCACTCAAAGATATCAATCTCAGAGTTCATCAAGGTGAGCGCGTCATTATTTGTGGGCCCTCTGGATCGGGAAAATCGACCTTAATACGCTGCGTGAATGCTCTTGAATCTTTCCAAGAGGGAGAACTGATCGTGAACGGTCATGCCTTGGCCGAAAATCTCAAAGCCATTCAAGCCATTCGCAAAGATGTAGGAATGGTCTTTCAACAATTCAATTTATTTCCACACTTGACGGTCCTAGAAAACCTCACCCTCGCCCCTCAGAAAACGCAAGGACTCACTCAGGCGCAGGCCCAAGACACTGCATTCAAGGAACTCAAGCGGGTCCATATCTCTGAGCAAGCACACAAATACCCTTCCCAACTCTCTGGTGGGCAGCAGCAACGCGTGGCCATCGCGAGAGCCCTCTGCATGAAGCCCAAAATCATGCTCTTTGATGAACCTACCTCTGCCCTAGACCCAGAAATGGTTCAAGAAGTTTTAGATGTCATGATCGATTTGGCAAGCGAGGGCATGACCATGTTGTGCGTGACGCATGAGATGGGATTTGCCCGATCTGTGGCTTCTCGTGTGATTTTGATGGATCAAGGCCAGATGATCGAAGAGGCCGCTCCTGAGACCTTTTTCAATTCACCCCAGCAAGAGAGAACAAAAGCATTTTTGTCCGCACTGCATCGCCCCTAAAACCAAACTGTGAGTACAACATGACAACCCTTAAAACTCAAGTCGCCATCGTCGGAGCAGGCCCAGCTGGTTTGCTACTGGGGGCATTGCTAAACCAGGCCGGTATATCCAATATCATCCTTGAACGTCAAAGCCCCGAATATGTTTTGAGCCGAATTCGGGCCGGAATCTTGGAGCAAGTGAGTGTGGATTTACTTCACGAAGCAGGCGTGGGTCAAGGCGTGAGCGAGGGCGGGATAGTTCACAATAGCATTGACCTGGTTTTTAAAAACACACGTCACCCCATAGAAGTCACTCGCTTAACTGGGGGTAAGGTAGTCACGGCTTACGGACAAACCGAGCTCACCCGGGATTTAATGGAGCAACGCAGCTCAATGGGCCTGCAAACGTTTTACCGAGCCGAAGAGGTCGACTTGCACAGCATTGAGGACAATCACCCAAGCATCACCTTCAAGTTAGCGGATCAAAACCAACGGCAAACCATTGAATGTGATTTCATAGCGGGGTGCGACGGCTTTCATGGAATAGCGCGTCAACACATTCCCAAAAACATCTTGCAAGAATTTGAGCGTGTTTATCCCTTTGGGTGGCTAGGCGTCTTGGCCGATGTGCCACCAGTCTCTCCCCACGCAATTGTGTATGCCAACAGCGAAAGGGGCTTCGCA
The DNA here is from genome assembly GCA_036821105.1 of Limnohabitans sp. Lineage (GTDB taxonomy): Bacteria > Pseudomonadota > Gammaproteobacteria > Burkholderiales > Burkholderiaceae_C > Limnohabitans. Next base: position 33,306 of record DAISKH010000011.1, read on the forward strand.
CTGTGCTCTATGCGTTCCTTAACCCGCAGTCGTTATTATGTTCAGTGTCCAATGAGCGACCAAGTTTCGGACTGGTCAGATGATCGATTTTGGGAAGAACTCAAGAGTCGTCTCGATCCAGAGTTGGCCCAAAGGATGGTCACTGGACCGTCCATTGAAAAAAGCATTGCCCCGCTCAGGAGTTATGTGGCCGAGCCAATGCGACATGGTCGTTTATTTTTAGCTGGAGACGCCTGCCACATTGTTCCCCCAACAGGCGCCAAGGGCTTGAACCTGGCCGCCACGGATGTTAAATATTTAAGTCAGGCTTTCATTGACTACTACCGTACCCAAAGGACACTGGCAATCGATGAGTATTCTGCCAAATGTCTTAAACGAATTTGGAAGGCTGAACGCTTTTCTTGGTGGCTCACAAGCCTAATGCACCGCTTTCCGGATACAGCAGGCTTTGGGCAAAAAATACAAGAAGCAGAACTTGAGTATTTGGTCAAAAGCGAATCACTTTCTCGCTCTTTGGCTGAGAATTATGTGGGTCTTCCCTTGGATTTCGATCAATGATCGATTGATTTCGCCTGGCTCCACAAACGATTGCTGGGCTTAATTCGCCAGTGGGCTAATTCCTGCGTAGGCCCCATGTTTTCATCAAAACCAAAAATCTTAACAGCCAAACTACCATCGGCATGCACTTTCACGTCTGCCCATGCATACATTCGGTCTTGTGGGTTTTTAGACTCACCCTTTTTGATCCCAAAGGGTGAGCCCCCTGAGCCCACAATGACCTGCCAAGACTCTCCACCACCCTCTTTGGTGGGTTGACTTGCATGGTAAACATGCTCATGGCCGCAAAAGTAAGTGGCACCAAAACTCTCCATCACGCTCCAAAATGCATCTCGTTGACCCGATGAATTATCTAAACTGTCTTCACTCGCTTTGGTCGAACCCTCCGGAATGTACACATAAGGCATCTTGTGGCCAAACGCCACCAGCGCATTAACGCCTCTGGCCTTGGCGGCCTCAAAGTCTCTTTTTAACCAAGACACTACAACCGAAGCATCGGCACCTACTGGGTCTGTATTGAGAACTGCAATATGCAGCTTACCCACATCAAAAGAATAGTTGAGCTGGGTTTGATCGGTTTGAACGTGATCTTCAGCAATACTTGGCGTATTGCGTAGGTCAAAGGAGCTGTAGGGTGTTTTGACAATTTGGTTCCAACGGGCTTCATCCAAAATCAAATCGGACATGTTCTCTCGCCAAATGTTCTCCAAATGGGGCTGTGCATACTTCACCACTTGTCCGTCCTGGCCTTTGGTAGGCATTTGCACTTCATGGTTACCGGGTACAGGAACCACATAAGTGCCGGACTCCATCAATGTGGCCATCATGCCCCGCCAGTATGCGTATTCGCGTTGCACTTGCGTGAGATCGGTGTCGTAGCCCATGATCATGTCGCCATTGAAGAACAAGACTTGTGAGTTCTTGGCATTGATCTCTTTGATCATGCGAGCCAGTGGAGCAGTGGCGGTTAGGTACAACTTATCTTGTGCAGTGATTCCCTTGATTTTTCGATCGGTGCGACTGTCCCCAAAGGTTGAGAAGTGAAAAACCACCTCTTTCTCCCCTTGCGCTTGGTGCTTCACTCCTGCAGAGTGACGATGAGATTTAGCCTTCTTGGGTAAGACTGCCATTGCTGAAGAGGGGGTGGAGACACTGGCTTGGGCCGTGTCCAACGCTTGAGCGCTTTCACACACGAATGCAAAAGAGAGCAAAAAGCAAGAAAGGCCAACGCTATAAAAAGTATGACGCTTAAAGACTTGTCTACTCAAACAGTGCGTGAGACTGGGGAACATCATTCAATTCGCTTTCAAAATAAATATCCAAAACTCAACTCTCGTTGGCCAAAGGATAGGCCAATGAACCAAAGGTTGTGACTGTACCTTTAAACGATGACACTTCAGCGTCAAGATCTGTAAAGACCCTCTTCACCACACCAGCCCAATCGTTAGGGGTTGTTTGGCGATAAAGCTTGGCATTGGGATACCAGGGCGAATCTTCTCGGTCTTTGAGCCATCGCCAGCAGGCATCGTACCGGTTGAGTATCCACACCTGCTTACCTAAAGCGCCCGCCAAGTGCGCACAGGCTGTATCCACGCTCACTATGAGGTCGAGTTGCATCATGAGTGCTGCAGTGTCGGAGAAATCGACCAGCAAGTGGCTTAAGTCAAAAAGTTGCGGGCCACGCCATCCTGCAGTAATGACAGTATTCAATTCACTTTGCGCAGGCTCCCCTTTTTGAAGAGTAAAAAAATGTGCATCGATTGCCCCCAAAGGTTCTAAGAGATGAAGCGGTATGTTTCTTCTTGCATTGAGTCCCCATGATTGAGGCATCTCGGCTCTGAAGCCACCAGACCACACCAAGCCGATGCGCAACTTACGTCGAACTGGATCACTCGAGCGGGGACCCAGTAATCGATTGATGTGTTCTTGAAAAAAAATCACTTTCTGAGGATCAGCCCCAAGGTAGGGGATGGATGCCGGCAAATTGGTCAATTGAGTCCCTAAGAGCTTAGGTAAACTCATCATGGGCAAACTGAGTGCTGTATCTGGAGATGAGGCGTCTTCCGGCAAAACCAAGGCAAAAAGCCCTCTTAAGCTCGTCAAGAGCGAATGCAGTGGCGCTGGCGCCTTGAGCCTTACGTTAAACCCCATGTCTGCAAGCACAGGCACATATCGGCAAAACTGAAGCACATCTCCAAAACCTTGCTCGCACACCACTTCAATCACAGGCTTAATCTCGACCTCAGTTGAGTTCAACTGAATCTGACTCACCAAGTCTTCAAATTGTCGCGTATAGGCCGCCACATCTTCGAATTGAGCCGTCTCGCTTTCATGTAAGCGATGCCGAGTCTCATACCCTAGCCAGCCTGATTCAAAATCTCCTTGTAAGAGTTGCATCAAGCTCAAATTGAAACGAGCAGGGACATGGGTGGGCTCGATTTGCAACACATGCTCATAATCTCTGATGGCCAAATCAATATTCATGCATTCGCTGTGGGTAAAGCCTCGATTGACCCACGCATCCCAATCGTCTGACTTCAACTCTAGGGCACGGTCAAAGCATTCAATTGCCCTCTTAAATTGGCCCCTAGACCTCAGAGTCACACCTAGGTTATTGTGAACCACCGCATGATCTGGCTTTAATGCGATGGCTCGCTCTAGACTTAATTGAGCTTGCTCAAACTCGCCCATCGTGTTGCACGCAACACCCAAGTTGACGTGGGCTTGGTAGAAATCCTCCTCCAACGCCACCGCTTGCTGGTAAGCCTTCACCGCCAAATTTCCCATACCGGCTTTTTGATAGGCCAATCCCAATACATAGTGTGCAAAAGACTCCATGGGTTTGAGCCGAACGGCCTCCTTTGCCCAAGACACGGCCAAGGGGCAGAGTTCTGGAGAGCCTATTTCCAGTGCAACACTCGCGCCTTGACACCAAGCCGAGTATTCCAATGGATTTTGATCTATGACCGCTTCATAGAGTTGTAAAGCTTCACTTTGTTGGCCCAATTGGTGCGATTGTCTCGCTTTGGAGAGCATCTCATTGATGTGCATTTGATTGTGGCAACCCAATCTTGGTGTGCATTGTTGGGATCATTGAGTTGGTGTCACTGCCATTGTGACTTAAAAAAGAATCTCATTGATTTGTAAAGAATGTAAATCGTTGTTGTGAATTACCAACTCGTAGTTCAAACCCATACGAGTTGAGACTTCTGATTTTCACTTCCAATATTGAGTGACACGCCTAACCTTATGAAAAACTTACAAATTTAGTCTCACCTCAGTCGTGAAATTGACTCACAAACTCAGCCTAACGCTGCACCGTTCTCGAGTGAAAACAATTCATTTGTCACGAAATTGAAATATAGGGTAACTACCATCGTGGAAGTTTTGATATCTAACTACTTAAGAAAGCCCTTACATGAACCTCAGCTGCCCTTTTTCCAGAAAGCCGTTTGTACAGATCCTGTCCGTCGCGATTTTCTCAATTTCTGGCTCACATTTAAGTTTTGCCGACACCGTTGACCTTGGCACGGTGGGAGGTACCAGTGGTGCAGTTGCGGGTTCTACAACCTCTATCAGGGCGGAAAAAGGCACCGCAGCCGCTGTTGCGCCTACCCAGGCCAACTTGTCCGCAACTGAGCCCCAATCCTTTATCTCTCGTGAATTCATTGAGCAGTCCACTCCACCTAATGGCAACTTCAATACCATCACAGGCATTGCACCAAGTGTTGCAACAACGCCTGCAGTGAATGGTCCTGGTCTTGCTGATCAAAAGATGTCCATGCGCGGCTTTGCCGATGGCGAATACAACGTGACCTTTGATGGTATTCCTTTTGGCGACAGCAATGGTCCTACCCACCACTCAACCTCCTACTTTCCTTCCTCAGTAATTGGTGGAATGGTGATTGAAAGAGGTCCTGGTAACGCCAGCAACATTGGTTACTCAACTTACGGTGGTAGCGTCAATATTCTCTCCAAAGCACCTTCTCAAACTGCTGGTGAGTCTGTTTACGGCTCTCTTGGAACATGGGGTACTCAAGTTGAGGGAGCCTCTTACGAGAGCGGTCGCATGGCTGGCTCCGATGCAACCCTTCAGTTGAACATTCAACACATGCAAAGTAATGGTTACTTAACAGGTTCTGGTATCAACTTGAACAACTTCACCATGAAGTATCAACGCCCCATTGGTGACAACACATTGCTCACGTTGTTTGCATCCCCTGCAGACGTGACAACTTACGTGACCGACAACGCTTCTGGCCCCAATGCTGCACAAATCGCTGCATTCGGTAAAAATTACGTCATGAACAACAATGTCAATAGCCAAGGCTATGCAGGCTACAACGTTCAAGGCAAGACCACTGACATGGAGTACGTGCGAGTCCAAACCGATTGGGGTCAAGGCCTACAATCTGACAACCAAAGCTACACCTACGCATACACCAACAATACCATCGCCGGACAAGACCCCTCGCTCTACACCCCCAAGGGTGACTCGGCTATGTTTGTGACCAACATTGGTAAGGCCAAGGTCAATTTACCGGCAGGCGATGTTCCCGGCTACTTAAAACTCAATGAGTACCGCGTTTATGGTGATGTACTCAAAGTCACTCGCAAAATTAACAACGATTTGTTGCGCATGGGCGTATGGTGGGAATTCTCCAGAACTGAGCGTCACAACTATGAGGCTGATTTGACTTTGGGCGGCGCCCAGTTGGCAGGCTCACCTGGCTACCCTACCGGTATTGTGACCTCGACCAATTTTGCTCAACAGTACTCACACTGGCACCAATACCAACCCTTCATCGAGTATGAGTGGGCTGCTGCCCCAGGCTTGACCGTCACGCCTGGCTACAAGTACATGATGTACAACATGGATTTGGGCTCAGCACTGAACCAAAAAGCGTTGGTTCCCCAGTACTACAGCTACAACTACAACGCTTCTTTGCCGTTCTTAACTGTGAACCAACGTTTGAGTGATCAAAGCTCCATTTACGCTCAATACGCTACGGGCATGGAATTGCCCCCCACCTTTGGTGTTGGTAATTCAAACACCTCTGCCCCTATTCCACAAACAACAACCAACTACCAGTTCGGTTTTGTGCATAAAGAGAATGCTCTTACATACGATGCAGATATCTACTACATCGACATGAACAACATGCAACAAAATACCGGTACCAACGCCAACCCCAATTTCGTGGCGGCCGGTGGTGGTATCTATAAAGGTATTGAGGGCGAAGGTACTTATGTAGTCGGCAGTGGCTTTTCTGCTTACGGCAACTTCAGTGTCAATAGCGCCAACTACAAAGGCTCCAACGCCAGCAATCCTTTGACAGCCTCTTTTGTGGGCGAAATCCCCAACGCTCCCAACGTGACGTCTGCAGCAGGTGCTTTGTATAACTTGGGACCATGGAATGCATCTTTGATCTTCAAACGCATTGGTAACCAGTACAACTCTAAGCTTGGCGCTCAACTACCCTACATCGATAACACAGACTTGAATGTTAGCTACAACTTCAAGGAAGTCAGCTCCTTGGGTGCCAAGAACTTCAAACTCCAATTCAGCATCTTTAACTTAACGAACCGCCAAAACTTGGTGGCAGCAACAGGCCCCATGGGTGCAGCCTCCACCCAGTATCAATGGCAAGCCCCCAGAAGCTTCATGCTCTCTGGCAAAGCGGACTTCTAAATCCACTGCAGCCCCAATGGCTGCAGTCATTTGAAGACCTGAGGGCCAGCCATGCTGGCCCTCTTTATTTTTAACAAAACATACTCTAATCAGAATTATTAATATGGATTTGGATAAAATTATTGCCCTTGCCAACAACTCTGGTGGCACCTTGTACGGGATGGCCATGCTTTTATTGGTGGCATTGACGGTGATCATTGAGAGAACACGCCATTTGCTTCATATGCAAAATGCGGGCGTTGAGATCATGAATTTACTTAAAACGGACACCCCGCTCAGCAGTAAATCAACCCAAGACAAATTAAATGAGCATCGTGACATGCCTCACGCTCGGTTGATCCAAGCCTTCTCACAAGAATCCACGGGTGCTACTAGCGAAACTATCGCCTCTCACCTTGAAGAGGCCGTGATGCACGAGGTGCCACTTCTAGACCGCTCACTGTGGATGCTCGACACTGTCATCACCTTGGCCCCACTCCTTGGACTGTTTGGCACAATCATTGGAATGTTCAACGCCTTCTCTGTCTTGGATGACATTCAAAATGGTGCAGCACAAGTGACAGGCGGTATTGCAGAGGCTTTGATTGCAACTGCATGTGGCCTCTTCATTGCCATGTTGGGTTTGATATTTTTCAATTGGCTCAACACCCGGGTACGGGTCATTGTTCACCAACTCGAGACGCTCAAAGTGATGCTTTTGAACCGTCATAAAGTCTTGTAAAGCTGACTCTAACTTTGACCCTTGACTGCCCCTGCACATCACGCGCAGTCAACATTATTTCTAGAACCAAAGTCACCCACTTCATCCGATTAGACCTTATGCGCTACTTCGAAACTCGAAAAGCTCGAATTGAAATCATCCCCATGATTGACATCATGCTTTTTTTGCTGGTATTTTTTGCCATGATGACACTCAAAATGATCCCCACCTCGGGTCATCTGAGCAAGTTACCCACCTCTAGCACCGCAGCCAAACTCCCCTCTCCCAAGCTCATGGTGGAAGTGCACGATGATGGCGCGTTTTGGGTCGAGGGTAGCGAGAGGAGTCAAATCGAACTCGTGGCATTGGTGAAGTCGCGCAACCCCTCTGAGCTCGCGGTCACCATTGTGGGAGGAGAGAAAGTCAACTTGCAGCAACTCATGCAAGCCATTGATGCCATCAAGCTCGGTGGCGCTATTCAAATTGGGCTTGCCGCAAAGAACAAACCTTAAAGACCGACTATGAGCACTGTGTCATTGAACAACGCTTATGCCAGTGGGCAAGAGAGATCAGCTGTATGGTCCTCACTTGGTTTGGCCTTTGCACTGGAGGCCTTGGTCGTTGCGAGTCTTTTAATTTGGTTGGCCTACCGAGAGTTGCCTCCAAGAATCGTGGCTTTGCCCATTGAGATTGAAAACACACCCAAGCCAGATCAGCCCGAACCCCCGAAGGTTCAACCTCCTCTACCCAAGCCCCCCAAAATCGAGCCCAAGCTGATCAAAGAGCCCCCCAAGGTACAAGTC
>DAISKH010000012.1:0-4687 GCA_036821105.1 Limnohabitans sp.
CAAGGGTGTACTCGGTGCCAAGGCGCTGGTTTGGTATCGATTTTTACCCCCTGAGGCGGGACTCTCCCACGTCTCCACCAGGGTGTTCCAGGCTTCACAATGTGGGCATTTACCAAGCCATTTGGGGCTGATGCCTGCGCACTCAGAGCAGACGTAGTGGGTTTTTTCTTTGGCCATGACCAGATCCTACATGGTTTTAGGCTTCGTCTTTGTCTGAAAGGGTAAGGGGCCAGGGGTGGACTTTTTAAGTCACCCCTCCAACTTGGGTAAAGGTGAGCGCTAAAATCAATGTTTTGGGGTTGATGGGCCCAAACGTTGAGCGTATTGTTAAGGCGAGATTTTTAACCGAATTTTTTAGCCTAGCCGCAAAGCTTCACTGTATTGTTCGCCCCCAGCCCCACTTGTGGCCTTTGCACCTACCCAGCTTCATCTATGACTCTAGAACCCAAACTGATGGCCAACGCACTTCGTGCTCTCGCCATGGACGCCGTCCAACACGCGAACTCTGGCCACCCTGGCGCCCCGATGGGGATGGCCGACATGGCACAGGCCTTGTGGCATGATCACTTACAACACGCGCCCACGGATCCCAAGTGGCCCAACCGAGACCGTTTTGTGCTCTCCAATGGTCACGCCTCCATGCTGCTCTACGGTTTACTTCACCTCACGGGTTATGACCTACCGATGAAGGAGATTGAAAACTTTCGGCAGCTCCACAGTCGCACCCCAGGCCACCCCGAGGTGGGCGTGACCCCAGGCGTTGAGACCACCACAGGCCCATTGGGCCAAGGTTTGGCCAATGCAGTGGGTATGGCTTTGGCGGAAAAACTCCTTGCCCACGAGTTCAACCGAGATGGCTTTGAGGTGGTCAATCACCACACTTACGCATTTTTGGGCGATGGCTGCTTGATGGAGGGCGTGAGCCACGAAGTCTGCTCCTTGGCCGGTGCTTGGCATTTGAACAAATTGATTGCCTTATATGACGACAACGGCATCTCCATTGACGGACAAGTCAAGCCCTGGTTTGCCGACCACACGGCTGAGCGCTTTAAAGCCTATGGCTGGCAAGTCTTGGGCCCGGTTGATGGACATGACGCGCAGGCAGTCTCACAAGCAATTGCCAACGCAAAACACTCCGCCACGGCGCCCACTTTGATCATCTGCAAGACCCACATTGGCAAAGGTAGCCCCAACCGCGGCAACACCGCCAAGGCCCATGGCGAGCCCTTGGGAGAGGCCGAGATTGCCCTCACGCGCGAAACGCTCGGATGGTCCCATGCCCCCTTTAGCATTCCCCCTGAGGTCTACGCCATGTGGGATGCCAAAGCACCAGGCGCGCAAAAACTAGCCCAATGGAATGCACTTTTTGCATCCTACGCACATCAACACCCTGAGCTAGCTCATGCTTTTGAGCAACGCATGAAAGGCGTTCTCAGTGCTGAGTTCAAAGCACGAATTGAAGAAGCCTTTGCCAACAGTGAAGCACAGGGTAAGGCCGTGGCCTCACGCATGGCAGGCAAAATGGCGCTTGAGGTTTTGACGGCCATGAGCCCTGAGTTGTTGGGCGGTAGTGCCGACCTCACTGGCTCCAACCTCACCCAAGCTTCAAGCCAAGTATCGTTGCGGTTTGATGCTCATGGCCATGTGCAAGTGACTCCCTTAGGGGATGGGCCTGCGCAAGCGTCCAACACTGAAGTGGCCACCACCTCTTGGCATATCAACTATGGTGTGCGTGAGTTTGGTATGGCCGCCATCATGAATGGTGTAGCTCTGCACGGGGGCTTCATCCCTTACGGCGGCACCTTCCTCACCTTTAGTGACTACAGCCGTAACGCCATCCGCATGGCCGCGCTCATGAAGTTGCGCGTGGTCCATGTGTTCACCCATGACTCGATTGGTTTGGGTGAGGACGGCCCGACCCATCAATCGGTTGAACACGCAGCGAGTTTGCGACTCATTCCCGGCCTGGATGTCTGGCGCCCATCTGACACGAGCGAGACGTTGGTGGCCTGGGCCAGTGCCATCCAAAACCAACACCGACCCAGCGCTTTGCTGCTCTCAAGGCAAACGTTGCCCCACACACCGAAGAAAAAATCGGCAGCAATTGAAAAAGGTGGCTATGTCTTAACTGAGCCCAAAGATGTGGGCCTCAAAAAAGACGCCGTGGCGGTGTTGATTGCGACAGGCTCTGAGGTCGGTTTGGCTTTGAGTGCCCAAAAACATTTGGGCTCACTGGGTATTGCCGTAAGAGTGGTCTCGATGCCCTGTACCCAAGCCTTTGATCGCCAGCCCATGGCTTACCGTCAAAAGGTTTTGCCCGCCCATTTGCCCCGTGTGGCTGTGGAGATGGGGGTGAGCGACTATTGGTGGAAGTACGGTGTCAGTGCCGTGGTCGGTATTGACACCTTTGGCGAGAGCGCGCCTGCCAATGCACTCTTGCCCCTCTTTGGTTTCACGCCCGAAAATGTTGCCCAAACAGTGCAAGCCGTGCTTCAAAAACACGCTTAAAACGAACGCTTTTTAAAACTGTTTTCTTTTATTTTTTTGTTTTAATTTTTCACTTTCAAGGATTTTTTCATGACCATCAAAATCGGAATCAATGGCTTTGGACGCATCGGCCGCATGGTGTTTAGGGCCGCGGTGGAGAACTTCTCAGATGTCCAAATCGTAGGCATCAACGATTTGCTCGAACCCGACTACTTGGCTTATATGCTCAAGTACGACAGCGTTCATGGTCGTTTTCAAGGACACATCGAAGTGTCTGGCAACACCTTGATTGTGAACGGTAACAAAATTCGTTTGACTGCTCAAAAAGACCCTGCCGCCTTGGCCTGGGGTGATGTGGGCGCAGACTTGGTCGTAGAAGCCACTGGCTTATTTTTAAGCGCTGACGTTGCTCATAAGCACTTGGACGCAGGCGCAAAAAAGGTGATCATGTCAGCTCCCTCCAAGGACGACACGCCCATGTTTGTGTACGGCGTGAACGACAAAACCTATAACGGCCAGGCCATCATCTCCAACGCCTCATGCACCACGAATTGTTTGGCGCCCTTGGCCAAAGTGTTGCACCAAAAGTGGGGAATCAAACGCGGTTTGATGACCACAGTGCATGCCACAACCGCCACACAAAAAACCGTGGATGGCCCCTCCAACAAAGACTGGCGCGGTGGACGCGGCATTTTGGAGAACATCATTCCTAGCTCCACTGGAGCGGCCAAAGCGGTCGGCGTGGTGATTCCCGAGCTGAACAAAAAACTCACTGGCATGTCGCTACGGGTCCCAACATCCGATGTCTCCGTAGTGGACTTGACCGTGGAACTTACCAAAGGTGCAAGCTACGCAGAGATTTGTGCTGAAATGAAATCTCAAAGCGAAGGGGCCCTCAAGGGAGTGCTGGGCTACACTGAGGATAAAGTGGTGGCCACCGACTTCAGAGGCGAGAGTTGCACCAGTGTGTTCGATGCCGAAGCGGGCTTGGCCTTGGATGACACCTTCGTCAAAGTCATCTCTTGGTACGACAACGAGTGGGGTTACTCCAACAAAGTGCTGGAGATGGCCCGCGTGGTGTCTCACCACAAGGCATAAGCTCACGGCTCAAAGTAAGCTCTAGCTTTCATTGGGCCCTAACTTCACCCTTGCCCGCTTAACGAACCACAGTATGGACCACACCATGGCCCACAACATGCCCCTCACTGCGGAGACTCCCGTGGGCGTGAAAGCGTGGCAAGAACGCATCGTCAGGGCTCACAACGACGGCGAATCCCTTGATCTCAGAGGCTTTCAAAGTAAGGCCTTCTTGACTGGCCAACGTCTGCACGCCAACCTCACTCCAATAAGCACGGCTGGGCTGGGTCAGTCGATTGAGCACGAACCGAGTGAACTTTTTGTTCGGGTGCAGTCCGCCGCCAACCTCAATGATGTGCAAGCGGTACTTGAAAAAGCAGGGCAATGCTTGGCCTTTGAGCCTCCCAATTTTTCAGAGGTGGCCAACTCCAGCATAGGAGGTCTGGTGGCCGCGGGTTTGTCGGGACCAGCGCGTGTGAGCTCTGGCTCCTTGAGAGACCATGTGTTGGGGGTCTCACTGATCAATGGTCTTGGCGAGTACTTGCAATTTGGTGGCCAGGTGATGAAAAATGTTGCCGGTTACGATGTTTCTCGCTTACTCTGCGGATCATGGGGCATGCTGGGCTTGATCACTGAGGTCACCTTCAAAGTTCTCCCCAAAGCACCTTGTGAACTGAGCCTTCAAGTGATCACGAGTCAGCCTCAGGCATTGTCTTTATTGGCGCAATGGGGAACCCGGGCTTGGCCCCTGAACGCAAGCGTGTGGGAGCCCCACAAGCCCCACAAGCCCCACGAGTCTCAAGGGTCTCAAGGGACTCAGGGGCTTGGCTCAGACCGTGACCACTCAAGTTCACCCCAACAAGGCGTTTGGACCTTACGCTTTCGCGGCGCCGTGGCCTCGGTGAGGGCAAGCGTTGCGGGCTTACTGGCTGAGTTTAAACACCTGGGACTGGTGAGTTCTGAGCTCACCGCCGAAGAGGCCCAGGCTTATTGGATGTCTGTGAAGGACCAACGGCACCGTTTTTTTGCCTCACCCCCCCTTGAAGGGACTCTCCAAGAGGCCTCTCGCAAATCCTCCTTTGAGAAGCCCGTCCTTTGGCGCTTGAGTTTGCCTCTTTTCTTG
>DAISKH010000012.1:4787-25857 GCA_036821105.1 Limnohabitans sp.
CAAATCCTCCTTTGAGAAGCCCGTCCTTTGGCGCTTGAGTTTGCCTCTTTTCTTGCAACACCGCTCGGATATCCTTCCTTTGTTTGCCTCCAACGCTTTCACCGAGTGGCATGGCGCCTTGCGGTGGTTTTGGGCGCCTTTAAGCCAAGGACTCACCCTGAGACAAGAGGCCATCGCACTCGGTGCGCAACTCACTCTTTGGAAAACCTCAAGCATTCTTGACCCTCAAGAGCAAAACCTTGGCGCAGATCCAAGGACATTGGCAAGCTTATTTCGGCCTGCATTGACCAAGACGAGTACACAACTCAACAAGCGTATTCAACAAGCCTTTGATCCCAAAGGGGTGTTCTACAACGGTTGTCTCTTTGAATGATGATGACCACCCGACATTGAGCTTGCCATGCAAACCACACTCGCACCCGAATACGAACATTCCCCCCAAGCCTTGATCGCTCAAGACTTGTTGCGTCAATGCGTTCACTGCGGGTTTTGCACAGCCACCTGCCCCACTTATCAATTGCTTGGAGACGAGTTGGATGGTCCTCGCGGGCGTATCTACTTGATACGTGAGGTCTTGCAAGGCGAGACACCCACCCGCAGCACGCAAGAACACTTGGACCGTTGTCTCACCTGCCGAAATTGTGAGAGCACTTGCCCCAGTGGCGTTCAATATGGTCATTTGCTCGACGTGGGCCGTGCCTTGGTGGACGCCAAAGTTGAGAGACCTGGGCTTGAGCGCATTCTCAGAGGCTCGCTGGTGTACTTTCTCACCTCCCCTTTCTTTGCCCCGGCTTACCGCTTGGGTCAGTGGATGAGACCACTTTTACCCAAAGCCATTCAAGCCAAAGTCATGCCTTTGAGCCTGAAAAAGCGATTAGACGCAGTTCCAGCACTCCACCAGGGGGAGGCCTCACCGGTGGCCGGCCAACGGGTCATGCTGCTTGAGGGATGTGTACAACCCACTCTATGCCCTGACATCAACCAAGCCACTCGCCGTTTGCTCCATAGGCTTGGGATGGAGGTGATCACCCCCAACGATTCGGATTGCTGCGCTGCCTTGGCTCAGCATCTGGGTCACCTTGAACGCGCCCAAAGCCAAATTCGCCGCAATATCGATGCATGGTGGCCCCATATCGAATCGGGCGTGAACACCTTGATCAGTAATGCATCGGGTTGCGGTGTCATGGTCAAAGACTATGGCCATGTGATGCAAGGCGATGCGCTCTACGCTCAGAAAGCAAAAAAGATCAGTGAGATATGCAAGGATTTAAGCGAGTTGCTCCCCACTTGGGTGAGTTTTCTAAAGACACACCTCCCCGCAAATCAAGCCAAAGCGTTGGGGCCCATGGTGTTTCACCCCCCATGCACTTTGCAACACGGGCAAAAAATCAATGGTGTAGTTGAGCGTTCTTTAAAGGAGTTGGGCTTTGATATCACCCCTCCCGCTCAGGACGCGCATTTATGCTGTGGCTCGGCGGGGACTTACTCGGTCTTGCAACCTGTGCTCTCCAAGGCGCTCCAAAAAAGAAAACTCCAACACCTCTTGGCCCAAGAACCCAAACAAATCCTCTCGGCCAATGTGGGATGCATCACCCATTTGCAAGAAAAAAGTCCAGTGCCCGTCAAACACTGGATTGAGGCCTTGGACGACGCTTTGAATTGATCAAGCGGCCGTCTCTGACTCAGTGCGCTACGCCGTCAAAGCCGCCTCAATATCCTTTTTCAAAGACTCTGGCGTGTCTTGGGGCGCATATCGGCCCAGAACTTGGCCATTTTTAGAGATCAAAAATTTGGTGAAATTCCACTTGATTGACTCGCTTCCCAGTAAGCCAGGAGCTTGCTTTTTAAGCCACTGAAATAAAGGATGGGCCTGTGGGCCATTGACCAGTGTTTTATCCATCATGGGAAAGCTCACGCCGTATTGGGTTTCACAAAAACTGGCAATTTCTTGGGCGCTGCCAGGGTCTTGTGAGCCAAATTGATTGCACGGAAAACCCAAGATCACCAGACCCGCGTTGGCGTATTGTTCATGTAAGCTCTGCAGTCCCTTGAACTGAGGCGTGAACCCACAAGCACTGGCGGTATTGACCACAAGTAAGACGTGGCCAGCGAATTGCGCCATGTTAAGGCTCTCACCCCGAAGAGTCTGGAGGTTAAGGTTAAAGATTTCTGTTTGACTCAACGCTGTCATGCTTAAACCACCTTTTGATGCTGGGCCATTAATCGTCAATTTCTTCGTGCAACAAAGTCTGCTCTTGGAGTCTTTGCATCTCCTCGGGGTAGAGCGCCCAATTGGACTCATGCCAGCGTTTGATCCACCACATCATCAAAGCCACCAATGTTCCGAAACCAGACAAGGCCTCGTAGGCACTCAAACCCAGTCCTGTGAACAGGGCATATCCCCCACCCAAGGCCAAAATACAGGCTTGTTCATTGAAGTTTTGTACGGCAATGGATCGGCCCCCGCCCATCAACACGGCGCCGCGGTGTTGAAGTAGAGCATTCATGGGCACCACCAAAAAGCCTCCCAACCCTCCCAGCAGCACCAAAAAAGGTGCTGCAATCCAGACGTTTCGAATCGTATTCATCCCCAGCACCATGAGCCCCATGGCAATCCCCAAAGGAATCACTCGGGTGGCTTGGCCAAGCTTCATTTTGATGGACGCAAGCACTGCACCCACCGCCGTGCCCAACGCCACCACGCCCACCAAGCTGGAGGCTTGGCTCGTGCTGTAACTCAAAGCCGCCGCGCTCCAAGCCAAGACGATGTAGCGCAAATTGCCACTCACCCCCCAAAAAAGCGTGGTGGTGGAGAGTGAGATTTGACCCAATTTGTCTCGCCATAGGGCACGGTTACAAGCAATGAAGTCTGGCGCCAAAGACCACAAATTTTGTAGGCGGTTTTTTTCTGGGTCGTTCGGCAAGGGGCGCAGTGGCACGTTGGTGAGCGGAATCATCGTATTGAGCCACACCGCCACACCGTACAGTAAGACAATCACCACCACGGCCGCCAGCGCAGGCGTATCAATGTGTGTATCAATGAGTGGCAAATCCCAACTCAAGAGCCAAGACGAGACATTCACACTGAGCAGCTGCCCCCCAAGCATGACTCCCAAAATGATGGACGCAATCGTCAAACCCTCAATCCATCCATTGGCCTTGACCAACTGAGAAGGCGGCAAGAGCTCGGTCAATATCCCGTATTTGGCAGGGGAATAAGCCGCCGCACCCAGACCCACCACAGCATAAGCAAGCAGAGGTTGAAGTCCAAAGAGCATCAAAAAACAACCCACAACCTTGATGGCGTTGCTGCTGAACATCACCTCGCCTTTGGGTCTTGCGTCAGCGTACGCACCCACGAATGGCGCCAAGATGACATAAAAAAGCGCAAACATGGGGACCAAAGCTGCAGGCTGCCAAGCCGGGCAGGCACTGGTTTTGAGCAACTCCACGGCGGCAACAAAAAGAGCGTTGTCCGCCAAAGAGCTCACAAACTGAGCCACCATGATGGTGTAGAACCCGCGTTTCATGCCAAGGCCTTCAAAGCAACAACCTTGAATGTCATGTTTGGCTCAACGGTGTGTTGTTCAAAAAAATTGAAGTCTCCAACGCGTTTTCTTTCTTAGAATGCCCCATGCCGTGTCTTGACCAGCACTGTCTTAGGTTATAACACGATACAAAGAACAGACCCATTTCGTTTTATTAATTTTTCGCATGACCCGACCCATTCAAGCCTTGGTGCACCGCTCTGCGCTCAAGCACAATTTAAGCCGCATCAAGTCATTGTGCCCGTCCACCCAAATCTTGGCCGTCGTGAAAGCCAATGCCTATGGACACGGGATCGAACGAGTATACGAGGGTCTGAGAGGTGCTGACGGATTTGGGGTTCTTGAAGTGAGCGAAGCAAAGCGATTAAGAGATTTGGGTTGGCGCGGGCCTATTTTATTGCTTGAAGGCGTTTTTGATGCCCGTGAGCTCGAAGAATGCTCACGCCACAAGCTCTGGCACACCATTCACTGTCAGGCCCAAATCGATTGGCTCGTGCGCCATAAAACTCACGAGCCCCAT
Source organism: Limnohabitans sp. (assembly GCA_036821105.1). Lineage (GTDB taxonomy): Bacteria > Pseudomonadota > Gammaproteobacteria > Burkholderiales > Burkholderiaceae_C > Limnohabitans. The sequence continues at coordinate 8,856 of DAISKH010000012.1, forward strand.
CGGGTTTTTCTCAAAATGAACTCTGGCATGAACCGGTTGGGTTTCCCGCCCGAGAGCTTTAAGGCCGCCTACACGCGACTAGACGCTTGCCCACAGGTGCAGGAGATCTCCCTCATGACCCACTTCAGCGATGCCGATCAACCTTTGGGCGTGAGCCGTCAACTCGCCACTTTTCAAGCCCATGCCAGTGATTTGGGCGCAGAAATCAGTTTGTGCAATAGCGCTGCAGCGCTCATCCAACCCAAGGATCTCAACTTGGGCCAAGACTGGGCCAGAATTGGCATTGCGCTCTATGGTGGATCGGTCAACCCACAAGAGCGTAGCGCCCAAGCTTGGGGACTCAAACCCGCCCTTACCTTTAAAAGCGAGGTGATCGCCATCCAACATGTTCGCGCAGGCCAAAGCGTGGGGTACGGCAGCACATTCACAGCAACCCAGGACATGCGCATTGGTATCGTGGCTTGCGGTTACGCCGATGGCTACCCTAGGCATGCCGAGACGGGCACGCCGGTGCTCGTGCACGGGGTGCGAACCCAGACCGTGGGCCGAGTGAGTATGGACATGTTGGCGGTGGATTTGGAGCCCTTACAAAGTACGGGACTCCTGGACTCAAGCCCCATGGGGGTGGGCCTAGAGGTGACACTTTGGGGCGAGTCGAGTTTGGGCACGCAGTTGAGTATTGATGAGGTGGCACACAGTGCAGGCACTTTGTCTTATGAGCTCATGTGTGGGCTCAGCACTCGAGTGCCCATTCACCTCGATGAAGGCGCTGACGATAACCAGGCCCCCCAAGAGTTGCGCTAAAAAGGCTCTCCTAGTCCGCTTTAATCGTCTTAGTGCCTGGGTTCTGTGATTTGGGAGTTAGCCGGCTTTGAAGCGCTGCGCCAAAGCGCTGGTTTGTTTAGCAAACATGATGTGGTCCGTCCCGACCGCCATGAATAACCCGCCTTTGCCCAAATAGTGTTTAGACAAGGATTCATCCAGGGTCAAAAATCCTGGAGCTTTGCCTGCCTTGATGATTTTTGCAAAAGCCTCTTCAATCGCGGCTCGTACGTTGGGGTGATCTTGCTGCCCCACGTAACCCAAAGAGGCCGAAAGATCTGAGGGGCCGATGAACACTCCGTGAACACCCTCAACTTGGGCGATCTCTTCAATATTGTCCAAACCCTTTTGAGTCTCGACCTGGAGTAAGAGGCAAATTTGCGCATTGGCCTCTTGGCCATGGTTTTCATACCTTCCCCAGCGCGAACCGCGAGCCCCGCCCATACCTCGAATCCCCAAGGGTGGATAAAGCGTGGCTTGAACCAAGTCGCGGGCTTGTTGGGCCGTCTCGACCATGGGGATCAGAAGCGTTTGCAAGCCCAAATCCAGATATTGTTTGATGAGTGCCACGCCAACGTTGCCGTGGCCCACTGGCACACGGGCCACGGGATGGGTCTGGGGATACGCCGCGATGGCTTGTAATTGTGCCAAGATGCTTTGCAAATCATTGGGCGAGTGTTCTCCATCGATCAGTAGCCAATCAAAGCCCGCGCCCGCGCAGATCTCGGCGGTGACAGGGTTGGCCAAGCCCATCCAAAATCCAATTTGAGGCTTTTTTTCTTGTAGAGCAACTTTGAAGCGGTTGAGGGGTGTTTGCATGTTTGATCAGCGTGAGTGATGTTGGGACGATAAAAGGGTGGATTCAAGGATGCAAGGATGAAAGGATGCAAAGGTTAACGGGTCATCGCAAGAGGGCGCAAGAAAACCGGGGCCCTCTAGCCATTGATCCTCAAGAGTCCAATAACAAAGATGATAGGCGATTTTTTGTCCCCGCCAAGCCAAGGCCTGCGTTAAGATGGCCAACGTTGTCAAGTCTTGGCATTCGTACCAAGTCTTTTGTGTTTTTATCCAATTGATTTTCCCCCCCATGCATCACTCTTCGCCCCAGCCCTTTCTGCCCCAAGCTCTGGTGCTTTGTGCAGGTCGGGGTGAACGCATGAGACCCCTGAGCGACCACACCCCCAAGCCGCTCCTGAGCGTCAACGGTAAGCCCTTGATCACCTGGCATCTTGAGCACTTGGCACACGCGGGGATGCGTCAAGTGCTCATCAACACGGCCTGGCTTGGCTCCCAAATCCCAGAGCACCTCGCCTCCCATGCCCCAGCAAATTTGCAACTGGGTTACTCCCGAGAAGACTTGGACTTTGGGGGTGCACTGGAGACCGCGGGTGGCATTGTGCGCTCACTGCCAAGACTGGCTGACCCATTTTGGGTGATGGCAGGTGATGTTTACATGCCGGACTTTAATTTCTCTACCGATCTTTTCACCGCCTTTCAAAGAAGCTCTCATCTGGCCCATGTATGGCTCGTTCCTAACCCTGCTCACCATCCCAAGGGTGACTTTGGCATCAGCTCGGATGGCTTGGCTTTGTGTGCAGACGATGACCCAATGTCAGAGTGCTCACACCAAGAGAGGCTAACAAAATTCACCTTCAGCACCGTGGCTCTTTATAAAAAGGAGTTCTTCACTCAAGCCTGGTGTGATATCCCTTTGGGTAACCCCCTTGGAATCAAAGCCCCAGTGGCCCCCATGCTCAAAGAGGCGATGCGGCAAGGTCGTGTGTCGGCAAGCTTGTACAACGGTCTGTGGTGCGACGTGGGAACACCAGAGCGTTTGGCCGAACTCAACGCCCAAGTCGCGGGTCTAAAGTGAGCGTCAAAGGAAGTTGTCAAATTCTTGGATAATGAAGATTGAATGAAGAGTGAACTCTCGTGCCGTTTTGTTTTTCGATGGTCGAGACTCTTTTTATTGAGTGTTTTTTGCACACCATTTTTTTCACTTGCCCCTCATTTTTGAAGCTAACACCATGGATATTCATGCCCAAAGACGCCAACACTTGGCCAAGTCCTTAGGTTCTCGTGGCGTTGCGGTGATTGCGACCTCGCCAACACATGCTCGCAACAAGGACAGCGAATACCCCTTTCGCTTTGACAGTTCTTTCTACTATTTAACGGGTTTTAGCGAACCCAATGCAGTCTTGTTTTTAAACTCTGAGGGACAAACCGTCCTCTTTTGCCAGCCCAAAGACGAGAGCCGCGAGATCTGGGACGGTTACCGACTGGGTCCCGAAAAAGCCCCGGCGGCACTTGGGCTCACGCATGCGTATTCCATCACGGAGATGGACCGATTGGCCCCCGAGCTCTTAAAGCACCAAGACACGCTTTGGACGCCGTTTGAGGCTGGGGCCGAGTTTGAAGTCCATGTGCAAGAGTGGTTGTCTCACTTGCAAGGCTTGGTGCGAAGTGGCGTCAAGCCGCCCTCAACACGAAAAAATCTCTCCACACTCGTGGATGAAATGCGGCTCATCAAGGACGAGGGTGAGATCGCGACGATGCGCGCCGCATGTGACATCTCTAGCCTGGCTCACATCCAGGCCATGAAGTTGTGTGCACAACGCATGCGCGCGGGCTTACAGACACGAGAGTACCATCTTGAGGCTGAGTTGCTGCATGTGTTTCGTCAAAACGGCTCAGAAGCGCCAGCCTACACCAGTATCGTGGCCGCTGGGGCCAATGCCTGCGTCTTGCACTACCGAGCAGACAAAGCGCTGGTCAACCCTGATGAGTTGGTCTTAATCGATGCGGGATGTGAGTTGGGCGGTTACGCCAGTGATATCACACGCACGTTTCCTGCAAACGGACGCTTTCAAGGCGCTCAACGTGATCTCTACGCTTTGGTGCTCCTAAGCCAAGAGGCGGCCATTTCAAAAACCCGTGTCGGCGCCAAGTTCAACGACCCCCATGATGCGAGCGTGAGAGTGTTGTCCCAAGGATTGCTTGATCTGGGACTCTTGAGCCGCAATGAACACGGTAGTGTTGAGGACGTGATTGAGCACAAACATTACAGCCAGTTTTACATGCACCGCACCAGCCACTGGCTAGGGTTGGATGTGCACGATTGTGGCGCCTATGTGGAAGAGGCGACGCATCCCGAAGCGCCGCCAAGTCCTAAGAGCGACACGTCCTCACCACACAGTGCTTGGACCCTGGGGCTTCAAAGCAACCCCAACACGGATGGATCAGTTCAAACCCCGAGTGGCACCGCCAAAGCCCCTCAAGCAATCTCACGCACACTTCGCTCTGGGATGGTCCTCACCATTGAGCCCGGACTTTATGTTCGTCCCAGTGAAAAAGTCCCCCAGGCGTTTTGGAATATCGGTATTCGCATCGAAGACGACGCTTGGGTGACGCCCGAAGGCGTGCAATTGCTCTCTCGGGGCGTACCGGTTGAGATGAGCGCCATTGAGGAGCTCATGAGTGCATAAACCTGCGCCCTCGAGTGTCCTACCCCCGTGTTTTGCGGCGCTCTTGTCATATCCGCCCAAAGCGGGGCTTGATGGCCTTGGGCTATCGAGCTCTTAGTGAATAACAATTGGCCATGAATTTAATTAATAACTATCATTACGCCTGTTCTGATTGTTTTTAACTATTAATTCTAAGGAGTCTTTCATGACCAATTCCACACGCCCCGCCCTTAAAACTTTGGCCAACCTTGAGGCTGCTTTTGCGGGCGAATGCATGGCACACATCAAGTACCGGTATTTTGCGAAAATTTGTCGCGATCAGGGTGACACAGCAAGCGCTGAGATTTTTGAGCAAACTGCCGCTCAAGAGGTGCAACACGCATTGGCCCATTTAGATTTACTCTACCCCCCATCGAGTTTGAACCCAGCTCGGGTCTTAGAGATGGCCATTGAAGGGGAGACCTATGAGTACACTGAGATGTATCCTGGTTTTCAGCGCACCGCCATTGAGGAGGGTAAACATTTGGCCGCGGCCGAGATGCAAGAACAAATTTCTGAGTCCAAGGAGCACGCATTGGCCTTTCAAGCCACCTTACTGAAAGCGCAAAAACGCTTTGCCGCATTGGAGAGTGTTGAAAAGCGTCATGCCTTGCACTATCAGCAGCAACTCGAGCGCGTGCAAGCTTAAATCCACCCTTTTCTACCCTTTTCCACCGATTTCCACCCATTATTTTTCTACCTAGGAGCAATTCATGTCCAACTCATTTAAAACGTATATCTGTATTGTGTGTGGCTTTATCTACGACGAAGCCACCGGTCGCCCAGACGAAGGCATCGCACCAGGCACCTTGTGGGCTGACGTCCCCCAGGAATGGACTTGCCCTGAGTGCGGTGTGGGCAAATCTGACTTTGAATTGGTCGAACTCTAAGGACCTCCCCACTCCAAAGCGTGCCTCTCTCAGTCTTTAAATGAGATCGCCCCCAGGTGCCCCTGATGGACCAAGGGGCCTCTCCAACACCAAGAGCCCATGGGCTCTTTTTTATTGTCCCGTTGCGAGGGGAATTCCTAACCCTTGCTTCACAACCCTTTCCTTTAACCAAAACGTCTCGATAAGCGGCTGAGGGTTGGTTTTTATATTTCTTTATTTCAAGCACTAGGCGAGGACCTACAATCAAGGCTTCTCAGTGTGTGCAAGTGCACCTTGGAGCCTAGACATGACCGATCAAAATACGCCCCTCAACGCAACCCCACAACAACAACGCCGCGAAGATGCGCGCCAGGAGTTGCGCCGTGCAGCCCTCGAATACCACGAGTTCCCCACACCTGGGAAGATCAGCATCAAAGCGACCAAACAATTGGTCAACCAGCATGACTTGGCACTGGCTTACTCGCCTGGCGTGGCCGCACCGTGCGAGGAAATTGTCAAAGACCCCAACGCTGCTTTTAGGTACACCAGTCGAGGCAACTTGGTGGCCGTGATCACCAACGGAACGGCCGTACTGGGCTTGGGTGACATTGGACCCTTGGCCGCCAAACCGGTGATGGAGGGCAAGGGCGTGCTCTTTCACAAGTTTGCAGGCATCGATGTATTTGATATCGAGATCAATGAAAAAAACCTCGACAAACTGGTCGACATCATCGCCTCCTTGGAGCCCACTTTTGGGGGGATCAACTTAGAGGATATCAAAGCGCCAGACTGCTTTTACGTTGAACGCAAGTTGCGTGAACGCATGAAAATTCCAGTCTTTCACGATGACCAACACGGCACAGCCATCGTGGTGGGCGCAGCCATTTTGAATGGTCTTAAGATCGTCAACAAAAAACTCGAAGACGTCAAAATTGTCACCTCCGGGGCAGGCGCTGCAGCACTTGCGTGTTTGGGTCTCTTGCTCAAATTGGGTGTCCCCAAGCGCAACATCTTCGTCACCGATTTGGCCGGAGTCGTCTACCAAGGACGTACCGAGCTCATGGACGAGGACAAAATCCAATTCGCCCAGGACACCCCCCACCGCACCTTGGCCGAGGTCATGGTCGGCGCAGATGTCTTTTTGGGGCTCTCCGCTGGAGGGGTACTCAAAGCCGAGGTCGTCAAGACCATGGCCTCTCACCCGATCATTTTGGCCCTGGCCAACCCCAGTCCTGAGATCTTGCCTGAGGACGTGAAGGCCGTGCGAGACGACGCCATCATCGCCACAGGACGCACCGATTACCCCAATCAGGTCAACAACGTCTTGTGCTTTCCCTATATCTTTCGGGGAGCTTTGGATGCTGGCGCCTCGACCATCACGTCAGAGATGGAGATTGCTGCCGTCTACGCCATCGCAGAACTTGCCCAAGCGGAGCAAAGTGAAGTCGTGGCCGCCGCTTATGTCGGGGAGCAGTTGAGTTTTGGGCCTGAGTACCTGATCCCCAAACCCTTTGATCCCAGGCTGATGATCAAAATCGCCCCGGCCGTGGCCCAGGCCGCCCAAACCAGTGGAGTGGCTCTCCGACCCATAGCGGATATGGACGCCTACCGCGAAAAGCTCTTGAGCTTTGTCTACGCCTCAGGCCAAACCATGAAGCCCATTTACGCGGCCGCCAAAAACGCGCAACACAAACGGGTGGCCTACGCAGAGGGTGAAGAGGAGCGTATTTTGCGCGCCGTGCAGGTGGTGGTGGACGAACAATTGGCCCAACCGACACTGATCGGACGCCCCAGCGTCATCGCCCGGCGCATCGAGCAATTTGGCCTGCGTCTCAAAGAAGGAGTGGACTACCAAGTCGTCAACGTTGAGAACGATCACCGTTACCGCGATTTTTGGCAAACCTACTGGCGCTTAATGCAAAGAAAAGGGGTCACGCAACAACTGGCCAAAATCGACATGCGCCGCCGCCTCACCCTGATTGGCTCCATGCTCTTACATAAAGGCGAGGTTGATGGCTTGATTTGTGGCACCTGGGGCACCACCGATGTGCACTTGAACTACATTGACCAAGTGATTGGACACCGAAAAGGCGTGAGCACCTATGCGTGCATGAATGGACTATTGCTCCCAGAGCGACAAGTCTTCTTGGTGGACACCCACATCAATTACGACCCCAGCGCCGCCCAATTGGCAGAGATCACTATCTTGGCCGCCAAAGAGATGATGCGATTTGGCATCCGTCCCAAAGCCGCACTGCTCTCACACTCCAATTTTGGCTCCAGCAATCATCCAAGCGCCCTCAAAATGAGGGACACCTTGGCGCTATTGCAAACCCAGGCTCCCTGGCTTGAGGTGGATGGTGAAATGCACGGAGACTTGGCCATTGATGAAGCAGCCCGCTCGGCCATCATGCCGAACAGCACCCTGGCTGGCAACGCCAATTTGCTCGTGCTCCCCAACTTGGACGCGGCCAACATTGCCTACAACTTGCTTAAAACTGCGGCTGGGGGCAACATCGCCATTGGCCCAGTTTTACTCGGTGCCAACAAACCGATCCATATTTTGACCCCCAGTACCACGGTCAGAAGAATTGTGAACATGACAGCTCTCACCGTCGCAGACGCTAGCGCCCAGAGATAGGCCTATTCGAGTTTGTGTGCACTTGCTTACTTGGCAAAAATGACCCTTGGTTTTGCTGATTAAACGGGCAAGCTCTTGCATTTTTGGGTCATCTGAGTGACAATCTCGGATGAGGTTTCGGGTTGCCTCGGCCAGTTTTGGCGTCCCAACCCCTTCACTTTTCATGGAAGCGTCACGGAGATGGAGATGCCACTTCGTACTGTCAAGACCAACATTGTTCAGTCCATTCGAGCTTTTAGGGTGTCGGATTTGCAATTGGCGGCCAAGGAATTGGGTCACCACTTTTTGTATGCCCATTTGGCCCAAGCCCAGAGCAAACAAGATGTGCTGGATTTGATCATCCAGCAATTCACCTTCCCCGCACAAGCGAGCAAGAATTTCGACTCTCTGTATGACAGCATGACCGATCCCTTGCACAAATCTGGCCCTCAGCCCGGCTTTGTGGTGGTGCTCGAGCACATCCCTGCGCACTCCAAATTTGACAAAGAAGCACGCGAACAGCTCTTAGACATCTTCCGTGAAGCGGCCGATTACTGGTCTGATCGCAAGGTTTGCTTTCGCGCTTTTTACTCCTTCTCGGTCGCCAGGGTTCCCTCGGTGCTCGACATTGAAAGACCCGTTGTAGCCACACAAGAGCTCACCGGTATCGAGTTGCCCGAAGAAACGGAAAAAATGCCCACCGACAAATTGGTAGACATCTCTCCTTTGGCACTCAGAATGAGCAGCCCTTTCAATGCGGGCTACTGGCTAAGCGCGGCTTAAGGACCACCGTGCCAGGCATGACCGCTTGGCCCATCAAGAACCTGCTAGAGGGACACAAGCTCCTTTTTGCAGGTTTTTTTGTGTCTGGATTCAAGCTTGTCGGCCAAAATTCAGGGCCTTTGATGCCAAGGTCGCTTAACTCCTTCGATTACTCTCTCCTTCGCCTCATGAAGACCTGACCGGCAGTGACTGCGCAAGAGCCACGTACTCTTGCACGCTTACCTCCTGGGCCCGGCGCTTGAAGTCGAACTCACCCCCCCAGCCCTGCGCCATGAGCCAAGGCTCCAGGGTGTGTCTGAGCAGTTTACGCCGCTGAGAAAAGGCGGCTTGTACCATTGAAGAAAACCGATCCACCTCCAAACGGGGCGGGTCTCTGAGTGGCGTCATTCGAACCACCGCACTCTTGACTTTGGGGGGCGGATCAAACGCGTCCTCCCCAACCCTTAAGACACACTCCATCTCATAGCGCCACTGCAGCATGACACTCAGGCGTGAGTAATCGCTGTCCCCCACGGGAGCAACCATGCGCTCAACCACCTCGAGTTGGAGCATAAAGTGCTGATCCTCAATGCAGTTCACGTGTTCGAGCAGGTGAAACAAAATAGGGGTAGAGATGTTATAGGGCAAATTGCCCACCACCCGTAAACGACTCTTGGGCATTGGCGCATCCCTCTCGCCGCTTGCACCCAAAGACACAGGCTCGGCTGAACTAGACACAGTGGGTTGCCATTCGCCTTGAAGCACGGTGAAGTCCACTTGGAGGACATCACGCTCAATCACCTTCAAACGCGGGTTGTGTCTGAGCTCTTGGGCCAAGTCGCGGTCGAGTTCGATCACACACAATTGCCCTAAAGCCTCAGACAAAGGGCGTGTGATGGCTGACAACCCTGGCCCGATCTCCACAACCGCTTGTCCTCTTTGAGGGGCAATGGCCGAGACGATATTTTCGATGACCGCAGGATCGACCAAAAAATGTTGGCCAAACCGTTTTTTAGCGAAGTGCTTCAACTCGTGGGTCTCAATCTCACACGCGGACCCATCAATTTTGGCTCAATTGAGGCGCGTCTCGGTACTCGATGAAAGCGCGCCCTCGCACCTCTTGGGCCCACTCAGCATAGGTTTGGTCGTATTTGCTCTCGCGCAAAATATTTTTAGCCATCTCGCGTTGCTCCTTTGGCGACATGGTGTTTTTACGACGCTCCAAAACCTGGATCAAATGAACCCCGAAACGAGACACCACAGGGTCAGAGATCTCGCCAGGGGCCAAATGATTCATGACTTCTTCAAATTCAGGTACAAAGACTCCTACCCCAGCCCAGCCCAAGTCACCTCCATTGGGGGCGGTGCCGTCTTGGGAGATTTCTTTGGCCACGGCTGAGAACTCTAGCTCAGAGCGGTCCATTTGCTGCTTTAAACCGTACAAACGAGCCCTGAGCGCGTTCACCCCAACTTGGGAGGAGGGTCTGAGCAAAATATGCCTCACATGCGTCTGATTGGACGTGAAGACCGAATTGTCTGATGCCGTTTTGGAGACAAGTTTGATCAAATGCACGCCTGCGGGTGAACGCAATGGGCCCACCACGTCGCCGACCTGGGCGAGCTGCACGGCTTGTAAAAAAAGTTCCGGATAGCGCTGTGGGGGTTTGTCCCCCATCAAGCCGCCCAAGGTACGCTCAGGTCCTTTGGAGGCGATTTTGGCCAACTCCAAAAAGTCTTCTCCCCCCTTTAGACGAGCTTGGAGGGTTGACATCTCTGACAAAGCCGCTTGAATCTCCTCGGGTTTGGCCTCTTCGGGGAGGGGCAGAAAAATTTGCGCCAACTCAAGTTTGGAAACCGTTTTACTCAAATCTTGGGTCTGCTCCTTCAAGTACTGGTCCACCTCGGCCTCACTGACTTTGATGCGGGGGGTGACTTCCTTTTCACGCAAACGCTGCAAAATCAATTGGCTTCGTAGGTCATCGGCAAAGCGCTCTGGGTTGATCCCAGATGAGGACAACTTACGACGAAATTCTTCAACGCTCAAATCATTTCGAGAAGCCAGCGTGATCTCTGCTTGTTTGACCTCGGAGGCGGGCACTTTGATGCCTTGCTCACGGGCCCATTCGAGTTGGGCTCGCTCAGAAATCACTCGCTCCAAGACTTGTTTACTTAATTCTTGCCGCGGCGGTGTTGGGCCTTTGTTGACGGTGAGTTGAGCCAGCACTTGTTGCACTTGTGCGTTGACCTCTTGGTTGGTGATGGGGTCACTGTCAACCAAGGCAACAATATAGTCCGAGGACAGTGTGGCGCCAGGCCCCACACCCGAACGCGCTTGTACCGAGGCTTTAGAGTCGAGTGGACTGGCCAGCGACGAGCCCAATTTGCCCGCCATACCGCCTCCCCCAGCGCTGACGCTGGGCTTGAGGCCTTGGGCCATCACGCATTGAGCGCACAAGCACCAAAGCACCAATGACCAACACCTCCCAATTGAGCTCAAACGCATCGAAGAATCCACTTTATTCATAATTGCCAAAACGACTGGGAGAGTGAAAAGGGTCTCTGAGATTTTGATAGCGAGGGATATTGTCTTTGAGCGTTTGTAGCGGATTGATTCCAACCCGCGTAAAACCCACCAACTCCAATTGAAACATGATTCGCTGGTTCATTTGGTTGGCCCCCACTTGCAACCGCTCAAAGACCACCCGACCCAGCCAACACCCTGCATCGTACTCGAAACCCACAATCGAATTGACCACGGTGTGCTGCTGAAGGTCAAAGTTTAACCGACCCACGGTGTACCACTGATTCTCCCCCATGCCTTGGCCTGCACCCAAATCCACAGCATGACCACCCCACAAATCACTCATCGGCCACTGCCAAGCCGTGTCAATGAGCTCACTATTGACGTCTCTTTGAAAACTGTAATAAGCGCTGAACAATCGATAGTTAGAGGGGAAGTAACGCGCGCCCACCTTGGTTTGCATGGACTCATGGGTATCCGGGTTGTATTGCAAGGTGGAGTCAGCCGAGAGGTTTTTTTGCATATTCACACTCGCACCCAATAACAAATCGGACACCCCTTTATTGAGAACATTCACATCACTGGGCAAAACCACCTGGGTGTTACTCAAGCGAAAACGCTGAGCTACCCCAAAACGTGCCATCTCCTCGCCCGTTTGAGGCGCAATGAGCCTAGAAGTCGTGCCCACGGTGAGTAAGCGGTCATCGGAGACGCGGTCATAGCCCGAGAAAGCATTCTCGGTGTAGACCGTGGAGAAGTTAAAGTCATTGCGTCCTGTGTCGTAGACCGGCAAGAAATTTTGGTTTCGATAAGGCGTATTGACAAAAAAGACCCTGGGCTCCAAGGTCTGGATATAGTCGCGACCCGACCAATTGATGTTTCTCTCCAGCACTGTACTTGCATCCAAGCTAAAGGTGGGCACGGTCACATTGGCCTGGGTGAGTCCATTGGAGAGGAGGGGAGTATCAAAGTCATAGGCACGACTGAGAAGACTGATTTTGGGTGTGAGGGTCGCATAGCCCAAGTCGATGGGGTAGCTCGCCTTGGCCGCCACCAAGGCGCGAGCTCCATTGGGTTGACAGTCGATGGTCCCGGTCTGGCAGGCCAAAACCCGGTTCGCTTGAAATTTGGTGATGTCGGTCTGCACACCCACATTCCATCCCTCCCACTGTGGGTTGTAGCGTGTGATCCATTGCGGTAAACGATCAAAAGGCGGGGTGATGGGAGCTGTGAGATCTTGCAGGGTTTGCCACTTCAAGCTTCTAAGCGATGAGCTCCAAGATCCACTGGCCCAATTCATCGACACATCGGTGGGCAACAAACGTTGGCTCAAGGGGTTGGTCATTTGAGAGAAATCTCTCCAATAGTTATCATCACTCACTCGCTTGATGTTCAAATTCAGACCCACCCGCTCCCCAAGCACATCCATGGCACCTTGGTGGGTTTGAGAAAAACCCCAGCGTGCAGAATTTCTGAGCGAATCATGCTCCATGTAGTCCAAGTGCACCATGCCCTTTTCTTCCGGATTGACTTGCTCGAGGTAACGAAACTCGCCCCCCAATTCAATGCCTCGTTTACTCCAGGTGGTGAGCTGCATGGTGGCATCCCGATTAGGCGCAATGTTCCAATAATAGGGCTGGGTGTACTCCAAGCCCCCGATGCTGTCGAGCCCGATGGTGGGAGGTAAGAGGCCGGACTTTCGATCGGAGCTCAAGGGAAAACTCAGCTCTGGAACAGGCAAGAAGGGCATGCCTTTGAAGCTCAAAATGGCGCCACTGGCCAAGCCCTCGTTGGTCTCACTGTTGATGTCGATTTTGTTGGCCTTCAAAATCCAGTCCGGCATCCAACTCGGCCCTGGCTTGATTTGACAAGTTGTGAAAGTGGCGTTTTGGACTTGTGCATGTTGTTCGTCTAAGAAACGCATACCCGAAGCCTCTCCGTAGGCATCGTTGCGAATCAAGCGGAAATGAGGCTGGGTAAAAAACCCTTCAAACGCGTCCACCTTAAGCTCCAGCAAGGGGCCCTCGTACACGTTCCCCGCTTTGTTGATGCGCACACCTCCTTGGGCCTTCAAATAGTCTTGGGCCTGGTCATAATCGACCTCATCGGCTCGCAAATGCATGTCCCCACGCCTAAAGTCGACATCGCCGCCCAAGTGGGTGTTTAAATTGGTTTGTCCACTCATGGTGTTGGCTTGGACAAATGAGGGTTGTGAGCGTTTGGCAGGGTCGGAGACTTTTTCTTGCAAGAGAGAGCTGGCTTTGAAGACCAGTGCGGGCTGCAAAGGGGTCGGCTTTGAGGCTGGCTTTGAGGTTGGCTTTGAGGCCGGTGTTGAGGCTGGCGTGGAGGTTGGCGAGGAAGCTAGTGACGCGGGGGGAGTTGGGGACATTGGGGACATTGGGGGCTCAGGCGGGCTTGCCAGCGCTTGAGCGCACACTCGAGACGCCACCATCACCCAGCAAAAAATGAAGAAAAATTTCAATTCAATTCACCCATACCCAACACGGCTGACTTGGAACGCAGGCATAAAAGCTCCCAACAACCAACTTTTGGCTGGACGCCAAGACGGTGCGGGTTGAACGCACGAAGGTGCGTTTTTTTACTCTTATATTCACTCTTAATCTTTCTGGCGCTCAAAGCTTTGTAGAATTTGGATTATCCATGACCATCGACACCTTGCCCACCCCAAACCCTCCAGAGCAAAGCGTCAGCACGCCCATTGCCCCACAAAACCCAACCCCAAGCGTTGGAGTGCCCCCAGTTTGGAGTGATGAAGCCCGAAAAAGTCATTTCGAGCAGTGGTTTACTGAGGTCTGCACTCGCCACGATCTTGAGAGCGAGAGTCTTCGTTTGGCCTCAGCCGATGCCAGCTTCAGACGGTATTTCCGTGTCAATGTGCGCGCTAAGCCCACCGGTAGCCTGATTATCATGGACTCACCCCCTGACAAAGAAGATGCCAAGCCCTTTGTACGCATCGCTGAGCTCTTTGCAAAGGCCCAGGTTCATACCCCCCGCGTACTGGAGTGGAATGAAGAACGGGGCTTTTTACTCTTGAGTGACCTGGGTGAGCAAACGTTGATGCAATCCTTTGATTTGGCCACTCAAGCGGGCTACAACGCCTTAGAGAACACGGTGAGCTTACCCACCGAGGAGACAAGGCGGCTTTTTACGCTTTCACTTGAAGCCTTGTTGGCTTGGCAGTTGAGCTCTCGCCCGGATGTTCTCCCAGACTATAACGAGGCACTGCTGCGGCGCGAGCTCTCGCTCTTTGATCAATGGTATTTGGTCGCCCACAAAGGCCTCACCACCGATCCCCAAGCGCAAACCTGGAGCGAGATGCTAGAGCCTCATTTTGCGCTGATCGTGAAGCACAACCTCAGTGCCCCAAAGGTCTTTGTGCACCGTGATTTCATGACCCGAAATTTAATGATGCCCCAAGACCCCGAGCATCCTCGGGTGGGAGTGCTGGATTTCCAAGACAGCGTTTATGGGCCCATCACCTACGACATCGCAAGCTTAATGCGAGATGCGTTCATCTCTTGGCCCGAAGAGTTTATCTTGGACATTAGCATCCGCTATTGGGAAAAAGCGCGTCAACAAGGGCTCTTGGATGCTCAAGGGTTGTGGGGAGACTTTGGTGCCTTTTACCGAGAGATCGAATGGATGGCGTTGCAGCGACATTTGAAGGTGGCGGGAATTTTCGCGCGGCTTGGGCTTCGTGACCATAAACCCAAATACTTGGCCGATACCCCACGCTTTATCAACTACATTCGCCAGACCTGCACACGCTACCGTGAGCTTGGGCCTTTGCTCAAAATCATCGACCAAGTGGAGCAAATCCAAGAGGTGAGCGGCTGGTCTTATGGCCGTGCTTGATCTCCCCCAAAGCGCCTGGGCTTAGTTCTAAGTTCATCTCAAACCTATCCCCCACGCCAAGCCTCGAACCCAACCCTACGCCCTGTCATGCCCCGCATCTACTGCTCCACACGACTGAGTCAACACGCAACGCTGGACTTACCCACTGATGCAGCCAAGCACTGTCAGGTCTTACGCCTTCAACCCCAAGACCACTTGACGTTGTTTGACGGCTTTGGTGGCGAGTACCAAGCTCGGGTGATAGAGATGGGTCGCCAATCGGTGTGCGTGGAGGTGCAAAATTTTGACCCCATTGAGCGTGAAAATAAGCACCAAGTTCACCTGATCGTGGGCATGCCCGCCAATGAGCGCATGGATTGGTTGGTTGAAAAAGCCACAGAGCTTGGTGTTCACCGCATCACCCCGGTGATGACAAGCCGCTCTGTGCTGCGTTTGAGTGGCGAGCGTGCACAGAAAAAACAATTGCACTGGCGCGGCATTGCCTTGGGGGCCTGTGCGCAAAGTGCCCGCAACACCATTCCTTTGATCGATGCACCCCTGAGCTTGGAGGCATGGTGCGCAAGTCTTGGCGAGACCGCCAAGGACACAACGCTGTCCAAGCGTTCCCTCAACCCTCTCACTGAAACCCTCCCCGACCACTTGGCATCTACTGCCCCAAGGCGAGAGGAGACACCTGAGAACTTACCTGTGCTCAAAAAAATGCTCTCTACCCGATTACTTGAGAGCTCAGGAGCCCACCATTGCGACACCTTCGGGCCAACCACAGCCCTGGCCAGCGCCCATGCCATTCAAGTGGTGAGTGGCCCTGAGGGGGGGCTCACTGAAGCGGAAGAGTTGGCGCTACAAAGCCTAGGTTTTGAGCCCAGCTCCTTGGGGCCACGTGTGCTCAGAGCTGAGACAGCCTCCTTGGTGGCCCTCACCCTTTGGGGGAACGCTTAGTTTGGTTTTTAAAAGTCCCAGTAACGGTTTGGCAAAAACTTAGCGTTTTATCACCTCAAGTTTTATTTTGAGTCATTTGCGCATCCCGATAGGGCGCCATCCACGCCAATCCACGTTGTGTACCCCCAGGGGTCAGTCCCTCTCGAGGCCTATACTCGCAGCCCACAAACCCACCCCATTCCCCGTTTGAGTCGAGTCGGTCAAGGAGCGCAAAAATCTCCCCATAGTTCACCTCTCCCGTATTGGGCTCATGGCGAGACGGAACGCCTGCGATTTGTAGGTGAGCGACACGCTGGGTGGGCAAATAGCGCTCAAGTAGGCGCGTGAGATCGCCTTGTGCGACTTGGGCATGGTACAAATCCATTTGAACTTTCACATTAGGACGCCCTAACGCCTGGACTACCGCATGGGCTTGCTCTTGTAGATTAAGAAAGTAATGGGGCATGTCTCTGGCATTGATCGGCTCGATCAAGAGATCAACCCCTTCATCAAGGGCCCAGTCGGCCGCTTTGGCGAGATTTTTCAAATAGGTCTGCATGAGCACGCTGTCCACACTTGCATAATGGTGGTGAGTGCGGGCAGTCCCTTGCTCTGGGATACCAAAGGTGAACTGGAGACTGGGGTCAAGGTGCCAAAACTCAGACGGCACACAACCCGCCATCAGGTGGATTTGCCGGCATCCCACCACCTTGGCATACGCCAAGGCCATGCGCACACCCGCCTCAAACTCCTGCTCACGTCCCGGTAAACACGCAACCCCACGCTCACCCTTGTCCCACGCCAATTGCGCGTGTTGGGGCTCAAACCCGCCGGGTGGCGCATTAAAAAGAGCTTGGACGAGACCACAAGACTGAAGCCCTTGGACCCAATCTTGGGGCTCATGGGCATAGGGAAATAGGCACTCAACAGCACCAAAACCGTCAAGGCTTGCGGCGCGCATACGCTCCAGCATTCCAAGCTCTGGGTACAACATCGTGAGATTGGCAGCAAATTGGGGCATGGGGAACAATCCTAAGGAAAAGGGGACTCCAGTTGACTCTCGGTCTGAGCAATGGAGCAACTGTGCTTAAGGGGATGGTTGATGGTTGAT
>DAISKH010000012.1:25957-38864 GCA_036821105.1 Limnohabitans sp.
GATGGTTGATGGTTGATCGTTAATGGCGAGTGGCGGGCGGCTGATAACTAATGACTGATCGATGATCGCAGGTAACTTGGAAAAATGCGTTGCTTATCCAGGCTTATCCAGGCTTCTCGAGCCTTGAGGAGTCTTGCCAATATTGAGCCTTGGTCAGTTTTTCTAGGTTTTACTGTTTTTACAGATCTTAGCGGCTGGTGTGCGGCTGCATCATCTGCTGCGGCTCATTGGAATGAATCACCTCTTGCGCCCAAGCCGTGAGTTTGGAGATGTCGGTGCGCAAGATTTCTTGCTTCACGGTCAAAATTTGCGTGGGGTGCATCGAAAAACTCCTCAACCCAAGCCCGAGCAACAAACGCGTCATCGTTGCATCTCCCGCCATCTCTCCGCATACGCTGACCCCTTTGCCCGCGGCGTGGCATGCTTGGATGGTGCGCTCAATGAGGCCCAAGACCGCTGGATGCAAAGGATCGTACAAATGCGCCACCGACTCATCAGCACGGTCAATGGCCAAGGTGTACTGAATGAGATCATTCGTACCGATGGAGAGAAAATCAAAGTGCTTTAAAAATAACGGCAAAGTCAGTGCTGCTGCAGGCACCTCAATCATCGCTCCCAGCTTCAAGGGACCATAGGGGATACCGCGTGCATCAAGCTCAGCCCGGGCCTGACCCAAGAGCGCCAAGGTTTGTTTGATCTCCCGGGCATGAGCGAGCATGGGGATGAGTAAATTCACCTGTCCGTGTGAGGAGGCTCGCAAGATCGCCCGCAGCTGCGTTAAAAACATCGCTGGCTCGGACAAGCTCCAGCGGATGGCCCTGAGCCCCAAGGCGGGGTTCAAGTATTGATCTTCTTTTTGAGAGCGGTCCAATGGCTTATCGGCGCCGATATCAATCGTACGGATCGTGACCGGTAAGCCCTTCATACCCTCAACCGCCTTCAAATAAGCCTCAAACTGCTGCTCCTCGTTGGGCAACTCACCCTCTCGCCCCATGAATAAAAACTCACTTCGGAATAAGCCCACCCCCACTGCACCCACAGTGATGGCTTGCGCGGTGTCTTCGGGCAACTCAATATTGGCCAAAAGCTCAACGCGTTGACCATCAAGGCTCAGTGCCGGGGTATGCCTCAAGCGTGAGAGTCGCTCGCGCTCGAGTTGCGCATGGCGCTGCTTAAAACCATACTCGGCCAAGATGATGGCCGACGGATCAACAATCAACACCCCTTGATCACCGTCAATGATGACCCAATCGTCTTGTTGCACCCAGTGACTGGCCCCTCGGGCGCCAACCACCGCTGGGATATCCAAGCTTCTCGCCACAATGGCTGTGTGTGAGGTTCTGCCCCCCACATCCGTGACAAAACCGGCAAAGACACTTTGCTTGAATTGAATCATGTCGGCCGGTGACAAATCATGGGCCACCAACACCAACGGCACGTCCACCTCATCATCGAGTAAAAGCTCTTGTTGGCGTGAACTGCCCGGGCGCGCTTGGGGTTGAACGGGGAGGGTATTGGGCAAGCCCTTCATGTGGCGAAGAAGCCTCTCCACCACTTGCTCCAAGTCGGCTTTGCGCTCTCTCAAATAAGGGTCAGTCATCTCATCAAATTGACGAGCCACGACTTCAAGCTGTGAGGTGAGTGCCCACTCTGCGTTATAAAGTCTCTCGCTAATCCAGTGCTTGATTCCCTCGGAGAGCATTTCATCTTGCAAGAGCATTAAATGCACGTCCAGCATGGCGGTGAGCTCAACCGGTGAGTCCTTGGGCATGCTGCGCTGCAAGGCCACGATCTCTTTGACCACCTCGTCTCGTGCGCTGGCGACTCGGGCAATCTCACTCTTGACCTGATCGGGCGCAATCAAATAGTGCGCCACGTCCACGCGACTCGAAGCCACCAAGACGGCACGCCCAATGGCAATCCCCCTGGCAACTGCAAATCCGTGGATGGAGAAGGTCATGCTATTCGCCTTCGTCGAATTTGTTGGCAATGAGGGCCAACAAGGCGTCCATGGCCTCTTGGGCTTGCTCGCCCTCGGTCTCGAGTTGCAAGGTGGTGCCTTGGGCGGCAGCAAGCATCATGACACCCATGATGCTTTTGGCGTTCACGCGGCGCTCACCGCGCGTAAGCCACACCTCACAGGGATACGCACTGGCCAATTTAGTGAGCTTGGCAGAGGCCCTGGCGTGGAGCCCGAGTTTATTGCTGATGGTCGTTTGGGTCTGGATCATGTTGTTTTTTGGATTGGTTTTGAGGAGCGGTGTTGGCCACTTGCATGACGCCTTGGGCTCCACCCGCCAAGGCACGTCCCACCAGCATCTCCAAGCTCTCGTTGCAGTAACTCACCGTGCGAAGCAACATGGGCAAATTCACCCCCGCCACCAGTTTGGCATGCGTGCCTTGCACGAGCCGTTGAGCGACATTGGAGGGGGTTGCACCAAAGATGTCCGTGAGCACCAGTAAGCCTTGGCCCTGGGACAGGGAGATCATGATTTTTGCACTCGAGAGTGACTCTTCTGGCGCGGTATTGGGGTGCACATCCAAGGCCAAGAGTGAGCCCCCGCAGTCTGGGAAGACGTGCAAGGCACAAGCTTTGAGCGCATGGGCCAGGGGCGCGTGCGCGATGATCAAAATTTTATTGCTCATGAAGGTCTGTGGTCAACGCCATCATTATGCCCATTTTGATGATCATGCCTGGTGTGCCAGACGAAAAAGACGTACGCTGTGAACGTCATGACAAAAAACACACCCATGGCGGCTGGATAGGACTCGTGAACGCCCAAACCTCTGGCACTCAGTGCATCCAAGATTGCACCAAAGAGCCATTGAATACAAAACACCCCCAAAAAAATCACCAAATTGAATGCCGAGAGGACTCGCCCTGCCCACTTAGATTCGAAGGCCAAGCCCACAGCAGCTTGGGACAAAGAAACACAAGAGCTGGTGACCGCAAAAAGCACCCAAGTCCAAGCACTCGTGTGCGCGGAGAACACAATCAAATACAACTGCACCAAAAGACTCAAGGGATATACATATGTGATCACCTGAGAGGCCCGTACGCCCCGGGCGTTGAGGATTGGAAAAACCCAACCCCAAGTAAAGTATGACCCCATCAAGCCCAAATTCATTGCAAATAAACCCCCCGCCGCTTGATCCGCCGCCATGCCACTCACCTTGACCAACCAGGGTCCCGCCCACAACGTTTGCATGGCAATAAGGCCACCATACCCCAAGCAGCCCATCGCGGCAAATCTTACAAACGCAGGTCGTAAACAAAGGGCCAGGTAGCCCTTAAGCCCTGAAGACTCCTCTGCGCTTTGTGCATTGACTTGCTCTTGCCTGGATGGGGGCATGGGCTCTTTTCCCTCATGTCCCACGTCTTTAAGAGCATCATGGCCTTTGTCTGGACTCGCAGCATGGCTTGTCTCCCAGCGCGGAATCAACCACCCAACAAGGATCATGGCCAAGCCCAAGGCCAAGGCCAACGCGAGAAAGACCGCTCTCCAGCCCCACAAAGGCAGCATCCACTGCACGGGCAATGTCGAGGCCAATACCCCGCTTGAACCTGCTGTCAACATCCAAGAGCTCGTTCTCATCTGGATATCGCTAGCAAACCAGCGCCGATAGCCTGTCAAAGGCGCCATCAAACAAGCACTCAACCCAATGCCCGTGAGCAGTCTCGAGAGCCACAGCGTTTCAAAGGAATGGGCTTGGGAGAAACACACGCACCCCAGCACTCCCAAACTCAATAGCCACAACTCAATGCGTTTTGGCCCTAAACGGTCCAAGTAGTAACCCATTGGGATTTGGGTGATGGCAAAACCCAAAAAATAACCCCCAGCCAAAAGCCCCAAGTCTCCAGCATTGAGCGCAAATTCGGAGACCAAATTGGGCGACAAAGTGGCCGTGATGGCCCTCATCAAGGTCGATAGAAAATAGGCGTAGGCAAAGACCGCAAAAATCAACGCTGTGTTGTAAGCGCTCGGAGCTTTGGCGGCTTGCTGGGGACTTAGGCCTGGTGAACTGAAGGACTTGAGGGTCATGTCATGAGGGGGATGAATCTAAAAAGTGGTTGAGCCTATAAGCACGCAAAAGACAGAGAGAGGGGGGTGAGCACGACCACTTGTATTCAAAACCCCAAGTTTAAACGCCAAACATGAATCACAAGAGATGCTCAGCGCAAAGACTCAAAGTAGGTTTGTGCGTCTTGAACATTGAACTCCTTGGCCTGAGAGGCGTAAACACCCGCTTGGTACCACCCCCCTGAGCTCTCGCGCCATAACCACTGTGCTCGCATGCCTGAGGCGTTGTGTGCATCAATGAGCTGGCCGTTAAATGCTGCTCTGGGCACTAACGGCTCAGTTTTTGTGGTGGGTTCAGGCGCTACCGTTGACTCGCCCCTTGCTTGCAAAAATGACGCGATACTTGCTTGCTGCCATGCTGACCTTACCGCTTTTGTGTGGGTCTCTGCTGGAGTTTGGGTTGAATTTTGTATTGCCCTGTTGGGCTCAGCAGTTTCAACCGCACTTAGTTTTGCAAAGGTGAATTGCATCCCTTGGGCTTTGCAAGCCTTCAAACTCAATTGCATCTGAAGAGGCTGTGCGGATGTTTGAGTAGAAGCTTGGCCTTTAAGAGGCTGTGTTGGGTGTGCGCTAGCAGATGGGCTCTCTTGGGTTGACTCTTCTAAGAGTAGCGTCACCTGACGCGTCGCCTCCTCGGGCTTACAAGGCATCAAGGCCATAAACTCGTCGCCCTCAAAGCGCACCTCGCGCCAATTCATGCTGGGTGAGCAAGAGACAAGCAAGGCGCTGAACAAGGCGCTGAGTAAGGCACAAGCATGCCAAAAACTGTGCCCCTTGGGTCTGATTGCGTGGGTCATACAAATCTTCTTTTCCCAAAAAAAAGGGAGCCCCGGCTACAACCTGGACTCCTCAGGGTTTTGAATCCCTTTTTGATCGACAGCGTTTAAATTGCACAGAGGTGGTGAGCGCCCCATAAAGCGGACGCTCTTATCCATCAAGGGGCAATTTAGTCTTTATTTGTCCTTGAAGTTGTCATGGCAGCCCTTACAAGCACCACCGACACCTTTGAAGGCAACATTCAAGTCATCCAATTTACCGGTCTTAACGGCTGCATTGAGCTTTAACGCCTCTGAGAGCAACTTGTCTTGAGCCGCCTTGAATTTAGCTGCATCACTCCAGACCTCCCCTTTAGCCTTGGTGTCCCCCTTGTCCGTGCCTTCTCCAAAAGCACTCCAAGGCAATTTGGAAACTGTGGCAAAAACCTCTTCATTGTCTTGTGCCACTTTGGCATCAAAAGGAATCTTACCTTGGGCCATCGCTGCAATTCTTCCAAAATGCGTATTCATGATGGTCATGGCCGCTTTGCGGTATTTGATGGCATCTTCGGGTTTTGCAAATTGAGCATGAGCGCATATCGCACTGAGCAAGGCGCAAACACCAAGCACGCGGGTGATTTGTTTAATAAACATAGAACTTTCTTTCTAAAGAATGGAGATTTTGACGTGAAAAAATGGTTTTTTTAGGCTAGGAATTAAAGCGTTATAGGTGTGGTCGCTCTGGAGCCCTCATTGAGCGGCACCCCTAGCAACGAGTGTCGTTTAAAACAATGAAAGCTTTGACATTCCCAATCGTATCCTAGCCTAAAATTTAAACTTGTGTGCGAACACCTTTTTTTCAATATTCCTGTTGTTTTTTCTTTTTTCTGGCCATTTTTCAGCAAAAGTTCTAACATTCATTTCTTTTTTACATGGGGCACCATTTTGCCCCTGTCAACCGAGAACCTTCCATGAGCATTAAACGTATCCGAGTTTGGGATTTACCCACCCGAGTCTTTCATGTGCTCTTGATCTTGGGGATCATGGGGTCTCTTTTCACGGTCTATTTCAGTGATGAGTTGATGCAATGGCACGCACGGATTGGTCTATTTTTACTGAGCCTCCTTCTTTGGAGGCTGGTCTGGGGGTTCGTGGGCGGACACTGGTCCAGGTTCAAACACTTTGTTGAGCATCCCAAAGCTGCTTGGCAAACTCTACAAAATCACAGTGCGGGCGTGAGAGTACCTAGTATTGGTCACAATCCGATGGGTGCCTGGTCCGTGGTGATCATGTTACTTTCTTTTTCACTGCAAGCCTTCACGGGAATGTGCAGCGATGACGAGGCTGGGTTGTCGGGCCCATTGACTCAATACCTGTCTTCGGACTGGGTGGAGCGCGCCACTTGGTATCACAGCGAGATTGGACAACCTTTGATATGGGTACTCCTCACACTGCACGTTCTGGTGGTGTTGTATTACCGTTGGCGACTAATGGAGGACTTGATCACGCCCATGATCACCGGAGACAAGGACTGGGAGACGAGCGATCAAAATAAGGAGTTGGTAGAGTCCAAGGACACGCTTGGGTTACGCATTTCAGCACTCATCCTCCTCCTCGCACTGTGTAGTGCAGTGTTCACCACATTCAAGCTTTAAGGCGTCCAAATAAAAAGACGTGCAAACTTAGCGCTTGCACGTCCTCATAAGCCTCAAAGGCCTCAAAAAAGGCCAAAAAACTGATGAATTAAGCTTTGGCTTGTGCCAACAAAGTGGCCGCATCACTGACTTCGAATTTGCCAGGTCCTTCGTTATTCAAGGTGACAACTTTGCCGTCCTTGACCAACATGGAGTAACGATTACTGCGAAGGCCCAAGCCCCTTGCCGTCAAGTCCAATGTAAGACCTGTCGCCTTGGCGAACTCAGCACTGCCATCGGCCAAGAAACGCACACGGCCTTTGGCTTGTTGGTTCTCGGCCCAAGCGCCCATGACAAACGCATCATTAACGCTCAAACACCAAATCTCATCCACACCGGCGGCCTTGAAGTCGTTGTAATGCTCCAAGTAACCAGGCACGTGTTTGGCTGAACAAGTCGGCGTGAAAGCACCAGGAACAGCAAACAAGGCGATGGTTTTACCGGCAGTGGCTTTGGCCACATCGACTGGATTGGGGCCCAATGCGCATCCGTCTTTTTCTTCATGGAAGAATTCTGTCAATGTTAATGCTGGCAGTGCGTCTCCGACTTTGATCATGGCTTTTTCCCTTTACGATTGGTAATAAAAAAATTGTCTCTCAACAACAAACAAGGTGCATCATAACAAACGGCCCGCAAGCGGGCCGTTCGAGGTGAAGATTCAATGCCTAGGCATAGGGTCTTTTTAAGCAGTCACAGCCTTTTCAACCAAGCGGGTCGCAACCCAATTCTTGGTTTTAGAGATCGGACGGCTTTCCGTGATTTCAATCACGTCACCAACGTGGTACTGACCATGTTCGTCATGAGCATGGTATTTACTGGACTTACCGACAATCTTGCCGTACAAAGCGTGCTTGACTCGACGCTCGATCAAAACCGTGACGGTTTTGGCTCGTTTGTCGCTCACCACTTTGCCCACCAAAGTGCGCTTGAGAGATTTTTTGATTTCTGTCATGGTGGCGCCTCTTTATGCTTTGGCTTGCTTTTGAGCAAGAATGGTCTTTGCGCGCGCAATGCTTCTTCGGGTCAAACGAAGTTGTGCAGTGTTGCCCAAATTTTGAGTGGCTTTTTGCATGCGCATACCGAAGTGTGCTTTTTGCAATTCCTTGACTTCCGCCTCAAGAGCAGGAATGTCTTTGTTTCTGAGTTCAGCAGTGTTCATTGTCATATCTCCTGATCATTGGCCCAACATGCGGGTCACAAAGGTGGTGCGCAATGGCAACTTGGCTGCTGCCAAACGGAAGGCTTCTCTTGCCAATTCCTCTGGAACACCCACAATCTCGTAGAGCACCTTGCCGGGCTGAATCTCAGCCACGTAGTACTCAGGATTTCCCTTGCCGTTACCCATACGAACTTCAGCAGGTTTTTGAGAAATTGGTTTGTCAGGAAACACGCGAATCCAAATACGTCCGCCACGTTTGACGTGACGTGAAATGGCTCGACGAGCAGATTCGATTTGACGCGCCGTTAAGCGTCCACGATCGGTAGACTTTAGACCGAAATCACCAAACGCAACTGAGTTTCCTCGAGTTGCAATCCCGGTGTTGCGGCCTTTTTGTTCTTTGCGATATTTACGGCGTGCTGGTTGCAGCATGCTTATTCTCCTTGACCGTCCGCAGCCGTGCCAGTGGATGCGGGCGCGCTCACCTTGCGGACGCGCTTGACGGTGGTTTTAGGGGCATCGGTGGCTTGAGCGGGTTTATCGCTTCCATCAACCGGTGCGGCATTGGTTCCTGTGGGACGCTTGGACCCAGTTCTTGCGGGCGGACGATCTCCCGTGGGGCGAGCGTCACGACGTGGTCCGCGTGGACGTCTTTCTTCCTCAGCCTTGGGCTCAATGGCTTGAGGTGCATCGTTGCGACCCAATGTGTCGCCTTTGTACACCCAAACCTTGACACCAATCACCCCATAGGTGGTTTTGGCCTCAGAAGTACCATAATCAATATCAGCTCTCAAGGTATGAAGAGGCACACGTCCTTCACGATACCACTCAGTACGAGCAATCTCAATGCCGTTCAAACGACCTGAGGACATGATCTTGATGCCTTGGGCGCCCAAACGCATAGCGTTTTGCATAGCGCGTTTCATGGCACGACGGAACATGATGCGTTTTTCCAACTGTTGCGTGATGCTGTCCGCAATCAGTTGAGCATCGATCTCGGGCTTACGAACTTCTTCGATATTGACCGCGACGGGCACGCCCAAACGGGTGGCCAATTCTTTTTTCAAGTTCTCAATGTCTTCGCCTTTTTTACCGATCACCACACCTGGGCGAGCAGAAAAAATGGTGATCCTGGCGTTCTTGGCTGGTCGCTCAATCAGCACTCTGGAGACAGCCGCATTTTTCAATTTGGCTTTGAGGTACTCGCGCACCTTGATGTCTTCAGACAACATGCCTGCAAACTCACGGTTACTCGCGTACCAACGACTCGCCCAATTGCGACTCACTGACAAACGAAAACCGGTTGGATGTATTTTTTGTCCCATGTTCTGAGGCCTTTCAGTTGCCAACCGTCACGTACACATGGCACGTGGGTTTGCTGATACGGTTACCACGGCCCTTGGCGCGGGCTGTAAAACGCTTGAGCGTTGCGCCTTGCTCAACATATATGGTCTTGACTTTGAGTTCATCAATGTCAGCACCATCATTGTGTTCTGCGTTGGCGATGGCAGACTCGAGTACTTTTTTAACAATACCGGCTGCCTTTTTTTGCGTAAAAGTCAGAATGTTCAATGCTTGATCCACTTTTTTACCGCGGATCAAGTCTGCAACCAAACGACCTTTGTCAACTGACAAACGAACGCCACGGAGGACTGCACGTGTTTCCATAGGTCTCTCCTTATTTCTTTTGGACTTTTTTGTCCGCTGGGTGACCTTTGAAGGTACGGGTCAAAGCAAACTCACCGAGTTTGTGACCGACCATCTGGTCAGTGATGTAGACGGGAACATGTTGCTTGCCGTTGTGAACAGCAATGGTCAATCCAATGAATTCTGGAAGAATCATTGAACGACGTGACCATGTTTTGATTGGTTTTTTGTCTTTAATGGCGACGGCTTTGTCGACTTTGACCATCAAATGATGATCAACAAAGGGTCCCTTTTTGAGTGAACGTGTCATTGGCTACCCCTTATTTCTTACGACGTGACACAATCATCACTTGTGTGCGCTTGTTGTTGCGGGTACGGTATCCCTTGGTCATATTGCCCCAAGGATCCACTGGTACACGGCCTTCGCCTGTGCGTCCCTCGCCACCACCGTGTGGGTGATCAACTGGGTTCATGGCCACACCGCGAACAGTGGGTCGAATACCCATCCAGCGCTTGACACCGGCTTTGCCTAATTGGCGCAAACTGTGTTCTTCATTGGCCACTTCGCCAATGGTTGCACGGCATTCGATATGAATTTTGCGCACTTCACCAGAACGCATACGCACCTGAGCGTAAGTACCTTCACGGGCCAGCAACGTGGCAGAGGTACCTGCAGAACGAGCGATTTGGGCGCCCTTGCCGATTTGCAACTCAATGCAGTGGATCGTGGAACCCACAGGAATATTGCGAATCGGTAAAGTGTTGCCTGCGCGAATGGGAGCCTCAGAGCCACTCATGAGAGTTGCGCCGACTTCCAAGCCGCGAGGTGCAATGATATAGCGACGCTCACCGTCAGCGTAACACACCAAAGCGATGTGGGCCGTGCGGTTGGGGTCGTACTCAATACGCTCAACTTTGGCGGCAATACCGTCTTTGTTGCGTTTGAAGTCAACAACACGGTAATGATGCTTGTGACCACCACCTTTATGGCGTGTGGTAATGTGACCGTTATTGTTACGGCCAGCTTTTTGAAATTGCGGCTCAAGCAAAGGCGCATAGCCCTCACCTTTGTGCAAGTGGTCACGCGTGACCTTCACCACGGCACGTTGGCCAGGTGAAGTGGGTTTCATTTTAATAACAGCCATGATTACGCGGCCTCCCCAGACAAATTGAGCTCTTGACCAGGCATGAGCGTCACATACGCTTTTCTCACATTGTCGCGTCGACCCATTGAGCGGCCAAAGCGCTTGGCCTTGCCTTTGGTGTTCACAACAGAGATACCCTTGACAGAGACTTTGAACATCAACTCAACGGCAGCCTTGATTTCTGGCTTGGTCGCGTCTTGCAACACCTTGAAAGTGACCGCATTGTTTTTCTCAGAAACCATTGTGGCTTTCTCAGAAATAATGGGTGCAACCAAGACTTGCATCAAACGACCTTCATCAAATTTGTGTGCGCTCATGCGAACATCTCCTTCAATTGATCGATGGCCGCTTTGGTGACCAATACTTTTTTGTAATGCACCAAGGACAAAGGATCTGCATAACGGGGCTCGACCACCAACACATTGGGCAAGTTGCGCGAGGCCAAATACAAATTGTCATCCACTTGGTCAGAGATCACCAACACCGAATGCAAATTCATGGCTTTGAATTTTGCAGCCAACAGCTTGGTTTTCGGAGCTTCTACAGTGAGTGAGTCCACGACTGCCAAACGACCTTCGCGTGCCAACTGAGAAAAAATGGACGCCATTCCAGCGCGGTACATTTTTTTGTTGATCTTTTGTGTGAAATTCTCATCGGGCATATTAGGAAATATGCGACCGCCTCCACGCCACAAGGGCGACGAGGTCATACCAGCACGAGCACGTCCAGTTCCTTTTTGTTTAAAAGGCTTTTTAGTAGAGTGCTTGACTTGTTCGCGGTCTTTTTGAGCGCGAGTGCCTTGACGTGCATTGGCTTGGTAAGCCACAACGATTTGGTGAACCAAATCTTCGTTGTAGGCGCGACCAAACACGGTCTCAGGTGCATCAAATTTTGAGGACGCTTGTCCTTGTTCGTTCAAGAGTTCGAGCTGCATCAGTTCGCTCCCTTATCTTTGGCTTTGACAGCTGGTCTAATGGTCACAAAGCCACCGGCTGAGCCAGGAATGGCGCCCTTGATCAAGAGCAATTGGCGGGATTCGTCAATGCGAAACACATCCAAATTTTGTGTGGTCACGGTGATGTCACCCATGTGGCCAGACATGCGCTTGCCAGGAAAAACACGACCAGGATCTTGCGCCATGGAGATTGAGCCAGGCACATTGTGCGAACGGCTGTTACCGTGTGACGCTCTTTGTGAGTGGAAATTGTGGCGCTTGATGGTTCCAGCGAAACCCTTACCAATGGAGGTGCCTTGCACGTCCACTTTTTGGCCCACTGTAAAAACATCGGTCACGGGCACTGAGGTACCGGCTGCATATTTTGCGGCCAATTCAGGTGTGACTCGGAATTCTTGGATGATTTCGCCAGCTTGTACGCCTGCCTTGGCAAGGTGTCCAGCTACGGGTTTGGTGACGCGAGAAGCTTTTTTCTCACCAAACGTGACCTGTAGGGCCACATATCCATCGTTTTCTTGCGTTTTGACTTGAGACACTCGGTTGTTGGACACGTCCACCACCGTGACAGGCACTGCGTCGCCTTCGTCGGTGAATAGGCGCATCATGCCCACCTTGCGTCCAAGCAAACCCAAACGGGTGCTTTGACTCATTTTTTTCTCCAAAACTCCCACCACAATCACTGCAATTGGCAATTGTGTTTTGTATGTGAGAGACGGTTGATAAATTTCTAGTTTTTACTAGAGCCTTAGATTATAACTCGCTCACGGACCAAAAAGCAATCTAGGAATCTCTTTAATCCGTTGCCCCCGAATAAACGGGGGCAAAGTGTTTTTTTATTGCAACTTGATTTCCACATCCACACCAGCGGGTAAATCGAGTTTCATCAAGGCATCTACGGTCTTGTCGGTAGGATCGACAATGTCCATTAAACGCTGATGAGTACGGATTTCCAACTGGTCACGTGAGCTTTTGTTCACGTGTGGTGAGCGCAAAATATCAAAACGCTTCATGCGTGTGGGCAAGGGCACTGGACCCTTCACGATGGCGCCCGTGCGCTTGGCTGTGTCCACAATCTCAGCGGCCGATTGGTCGATGAGTTTGTAGTCAAATGCTTTGAGGCGAATGCGAATTTTTTGTTTGGTTGTCATGCTGTTTACTCCAAAACCTTGGCCACAACACCAGCGCCCACGGTCTTGCCACCTTCGCGGATCGCAAAACGTAGACCCTCTTCCATCGCAATGGGGTGGATGAGCTTGACCGTGATCGACACGTTGTCACCAGGCATCACCATCTCTTTGCCTTCTGGCAACTCAATGGCTCCGGTCACGTCTGTCGTTCTGAAGTAAAACTGTGGACGGTAGTTGTTAAAGAACGGTGTGTGACGACCGCCTTCGTCTTTGGAGAGCACGTACACCTCGGCTGTGAAGTGGGTGTGGGGCTTGATGGAACCAGGCTTACAGAGCACTTGGC
>DAISKH010000013.1:0-8014 GCA_036821105.1 Limnohabitans sp.
TATCGCATCAACCATGAGACTGCATGCACGATAATCACCAAACCAAGGCACACCGTTGAGCGCTCAATCCATGGTCATCACTTTCTTTGTCGCTTATTTTTTAATCTTGATGTTGGCGATTCGCTTTAAGACTCGCGAGGTCAATGGGCGGTGGTGGTTTTTCTTAAGAGCGTTCTTTCCAAATTGGAAATTTTTTCATGCTGTGGGGTATGCCCCTCGTTTGTATGGACGGGTTTTGGGTCTTGATTCAATTTGGGGCCCTTGGTCAGTGATGTACCCAAGGCATCAAAGACGCTGGTGGCACATCATTCATAACCCGAGGGTTAATTTGGATCTTGCTGCGCAAAATTTGGTGGATCACTTGGCGGCTGATCTCAATGCGCTAGCAGAGGGGCAAGATGCAAGATCTTTGGTGACTTATCAAATGGTGTTAAACCGCGTGCGCTTGGATTTGGCAAAGACAACGAGTGAGCCCATGCGAGCCTTTGAGTTTGAACTTCGCATGGAGTTACCCTCAAGGGTGCATGGGGAGCCCGTCCGAGATTCACAAGTGATGATGGCCTCGGGGGTGCAAACTCTATGATCTCCGTATTGAGTTTAGAGATGGCCTATCGCACTTTGCAAGCACTTTTGGGCTGGAGTCTACTCATTCAAAGCGTCGAATACTTGGCCATGCAGACTAAGCTCCATGAATTCAGTGAGATGGGTGTTTGGAAGTGGTCCCTTCAACTCAAAGAGATGCCCATGCGTGCCCCTTGGGTGTTGTCGGGACTGTCTTGGGTTTTTTCAGCCCAGCCTTTAAGGGGACTCTTTTTGCTGAGGGCTTTGTGCGCGTTGGTGTTGTTGTTTTGGGGCTCACCCTGGGGGCTAATGCTTTTCTTATTTGCAAGCACCGTCCTCTTGTTATTTCGCTTTCGAGGGGCTTTCAACGGTGGGAGCGACTTCATGACCTTGGTGGTGGTGAGCGGGCTTTTATTGTCGGAAATCTTTACACCCTTTGTCGGGGAAAAATTGGCCCACAATGCAGCCCTTTGGTATATCGCACTGCATGCCATGTCGTCATACTTTGTCTCCGGATGGGTCAAGCTCAAACGCGCAGAGTGGCGAAGCGGGGATGCGTTGGTGATTTTCCTTGATGCGGGAATTTATGGGCCACTTCCAGCTACGAGTGTGTTTCGTCAACCCTGGGTCGCAAGGCTTTGTAGTTGGAGTTTTATTTTGTGGGAGGCGGTTTCACCTGCGCTATTGATCGGACCCTTGTGGGCTGAGTTTTATTGTTTGGTCGCGGGAGTGTTCCATTTTTTGGTGTTTTGGTTTTTCGGGTTGAACCGTTTTTTTTGGGCCTGGGTGGTGACCTTCCCCGCTTTGGTGTATTGTTCTGAGGGTTTGGTTACTTTTTAACACCCTAGCCATCGAATGCAATGGCTCTTGTGCTTGAACATTGAGGAGAATCGTTTTGAAGCGTCATAGTGCTGAATGGTTTAACGCCATGTACAACAACCGTGCGTTGGTGCCCGAGTCACTTGAGCATTTACAGTTTTGGCAGGAGGCCTCGCTAAAGGTTTTGTCAGACTCCGAGAGACCCAGGGTTGAGGTGGCTTACGGTCAAGGCGAGCATGAGAATATGGATATTTACCCATCCGTAAAGCCCCTGCCTCAAGCGCAATCCTTGCAACGCCCCGTTTTGGTTTTTGTACACGGGGGCTATTGGCGCAGTTTGTACAAGGAAGATCATGCCTTTTTGGTGCCAGCTTGGGATGAACTCGGAGCAGTGAGTGTGGTGCTTAACTACGCCTTATGTCCAAAGGTGAGCATGAAAACCATTGCCATGCAAATGCTCAATGCGTTGTCTTGGATTTATCAACACATTGGACGTTTTGGGGGGGATGCATCCAATATCCACGTGGTGGGCCACTCGGCGGGTGGCCATTTGGCAGCCATGATGCTTGCAGCCCGTTGGGGAGATGTGGGGGCTCACTTGGGTGTTGCTTTACCTCAGACGATCATTCAAAGCGCGTTGTCAATTTCAGGTTTGCATGAGTTGGAGTCCATTCGTCAAACCCCATTTTTGAATGAAACTTTGCAATTGAGCCCAGAGGACGCTTTGGCACTGAGCCCAGCCTACATGCCCGCCCCACAAGGGGCGCGTCTCATGAGCGTGGTGGGAGGCATGGAGAGCGAAGAGTTCAAGCGCCAATGCCACTTGATTCAGTCGCGTTGGGGGGAACGAATTGTTCCTGTGAGTGAGGAAATTCAAGGGCTCAATCACTTCTCCATTTTGGAGAGTTTTTTAAATCCTCGTTCCCGTTTAATGCAGTTGCTCAAACTCAACATGAAGGTGCCTGGCTCCATTTGAAGTCCACTGGGCAAAAGAGTAGGGCTACGATGCACCTAGGCTAGGGGAGTCGTTCGCACTTTCTAGGGCCCATAGAAAAGCTTTTTTATCCAATCCGCCCGCATAGCCCGTGAGCGCTCCGTTGGCCCCACACACTCGGTGGCAAGGCACAATCAAGGAGATTGGGTTCTTGCCCACGGCCGCGCCTACAGCGCGAGCGGCAAGGGGACGGTTGAGTTGTTTGGCGAGCTCACCGTAGCTGATTTTTTGACCCCAAGGAATATTTTGTAAAGCACCCCACACGTCTTTTTCAAACTCAGTGCCTCGGGCGGTCAAATCAATGGGGAGTTCAAAGCTCCTTCGTTGACCTCTAAAGTAATCAAGAACTTGTTCCTGAGCGAGGCTGTGCATTTTTTGCTGAGGGTGATGGACTTCAACCTGGGGCCAATGGAGCACTTCTGGTGGGAAGTGGGCTTGTCCCATGAACCATAGACCACTCACGCCCTTAGGAGTGCACGCAAGGATCATATCCCCCAAGGGTGTTGGGAGCGTTGAGATGCTTGGCGGGGCAGCGTTAGGGTTTGTCATGATCGGGCGATCTCAAGGGTCGAATTTCAATGGGTTTTCATTGGTAAACGCAGGAATTTTAGCGCCACTTGGATTTTGCACCACCATCGCCAGCGGCCCAGAACTCGCTCTACAATGAAGCCATGAAACTCAATCCACACGTCTTCAAAGCCTACGATATTCGTGGCATCGTTCCCTCACAAATTGATGAGGAGTTTGCTTTTCATTTGGGCATGGCATTTGGCACCTTGCTGAAGTCTCTGGGTGAAAATAAAGTTTGCATTGGGCGAGATGGTCGCTTGAGTGGCCCAGCCTTGATCTCTGCTTTATCCAGTGGCTTGGTGCAAGCTGGCCTGGAGGTGATCAATATTGGTCTTTGCACGACCCCCATGCTCTACTACGCCGCCCACACTTTGAGCAACAGCGGTATTCAAATCACTGGTAGTCACAACCCAAAGGACTACAACGGTTTCAAGATGGTCGTTCAGGGTCGAGCGCTTTATGGCAAAGATATTCAAGACTTGAAGGAAACCATGCACTTGAGTAGTATGGCCGAGCTGGGCAGCGATAGCGTCCCAACAGGACACGGCTTTGAGCACCAAGTGGATGTGCTGCCCTCGTACCGTAAACGAATCTTGGGTGATGTGCATTTGAGTCGGCCCATGAAAATCGTGGTCGACTCAGGCAATGGTGTCGCAGGGGCAACGGCGCCTGCCATTTTCAGGGCCCTGGGGGCTGAGGTGATTGAGCTCTTTAGTGAGGTCGATGGGCACTTTCCCAATCACCATCCAGACCCCAGTAAGCCAGAGAACTTGAAGGATTTGATCGCAGCCATTGAGCATCACGGCGCCGAGTTGGGCTTTGCTTTTGACGGCGATGGGGATCGTTTGGGCGTGGTGACCCGTCAAGGACAGAACATTTATCCCGACCGGCAAATGCAACTCTTTGCCCAAGACGTGCTTTCTCGTGAGCCCGGGGCGCATATCATCTTTGATGTGAAGTGTTCACAGCGCCTGGCCCCCGCGATTCGTCGCGCAGGGGGAAAGCCTTTGATGTACAAGACTGGTCACTCTCTCATCAAAGCCAAAATGAAAGAACTCAGTGCTGCGTTGGGTGGAGAGATGAGCGGGCATATCTTTTTCAAGGAACGCTGGTTCGGTTTTGATGATGGCACCTATGCCGGCGCTCGCTTGTTGGAGATCTTGTCACAAAGCCCCGATGCAAGTGCAGTGCTCAATGCGCTAGACAGCAGCTCCTCAACGCCTGAGCTCAATGTGTCAATCAAGGAGGGTGAGGCGCCCAGCATCATTCAAGCTCTTTTAGACCATATTCAAAAAGAGGGGTTGCCCGCCGCGGCTCATCACCCGGTTTTACACACCATCGATGGTGTTCGAATCGATTGGGAAGATGGATTTGGTTTGATTCGTGCATCCAACACCACCCCGGTATTGGTGTTGCGATTTGAGGGTCACACTGACGTTGTGCTCGAGCGCATTAGAAAAGACATGATGCACTTGCTCAATCACGTCTTGCCAGGCGTTCGGCTCCAAGAGGCGCAGCATTGAGGGTTTTGTTGGTCAAGCTCTCGTCGCTTGGCGATGTGATACATACCCTGCCTGTCGTTCAAGACTTGCACCGTGCCTTTCCAGGCATCGAAATCGACTGGGTGGTGGAGCCCTCTTTTGCGGGTGTGCTTGAGATGCACCCTGGTCTATCTCGGATTATTCCTTGTTCACTTCGGCGCTGGAGGCGAGAGCGTTTTAACGCTCAGGCTCGGCGAGAGATGCGAGAATTTTGGGCCCAGCTCACCCAAGAGCGCTACGACGGTGTGTTCGACTTGCAGGGCTTGAGTAAGTCTGCCGTGGTGGCCAAGCTTGCCAAGCTCACCAAGGGTGGGGCGCGTTATGCCATGGCCAACCGAACTTTGGGCTCCTCTTATGAGCCTGTGACGAGATGGCTTTGTGATCGGTCGATTGAATTGCCTCTTGAAGTCCATGCGCTGGAGCGTGCAAGACTGATGTGTGCCAAAGCGTTAGGGTATTCGTTTTCACCTGACGTGGACTTCGGATTGGTGGTGCCGAGTGGGGGCGAGGAGTTGACACAAAAGTACCTAGTACCCGCTCACAGTGAAACTCAAAGCGAAACTCATAACAAAGCCCACAAAGAGCCCGAGCAGGTGGCTTTTTTGATGGGCACCTCTCGGGCTGATAAATGCTGGCCCTTGGAGCATTGGGTGAGTTTGGGACAGCGCTTGAACTCAAGGGGCGTAGAGATCTGCTTGGTGCATGGCAGTGAGGCTGAGCTTGAGACTTGTCAAGCAGTGGCTCAGCAATTAGGCTCTGTACAGATTTGGCCCAGGTGTACTTTGGTCGAATTGGCTCAACGCCTTCAAACAACTGTGGGCTCAGTCGGTGTGGACAGCGGCCCGAGTCATTTGTCGGTGGCGCTTCAAATGGTTCATGTTCAAATCTACCGATTCGACACGGCTTGGAGAACGGGTCCCATGGCCACCTGGGGCCGCGCTTATCAACAAAGTGTGTTGCAACTCCATGGGCCAAATGAATGGGTCCATACGACGGAGTCGGGTGGGCAAGAGACTTCCTCTCAAGTCGATCCGGTTGGTGAAGTTTTGCGCGTTTGGGACCACTGTTGTGCCGCCAAAGCATCAACGCTCAATCAGCCACGAGAGATGGTCCAATGAGTTGGCTTGAACAATTGAGTCTGTGGGTCTATAGCATACTGATGCGTCTTTTATGCCCATGGGTCAAGTTGCGCTTGGCAAGGCGTGCCCATACGCAACCCTTGCTTGCCTCACAAGTGCAAGAGCGTTTTGGTTATTATGACTTCACCCCGCTTCTTACAAATCCAGTTGGCTCGTGTGTCTGGGTCCATGCGGTGTCCTTAGGAGAGACCCGGGCCGCAGGGTTGGTGATGGCCGCCTTGAGGCAAGCGAATCCACACATTCGGTTTTTACTCACCCATGGAAGTGCCACGGGTCGAGAGGAGGGGGCGCGCTTACTTGGGGAGCAAGACCTGCAGGTCTGGCAACCTTGGGACACGCCCGCTTCTGTTGAACGCTTCATCGATCACTTTAAGCCTAAGTTGGCGCTCATGATGGAGACCGAAGTCTGGCCACTTTGGGTGCAAACTTGTCTCTCTCGTGGAATTCCCATGTGCTTGATCAATGCGCGTTTGAGCGAAAAAAGCTTCCATGCCGCTTTGCGTCTGGCGTGGCTTGCCAGACCCGCCTACAGGGGGTTGAGTGCGGTTTGGGCACAAACCGATGAGGACGCTCAAAGGCTATCGGCTTTGGGAGCCAAGGTCCGGGGCGTTCTTGGAAATGTCAAATTTGATGCCCATCCCAATAAAGATCAAGCTTCATTGGGTCATGCTGTAAGGCATGTCCCCAGTCTTCTCCAGGTCCTCTTGGCCAGCGCTCGTGAAGGCGAGGAGTTGATGTTTTTGCAAAGTATCTTGGCACTTCCATTTGAGCAAAGAAGGGGCGTGAACTTCCTTGTTGTTCCTCGTCATCCCGAGCGTTTTGAAGAGGTCGCTCAGTCTATCGTGGCCCATGGCTTTGATCTGGTTCGTCGCAGTAGTTTTGACACGCTGGAGGCGTTTGCAAAGGCCATTCAAATGTCCCGTGATTGCCAAGACGGTTCGCACCAGGGCACTGAGTTAGCGCGCCAAAATGTAAGCGAAGCGATAGGCATGGGGGATAGCCGTCAGGGTCAGATTTTTCTGGGCGACTCGATGGGAGAGATGAACTTTTACTACGCCTGCGCCCATGTTGCACTCATGGGGGCCAGCTTTAAGCCCTTGGGGGGGCAAAATTTGATTGAAGCCATTGCCAATGAGTGTCCAGTGGTGTTGGGTCCTCATACATTCAATTTTCAAGACATCGCCAGCATGGCTTTGCAAGCAGGTGTAGCGCGCTCAAGTCCCACCATGGCCACTGGCCTAGAGGATGCCCTTGAGTGGGCCCGGCATCCCAAGGACTGGAACGATTCAACCCAGCGTTGCTCTGCCTTTATTCAAACCCATCAGGGTGCAAGTAAAGCCTTGGCCAAAGCATTGGCCGAGTACTTGTAGACTTGCCGAGTATTTGTAGACTTGTGAGAGCGCTACTAGAAGGTGTGAACCTGGTGATTGCCGCTCAAGGCTTGAGCATGTTGTTCAATTCCACTAGGTCGTTGGGTTGTAGAGTGCCATTGGCTTGTTTGAGCTTGAGTTGGCCCATGAGAACACTGTATTTGGCATTGGCCAGATCGCGTTGTGTTTGATAGAGTTGACTTTGCGAATTTAAAACGTCGATGTTGATGCGAACGCCCACGTTGTAGCCCAACATATTGGATTCCAAAGCGAGTTGACTTGAACTGAGCGCTGCTTTGAGAGCCCCCACTTGCCCCACGCCTGAGATGAGATTGAGGTAAGCCGCGCGCGTGGCTTGGGCGGCGTTTCGTTTGGCGTAATCCAAATCGTGTTGCGCTTTGTCGACCAACTCAACCGTCTCACGCACACGATTTTGTGTGCTAAATCCTGCAAACAAAGGCACATTGAGGACGACCCCAATGGATTTATTGAGCACGTGTGAGCTCAGCGAAGAGGCGCCCGAGTTGGAGGTGCCACCGATGTTGCGAGTTCCCCCCATACTGGCCGCTAAATCAAGCGTGGGCAGATGTGCCGATTTGGCTCTGTCAACCTCAAGGGTTGCAATCTCAAGTCCCAATTGAGCAATCTGAACATTGGGGTTGGCTTGGACGGAGGTGTCTACCCAAGCTTCTAAATTCTTGGGGCTCAGTGACTCAATGGCAGCCGAAGATGACAACGGGGTTGGCTCAGTATTACTTTGTCCAACGACTTGATCCAAGGCTAATTTTTTAACGCGAAGATCATTTTCTGCAGCAATTTCCTGGGCCGAGATCAAGTCCAATCGCGCCTGTGCCTCGCGAGTGTCGGTGATGGTTGCACTACCCACTTCAAAATTTCGTTTGGCCGAGGCGAATTGCTCATTGATGGCGGTTTTTTGTGCGCGAATGGACTCCAAGCTATCTTTGGAGCTCAAAACATCAAAGTAAGATTGACTCAGGCGCAACAGCAAATCTTGCTCGG
>DAISKH010000013.1:8024-21506 GCA_036821105.1 Limnohabitans sp.
TGCCAAGGTCTCCCGCTCTTGGGCGATCTGGCGCTCGGCTGCGACCAATTGCGCTAGCGACTGTGCCAACTGACTTCTACTTTGTAAGTAAACGTCATAAAAGCCCGGTCTGTAAAGCGGTTGAATGGCCGAGAAGGTTGCCACATGGGTGCCGTACCAGCGTTGATAAGGCACCACATTTTGGGCCGTTGAGATGGTATCGGGTGTGTAATCGGTGAAGTTGTGGGCGGAGTTGTCTGTGAAATTCACATTGGGCAAGAGAGCACCCCAAGCCTGATCGGCCTTGTAACGGTTGGCTCGGTATTGTGCCGATGCGGAGAGGTAGGCTGCATCAAAGTTTTTAGCAGCATCAAATAAGGTCACTAAATTTTGAGCAAATGAGCCCGTGCAAAATGCAAGACCCCAGGTGAAGGAGATGGCCCAGAGGATGCGCTTCATAGAGTGTTTCCGTAAGAGGTGATTGACTTCAAAGGTAAGTACAAAAGAGAAGAAGAAAAGGGGAGGGGAAAATTCAACGTCCCCAATTCAATATTGAGGAATTTGAGGATCAATCTCCTCAGACCAAGCGTGAATCCCGCCTTGGATATTGATCAATGTTTGAAAGCCTTGTTTTTCTAAAAAATTCGCAACGGCCATGCTGCGCGAGCCATGGTGGCAAAGGACCGCTACAGGGCGTTGGGGGTCGAGGGATGAGATTTCTTGTGGAACTGTTTGCATTGGCCAGTGCACCATCTCAAACCCCATCGCCTTGATGTGAGCGGCTTCAAACTCCCAGCCTTCACGAACATCAATCAATAAGGGTTTAGGCTCGGTGCTGGCATGGGCTTGAAGCCAATTGATATATTCCTGAGGTCTTAATTGCTCAATCATGGGGGAGTTGTTTTAAAAAATTAATAAAAAATTCAGAAATGAAAGGCCGACATCTCAGCAAAACCATGGAGTCGTGGGGCCAATGTGTCCCACAAAGGTTTCATATCCCATTGAGCCTCGCCCACTCGAGTGACCAAGGTCGCTTGCATCAAGGGCTCGCTACCAAAAATACCCAAAAGTCTGCCACCAATATTGAGTGCATTGAGCAAATGCTGGGGCGCCTGGGCGCAAGAGCCTCCCATCAAAATAGCGTCAAAGTGTTGAGTGAGGCTTGTCTCCAAGCTTGCATCTTGTTCAAGGACCTGTGCGTTGGTGATCCCCTCGAGGCTCAAAGCCTCTTGGGCTTTTTTGACAAGAGTTGGGTCGATCTCTAGTCCCACAACATGGGTCGCCAAATGCGCTAAAAGTGCAGTGGTGTACCCACTTCCGCAACCCACATCGAGCGCAGTCTCATGCGGTTTGAGTCCCAAATCTTGCACCATCCGAGCTTGAATGATCGGGCTGAGCATGATTTCTTGCTCAGAGATTGGGATGGGGCTCTCCGTGTAGGCCAAGGCTTTATAAGCCGAGGGTACAAATCTCTCTCGGTTGACTAGCTTAAAGGTGGACAAGACTTGTGCGTCAAGCACATGCCATGTTCTGATTTGTTGCTCAATCATGTTAAATCGAGCTTGTTCTGAATTCATTCAGCACTCCTATGGGCACGACGCTGTGTGCGGCTTAAAACCCCATTTTAACGCTCGCCAGTAGATGCTCCAAACCGCTCAAG
The DNA here is from genome assembly GCA_036821105.1 of Limnohabitans sp. Classification (GTDB taxonomy): domain Bacteria; phylum Pseudomonadota; class Gammaproteobacteria; order Burkholderiales; family Burkholderiaceae_C; genus Limnohabitans. The sequence continues at coordinate 9,664 of DAISKH010000013.1, forward strand.
CCTGATCGTCAGTGACACCATGAACGTTTGTGAGTCAAAGCGTCCCCAAGTCAAGTGTCTCATCAAGGATTTTCGCTCTGCTCAATGAGGTACCAAAAGCGACACAGTCAGGCCTTGGTCTAAATGGAACGTTGTAGTCAATAGAGACGAAGATAATGAGTTAATAAGTTTTAATTTAATGGGCAATTACAGTATTACGGTGTAAAGAAAAGACGATTCTTGACTGACAAGTCCAAGCGCTTGACTCGGTTGATCGCTCCTTGAACCGCCTTTAACATTAGAATTGAGGGCATAAAACAATACTTAAATTTAAAGGATGCGCAATGAAAAAAACAATGAATGCCAACGTCCTGTTCCAGCTCAAAGCAGCCGTATGCGGCCTCATGCTCGGAGTTGGTGTACTTCAAGGTGCTTTGGCTGAGGAGGCTGAGTCCAAAGTCACGGGTAACATGTCCATTGTGAGCGATTACCGTTTCCGCGGCTTTACCCAGAGCAACTATGGCCCTGCCATGCAAGGTGGTTTGGATTGGGAGCACCACAATGGCCTCTATTTAGGCAACTGGAATTCCAATGTGGCCCAAGATCTCTATAACGGTGCTTCGTTGGAGATGGATTTTTACGGTGGTCTCAAAGGTGAATGGTCTAGCCTCATGGGCACAGCCTACGACGTGGGCGCCATTTATTATGGGTACCCCAAGAGTGGTACCAACTCACCCCAAAGTCCCGTGTTTCTCAACAACACGGCAATCAACAACACCGAAGTGTATTTCGGTCTAAGTAACGGTCCCTTGTCTTTGAAGGTGAATGTTGCAACCTCCGACTACTTCAAAATGGCATCGAGCTTGTCCGCTCCTTTGTCCACCAAAGGAACAACCTACTTGGATCTGGGTTATACCCAAGAGTTTGTGGGCTTGGTCTTTGGTGCACACGTGGGTGTTCTGGGTTTGAAGAACTACAAGCAAGCTCAGTTCGTTCAAGCCAGTGAGTTGGGCTCACAGCCCCTGACGCCTTCTGTCAATGACTACAAGTTGAGTATTGGCAAGGACTTTGGTGACAATGCGGTGGTTTCTGCCAACTACTTCAGCACCTCCAAACGGGGCTATTTTCAGACCGATGCCTATGGTTTGCGTTCGTCAGGCAAGCCAGGCTTGACTCTTGGGTTTACCAAAGGTTTTTAAGTCTATTGACTCACCAGTCCTGAATTGATGGACTGAGCTTATTTGTTGATTCAATAACCTAACCACGCAAAAGCGTGGCTCTTAAACGGGGTGAATGGCCATGACGATCAAGACGATTACATTGGGTGGCGGATGTTTTTGGTGTGTGGAAGCTGTCTTTGATCGCCTACAAGGCGTGCAAGATGTGGTCTCCGGATACTGCAATGGTCACACACTCAGTCCAACTTATGAAGCGGTCTGCTCTGGCCAAACCGGTCATGTGGAGGTGGTGAAGCTTCGCTATGACAGCAGTGTCATTGGTCTGGAGGAGGTGCTTCAAGTTTTTTTCGTGATTCATGACCCCACCACCCTCAATCGCCAAGGCAACGATGTGGGCACACAATACCGAAGTGGTATTTACTATGAGGATGAAGCAGACTTGGTGGTCATTGAAAAAGTGATCGCTGAGCTTAAGGATGGTCACGCTTATGACTCTCCCCTCACCACTGAAGTCTTACCTCTGAAGAACTTCAGTGTCGCCGAGGACTATCACCAAGACTATTTCTTAAACCACCCCAACCAAGGCTACTGCGCCTACGTGGTGGCGCCCAAAGTGGCCAAGTTCACCAAAACTTTTGCGTCTCGCCTAAAGCCCTGAGTTGAGTTTCTGGGCTGTGGCTTTGGTGTCACCGCTTTAAGGCCCCAATCGATCAATTGACCAAGTGATAGGGCCACCCGCGCCACCAGTGACACTCGCCTTTTGGTAGCGCACTCGGTCATGTAAACGACTTGGGCGTCCTTGCCAGAACTCCCAGCGCTCTGGCATTAATCGATAACCTCCCCAGTGGGCCGGGCGAGGAATGGGTTGATCGGCGTACAGCTGCTCGAGTCGTGTCACCTCGGCTTGAAGTTGATCGCGGCTTTGCAGGACTTCACTTTGGGGGCTGGCCCAAGCACCAATTTGCGAGCCTCTGGGGCGGGAGTGAAAGTACTCATCGCTCATGGCGTCACTCGTCTTTTCAATCAGACCTTCAATGCGAACAGTGCGCTCCAACTCAACCCAGTGAAATTGCAAGGCCGCAAAGGGGTTACCCGCCAATTCTTGGCCTTTACGGCTTTGGTAGTTGGTGTAGAAAATCAGTCCCTCGTCCAGTCCTTTGAGTAAGACAATGCGCGTACTCGGCCTTAAATGACTGTCCACCGTGGCCAAGGTCATGGCCGTGGGTTCTGGAATTTTGGCCTCCAGCGCCTCGTCCAACCAGAGTTGGAAAAACTCTAGGGGGTTGTCTTTGAGATGGACATCATCGAGTTCAGCCAACTCGTAGCTTTTTCTCATGTCCGAGAGTGTTTTGGGATTCAAATCAAGTCCTTGAAAAAGTTTGACGTCTCGGGCAGGGCTCCGACTCAAAGTTGTGGGCCGTCCAGTCAGGGGTAAAAGAGTAAAAAAGGGTAGAAGGCTGAGGCCTCAGCCCTTAGAGTGTAAAAAATCCTTTTGGATCAACTCAATTTTGTAGCCATCGGGGTCTGTGACAAAAGCAATGATGGTGTCGCCCCCCTTCACAGGACCAGGCTCGCGAGTGATGGTGCCATTGGAGGCGCGAATTTTCTCGCAAGTGCTGTAGACATCTGGAACCCCCACAGCAATGTGTCCATAGGCCGTGCCCAGCTCATAGCTCTCGACCCCATGGTTATAAGTCAACTCCAACTCAGCTTGCTCGGGGTTGCTGCCGTAGCCCAAAAAAGCCAAACTGTATTTCTGCTCGGGGCGTTCAGTTGTCCGAATCAACGTCATTCCCATCACGTGGGTATAAAACTCAATGGAACGCTCTAAATTGCCAACGCGTAACATGGTGTGTAAGAAAAGCATGATGGAGTCCCAAAAGAATAGTTCGAACGCTGAAAGATAAAAGTCATTTGAATTTTAACGGGCTTTACCGTCTGAGGAGTGTTGCCCTAAAGCAATGAAATACTCTCTTTTGTGCCCGATCCATCATTCAATTTGTAAGCTAGGGCACTAGCTATTGATGGGCGATCTTGTTTGGGATTAGACTTCGCATGCAGTCTGCGGGCTTATTATTTTTTAAGGATCACATCATGTCGGATACACAAATGCAAACAGACAAGCACGTCGATATACTGCTCCTTACAGCATTGCCCCATTTTGTGATGAATGGCTTACAAGCCATGTATGAATTGCACGACAACCAGCACATCACCGACCCCGGTGCTTTTGGACGCGTTCGTGCCATGGTTGGAAGCGATGACGCCAAGATCGATGCCAAGCTCTTGGCCACTTATCCCAAAATTGAGATCATCACGATCATGGGTACCCGGTTGGACAAGATCGATGTCAAGGCGGCTAAATCTCGTGGCATCCAAGTGACCTATACCCCAGAGTATGCGCCCCAAGATGTGGCAGACATGGCATTTGGCTTGATGCTCAATGCGTCGCGAAAAATTTTGCAAGCAGATCGATTTGTTCGAAATCTAGATTGGGTCGAAGGCGCCTTTCCTTTGACCAAAACTTTCAGTGGATTGCGCCTCGGTTTGGTGGGCTTTGGTGCTTTAGGTAAAGAGTTGGCCCAACGAGCCTCTGGGTTTAACTTAAAGGTGAGTTATCACGACACAGAGAGCGATTCGTCCAGTGACGTGCCGTTCGTGAAGTCCCTGGTTGAGTTGGCCTCTCAGGTTGATTTTTTAGTGATCTGTAAAACCACCCCAGCGCCTCAAGCCATGATCAATCAATCGGTGCTGGATGCATTGGGCTCTAAAGGATATTTGATCAACGTCGGTCACGCGTCTTGGGTAGATCAGGCGGCTTTGGTGAAGACTTTGCAGTCGAAAAGAATCGCCGGCGCAGCGTTGGACGTTTTTCCAGAAGAACCCAAGGTGTCGGCCGAATTGAGGGGGCTCTACAACGTCCTTCTCACCCCTCACATTGCCTGCTCAACCCAAGAGTCTCGCATGGCCATGGGGGAGTTGTTGTTGGCCAATTTGCATGCCCATTTTGAGTCCCGGCCACTGCTAACGCCTTGGCCGCCAGCCCTTTGATCTTCTCAAGGAGGATCGGGTTTTAAAAAAAACAATGAGGCTGATTTGATCAAGACTTTTTTGAGTCTTGATCGGCGACAAGAAGTTTATCGGCCAAAGCCACCTCGGCCACCACCACCACCGCCACTGCGTTTCCCACCGAAGCCACCGCCGGCAGGCTTGGGTCCACGGGGGCGATTAGCGCCTCCGCCACCACCCCTTCTTTCGGTCATGAGGTCAACACTTGTACGGGTAGGGTCAGGCGTGCGAGCGACTTTGTTTTGATTTTTATGACCAAAAGCGTTGACCCCGTTGTGGGTTCCCAGATGGGCATTTTCGCGTGGCTGGTAATCATCGTCCATCATGTGAGCACGTGGCTGGGGGACGTGATTGATATCGTGAGCGCCCTCTCGGGGTTGGGATTGTCCTTGGCGTGGTCCCCGAGGCTTGAAGTTGCCGCGTTGATCGTTGCCTCTGGGAGGTCCACCTCGCCCTGGGCCACCTGGTTTGTGGTTGGGGTTGGCGCCATCGCGTGAAGCTGATGGGTTAGCGCCTCGTGCGTAAGGACTGGCAGGCTGATTGGGGTCGAACACGCGCTCGCGGTTCACGTCACCGTTGGGTCTAGAGGGTCGAGTGCTTCTAGCGGGACCATTGTTTTGTGATGGGCGGGCTTTGTTGGGGTTGGCCAACTTTTTGTCCTTGATGCGTTCCATCATTTCAAAGCGTGCGGCTTTCGCTGCTGCGGCCATCACATCGCGCGAAGGGGCTCGGCCAATGCCTCCCCAAATGGTTTGACGACCCATGGCAATGGGCTCTGCTTTTTCATCAGGCTCAGGGCCAAAACCCTCCACCATTTCGACTTCAATTTTTTGGTGCGTGAAGTGTTCAATGTCACGCATAAAGCCTTCTTCGTCCAGGGACACCAAGCTCACGGCTTCCCCATCAGATCCAGCGCGACCCGTGCGCCCAATGCGGTGCACATAATCTTCTGAGACATTGGGTATCTCGTAGTTCACCACATGGGGCAATTCGTCAATGTCAATTCCCCGTGCTGCGATATCGGTCGCTACAAGTGCACGCACCTCTCCACTCTTAAAGCCTTCGAGTGCTTGAGTTCTGGCTGATTGACTTTTGTTCCCGTGCAGTGGCATGGCACTGATGCCATGCTTATTCAAGTACTCAGCAACCGAATTGGCGCCAAATTTGGTGCGAGTAAACACCAAAACCTGACTCCAGTTTCTTGTTTGAATGATATGCGCTAGCAAGGCTTTTTTCTTGCCGCGTCCAACAGGGTGTGCCAGTTGCTTAATGCGCTGCACAGTGGTGTTGGGGGGCGTGACTTGAATGCTTTGGGGATTTTTGAGTAGGTTTTGCGCCAAGTCCTTGATCTCTTGGCTGAAGGTGGCTGAGAACAAAAGGCTTTGCTTTTCTGTTGGAATCAAGGCCAAAATTTTCTTCACATCGTGAATAAAACCCATGTCCAACATGCGATCGGCCTCATCCAAGATCAACATCTGAATGGTGCCCAAATCCACGTAACCTTGTTGTTGAAGGTCAAGCAATCGTCCTGGGGTGGCCACCAAAATGTCTACTCCGCCTTTGAGTCGGTCAATTTGGGGTTTCATGCCAACGCCGCCAAAAATCACGGTGGAGCTTAATTGCAAATATTTGCCATAAGTTCTGACGGACTCCTCGACTTGAGCGGCGAGCTCTCGGGTGGGGGTGAGGACCAGGGCCCGGATGCCGTAGACCCCGAACTTGTTGGGCACGCTGCGTGACATGGTCAACTTGTGCAGCATGGGTAGCGTGAAGGCGGCGGTTTTACCAGTTCCTGTCTGGGCCCCTGCCAACAAGTCTTGGCCGGTGAGGACAATGGGGATAGCTTGTTCTTGAACGGGCGTGGGGTTTTCGTAGCCTTGTTCTTGGATGGCTTTTAAGATGGCCGGAGCCAAATTGAGTTCTTCAAATTTCATAGTGGAGCGCCTTGTCCGGCGCATGGATCGATCATCATTGCCATTTAAAAGGGCAACCAGTAAGAGACCGGGGAACAAAAAATGGGCGCAAAAACCAGGTGGAATCACCGGCGCAATGCCCGAGCAGAAATGCTGATGTTTAGGCGACTGGTTGCCTAAACAGCCTTTATTGTCTCATGAATTGTCCCTTATCGTGAAAATTTCAGCCACTTTCGATCAAAAAAACCAACACTTGCCATCGACTGAACCTTCAAAATTAAGACCCTAGGTCGTGTTCCTAGGGCGTCAATGGTGTTAGAGTACTCAGCTCATTTGTATTCAATTAGGAAAGTTCCGCTCATGGCTCAATATGTCTTCACGATGAACCGCGTTGGGAAAATCGTCCCACCCAAGCGCCAAATTCTCAAGGATATATCCCTTAGTTTTTTCCCCGGTGCCAAGATCGGTGTTTTGGGGACCAATGGTTCGGGCAAGTCAACGCTCTTAAAAATCATGGCCGGTGTTGACAAAGAGATCGAGGGCGAGGCCACACCCATGCCGGGTTTGAGAATTGGTTACCTTCCCCAAGAGCCTGAACTCAATCCTGAGGAGACCGTTCGCCAAGCCGTGGAGGGTGCCATGGGGGAGGTGTTGGCTGCGAAGAATCGTTTGGAAGAAATTTACGCAGCCTATGCCGAGCCTGATGCCGATTTTGATCAATTGGCCGCTGAGCAAGGCGAGCTTGAGGCGATCATCTCGGCGGCGGGTACCGATAGCGAGCATCAACTCGAAATCGCCGCCGATGCGCTTCGTTTGCCGCCTTGGGATGCTGTGATTGGGGTCCTCTCTGGGGGTGAAAAACGCCGCGTGGCGCTGTGCCGTTTGCTACTCAGTAAGCCCGATATGCTGCTCTTGGATGAGCCCACCAATCACTTGGATGCAGAGTCCGTGGATTGGCTAGAGCAGTTTTTGCAACGGTTTTCCGGCACGGTTGTCGCCATCACCCATGATCGTTATTTTCTCGATAACGCGGCCGAGTGGATTTTGGAGCTTGACCGCGGACATGGTATTCCTTGGAAGGGCAACTACAGCAGTTGGCTCAGCCAAAAGCAAGACCGATTGGAGAAAGAGCAAAAGGGCGAGGAAGCTCGCGCCAAGGCTCTTAAAAAGGAGTTGGAGTGGATCCGCCAAAACCCCAAGGGTCGTCAAGCCAAGAGTAAAGCGAGGATTGCTCGGTTTGAAGAGCTCTCAGACTTTGAATATCAAAAGCGAAATGAGACGCAAGAAATTTTCATTCCCGTGGCCGAAAGATTGGGTAACGAAGCCATTGAGTTCATCAATGTGAGTAAGTCCTTTGGAGACCGGGTGCTCATTGACAACTTGAGTTTCAAAGTGCCTCCGGGTGCAATTGTGGGCATCATTGGCCCCAATGGTGCGGGAAAGTCAACGCTCTTTCGCATGATCGCTGGACATCAACAACCCGATCAAGGCGAGGTGAAGATTGGTAGCACTGTGAAATTGGCTTTCGTCGAACAAACCCGCGACGATTTGAGCAATGAAAAAACGGTTTGGGAAGACATTTCCGGCGGATTGGATATTCTCACCGTGGGTAAATTCGAGATGGCCTCCAGAGCCTATTGCGGTCGCTTTAACTTCAACGGCGGAGACCAACAAAAGCGCGTGGGTACTTTGTCGGGGGGTGAGAGAGGCCGATTGCACTTGGCCAAGACGCTAATTGCTGGCGCCAATATGTTGCTGCTCGACGAGCCCTCCAACGATTTGGACGTGGAGACTTTGCGGGCTCTGGAAGATGCACTCTTGGAGTTCGCGGGTTGCGTGATGGTCATTAGCCACGATCGTTGGTTTTTGGACCGCATTGCCACACACATCTTGGCCAGTGAGGGCGACTCTCAGTGGGTATTTTTTGATGGCAACTACCAAGAGTACGAAGCCGATAAGAAAAAACGCCTGGGCGAAGAAGGAGCCAAGCCGCACCGCATGCGCTTTAAAGCGCTCAAGTAATGCTAGGCAGGGGGTCCGTCACGCGTTGGCGCAATGTTTGGGGCGCCCATGGGTGGCACCCCATGAAGGTATGGCCCTTGTGGCTTGAAGCCCCGCGCTCCTTAGCCTATCATTGCGAGACCTCCATCATTGAACTGCAAAAACCACGAAGAGACACGCCATGAGCATTCAATTGTCCGTGTTGGATCAATCGGTCAACCCTAAAGGGCGCACTCACCAAGACACCATTGCACAGACTGTGCAGCTGGCGCAAACGGCGGAGCGCCTGGGGTATCAAAGATTTTGGGTGAGTGAGCATCACTCGCACCCCAGCATATTGGGTTCGGCCCCAGAGATTTTGATGGCCGCCATTGCCATGAAAACCCAGCGCATCCGTATTGGCTCTGCTGGGGTCATGCTGCCGCACTATGCCTCCCTTAAAGTTGCCGAGCAGTTCAGGGTCTTGGACGCCTTGGCTCCGGGGCGTATTGATTTGGGTGTGGGCCGGGCTCCAGGCAGTGATCAAAAAACAGCTCACCTCCTTAACCCCAATCGTTATGCCTCTGACAATTTCCCCCAACAAATTTTGGAATTGAGTGCTTGGCTCAGTGGCACTCCACTACCGGCCAATCACCCTGGGGCTGGTGTTTTTGCCTACCCACAGTCCAGTACCCAACCTGATCTTTGGATTTTGGGGAGCTCTGACTACGGAGCCCAATTGGCAGCTCATTTTGGGCTGCCCTATGCATTTGCTCACTTCATTACCGATGGTGCCGGTGTGGACCAAGCCATGGACTTGTATTTTTCCGGCTTTAAACCCTCGGCCATGGGGCGTAAGCCGCATGCCACTTTGTGTGTTTGGGCCTTGGTGGCCCCGACCCATGAAGAAGCTTTGCACCAGTTCAATGGACGTGCTCGCTGGAAGTTGGATCGCAACTCAGGCAAGATCGGTCCCTTACTGTCGCCTGAGGAGGCGGGGGCATCGTTTACTCAAGAAGAATGGTCGGTAGTGAGGGCAATGCAGGACAAAGCTTTGATTGGGACACCCCAAGAAGTCTCCCAACGCTTACAAGCACTGGCTGAGCGCTACGGATTGGACGAAGTGGTGGTGATCACTTGGGCCCATGACCCCAAAGTGCAAGAACAGTCTTACACCTTGCTTGCTCAAGAAATGGGCCTGACGGCCCAACACAATGGCTTCAATGCAGGTTTAAAGGCCGCTTGAAAGAGCGTTTTAAAGGGCCAGAGTTTTGAGCCTGGCCGTCCTTTCTATTAAAGCCTCTCAAAAATCGCTGCAATGCCTTGACCCCCGCCAATGCACATCGTCACCAACGCGAAGCGACCTTGGGTGCGTTCGAGCTCATGCAACGCTTTGACGGTGATCAACGCCCCTGTTGCCCCGATGGGGTGTCCCAGAGAAATGCCCGAACCGTTGGGGTTGACCTTGGCGGGATCCAGCCCCAAGTCCTTGATCACCGCGCAAGCTTGTACAGCAAAGGCCTCGTTGGCCTCAATCACATCCAAGTCGTTCACCGTTAGGCCCGCTTTTTTGAGTGCGGCCTGTGTGGCTGGAACGGGGCCAATGCCCATGTAAGCCGCTTCAACGCCGGAGTGGGCGTGACTCACCAAGCGAGCCAAGGGTTTCAAGTGCCGGGCCTTGGCGACTTCACTGTCCATCAACACCAAGGCTGCACTGGCGTCGTTGATGCCAGAGGCATTGCCTGCAGTGACCGTGCCGTTTTCTTTAATGAAGACGGGTTTTAAAACAGAGAAATCCTCAGCCTTGGCATCCATTCGCAAGTGCTCATCGCTGGCCCACTGAACTGGACCTTTTCGGGTCTTGAGGGTGATGGGGACAATTTGGCTAGAGAAGTAGCCATTAGAGATGGCATGCTGCGCGCGTTGGTGGCTCTCCAAGGCCAGGGCATCTTGCTCTTGTCGAGTGATACCCCACTTTTTAGCGATGTTCTCAGCGGTCACCCCCATGTGTATATTTTCAAAGGGATCGTGCAAGGCGCCGATCATCATGTCCACGAGTTGTACATCTCCCATGCGTTGCCCAAAACGCTGAGCGGCGTTCACAAAGGGTGCACGCGACATGTTTTCTGCCCCACCCGCCACAGCGATTTGGGTGTCACCCAACATGATGGATTGGGCCGCACAAACCACCGCTTGAAGGCCCGAGCCACACAAGCGGTTGACATTAAAAGCGGTGACACGGTTGTCGCAACCGGCTTGAATGGCAGCAACTCGCGAGAGGTAGAGGTCCTTGGGCTCGGTGTTGATGACGTGCCCCATGACCACTTGGTCCACTTCAGTTGCAAGGATTCCTGCTTTTTGAATGGCCTCTTTCACGACCGTGGTGGCCATTGCACTCGGTGGGGTGTCCTTCAGACTTCCACCAAAGGTGCCAATGGCTGTTCTTAAAGCGCTCACGACGACGACTTCACGCATATCAAAGTCCTTTTGTAGAGTTAAAAATTCAATGGTTTAGTAAAGTCTAACCCAACTCAGCCCAAACTACCCTAGTAGAGGACCCCATGGGTCATGAGATGGTCATGAAGTTGTCATAAGATAAAAAATTAAACATTTTATGGATCCACCATGTTAAAGACGAAGGTTAAGTTTTTCTCCCTGGGTTTATTGGTGTGGGCTTCTAGTTTTTTGACTCATGCGCAGACACCCGCCTACAAAGTTGTCGATCAAATTCACTTGGGAGGAGAGGCGAAGTGGGATTTTGTTTATCAAGACGCACCTGCTGCCCGCTTATACGTCTCTCATGGAGTACAGACTGAGGTCATTGATACACGGTTGAATCAACACGTGGGAACCATTCCCCAAACCAATGGCGTGCACGGTGTGGTGACCGCCCCTGAGTTGGGCTTGGGTTTTACCAGCAATGGTCGAGACAACAGTTTGACGGTTTTTGATCTGGGAAGCCTTAAAACTTTGAGCACCATTGCCGTGGGACAAAACCCGGATGCCATCGTCTATGAGCCAAAATCTCAACGTGTGTTGAGCTTTAACGGCAAAAGCAGAGATGTGAGTATTGTGGAGGCCAGAACTCTGAAGCTATTGTCTACAGTGCCACTCAACGGTAAGCCTGAGGTGGCATTGGTCGCACCCAACGGATGGGTTTACTTTAATATTGAAGATACCCATGAATTGGCGGCCATAGAGCCTGTGAGTGCCACAGTGGTTCTGCGCAAATTGTTGCCCGATTGCACAAAACCTTCAGGCTTGGCCATGGATCCCCAAATGCGTTTTTACTCTGTGTGTGAGAACCACACCATGGTGGTGAGCTCTGCTCAGGGTGAGACCCTGGGGACGGCCAGCATTGGTGAGGGCCCCGATGGGGCGGCTTGGATGGACGGGTTGGCGTTTTCTTCCAATGGGGGGGACGGCACATTGAGTATCGTGCAGGAGGTGTCTGCACAAAAATTTGAAAGAGTGGCAACCCTAGTGACGGCATTGCATGCCAAAACCATTGCGGTCGATCCCCTTACGCATACGCTTTACTTGCCCACGGCAGATTTTTTACCCAATGCCCAAGGAAAATCTTTGGGTGTACCAGGCACCTTTAAGGTGTTGGTGGTGAAAGCTCAGAATTAAGGGCGTTTTGAGGGTGCTTTGGAGTTCTTCTTGGCGTGGTGGTGCAAGACGCGCTATAGGTGCTAGAAGCGCAAAAAGCGTAAAAAGCGCA
>DAISKH010000013.1:21606-38612 GCA_036821105.1 Limnohabitans sp.
AAGCGCAAAAAGCGTAAAAAGCGCAGGAAGGTCAGACTCTACGAGATGACAACTCCAAAGAACGCACATTAAGAGCCTCAGGCGCAGGGGCGATAAAACTCATCTCCTCTTTGGTTTGTGGGTGAGTGAGGTGAATTTTCCAGGCATGCAACATGAGTCTTTCGCTGAGCGACTGAACGGGCTCGGGCGCATACAGGCGGTCGCCCACTATGGGCCAACCCATGTGACTCAAGTGAACTCGAATTTGGTGAGTTCGTCCAGTCAGGGGTTTAATTTCTAGCCATGAAAATTCGCCACTTGTAAAAAGTGCTCGCCAAAGCGTTTGGCTAGCTTGTCCCATCGAATGGACGATGCGTTTGGGGCGCATTGACCAATCGGCATAAATCGGAGCCTCAATGGTTTGCCATGTTGGGCTGGGCGTGAGGTGTCCTTTTACTTTCGCCAAATAACGTTTGTCAATTAAGCGTGTGGCAAATTGATGCGACAAAGATCGTTGCGAGGCTGGGTTTTGCGCCATGAGCATCAGGCCTGAGGTGGCTTGGTCAAGGCGATGAATCACCAGGGCGTTGGGGTGGCGCATCTGCACGCGGTGCGAGAGGCTGTCGAGTTTTTCAATCCCCTTGCCAGGCACCGACAAGAGTCCGCTGGGCTTATCAAGGACTAAGAGATCTGAGTCCTCATGAAGGAGATTGAAAGCTTGAGCAAAAACAGCATCCCGAAAATGTTCATCACTCAAGATCAGCTCAGACTTGGGGGAGGCCACACAAGGCAAGAGGGCACCCTCTCGCCTCTCCTCCAAGCTCAGGCCTGGCCATTCAATGAGGTGCTCAACGCCTCCAACGGAGGAGGGGATTAAGCAGGTACGACAGGTGCCGTTTTGGCAGCTGGTGGGCAATTCAATTCCCTGACGCAGTGCACTTTGGACAATGCTCTCGTGGGCGTGACAGGTCCAAGACAGGGGCCTGTTTTTTAGTGAGATGGTGAAAGTTGGAGGTGGAGCGACTTGGCTCTCACTCAGGTACTCGTCTTGTGGCTGATGTTGAGGGGGTGTCTGCATCGTCTTCAATATCATTGAGATATTGCTCCAGACTCTTTGGTGAAGCCTTGGCTCAACGCCCATTGAACGTGCTCACGCACCAAGGCACTTGGATCTTCGATGCGCCTTGCCAGTGCCTCTTGAATTGTTCTTTGGTCTTGGGGATCTGTGCTTTGTCGCAATGCGTTTCCCAGTGCAATGGCCAAATTCCTGAGCCATTGCTCATGACCAATTCTTCTGATGGCTTGGCCCTCCGTGAGCCTTAAAAAATCCGCCGCTTGCCAGTCCCACAATTGCAATAAACTTGGGTTTTTCAAGTGCTCCTTTTCATCGAAATCAGTAACAACAGTTCTTTGAGCAAATTTATTCCAAGGGCATATGAGTTGACAGTCATCGCAGCCATAAATACGGTTGCCCATCAAAGGCCTCAAAGACTCATCCACTGAGCCCTTGTGTTCAATGGTCAGGTAAGAGATGCACCTCCTTGCATCCAGGACATGAGGGGCCACAATGGCTTTGGTTGGACAAATCTCGATACAAGCTTGGCAACTGCCACAATGATTGGTGGAGTCTTGGGCATAACGCTTGCGATCAGCATCACTTAAAGCTTGGGTCAGGTCTTGATTGATGAAAATTTCACCTAAGAAAAACATGGAGCCCGCTTGACGATGCAGCGCCAAGGTGTGCTTGCCTCGCCACCCCAGTCCTGATTGAGTTGCGAGTTGTACTTCCATCACAGGAGCGGAGTCAGTGAACACGCGGTGTCCCAAGGGGCCCAGCACAGTTTGAATTTTGGTTGTTAAAAGTTCTAGTCGCTGTTTGATCACTTTGTGATAATCTCGCCCCCTTGCATAAAGGGACACCACCGCCTCTTTGGGTGAGTGAAGTCTTCTCCATTCACGTGCTGTCCATGAGGTGAGATCAGCGTGAGGGTTTTCTGAATCAGCCGCTAGAAAGTTGATTCCAGGTCCAAGCCCTTTGTGGGTTGTTGAAAACTCTTTAGAATGCAAGCGTTCTGAGTCTCCTGGCGCCACTGTGTTTGTCAAACTCACTTTGTCAATTGGAGAGCTTTCAGCGGTTTTCAGCGCGGGCAAATAGTTCATTCTTGCTGTCACAATGCTCATTGTGCCTGCATGCAGGGCATGGGGCTGTGTTCGCAGTAAAGCGTGACGTTTCATGTAAGACATCTCGCCATGAAACCCTCGCTCAAGCCAGCTCAACAATGGCGCTTGCGCACTTGAGAGATCGACGCCGGAGATGCCGATTTGAGAAAACCCAAGTTCTTGTCCCCAAGCTTGGATCTGGTCTAACAATGCTGATGAATCTAGCAAAATAGGTGTCCCTTTGAGTATTGCCAAGCGCACAGTATGCATGAAATGGACCGATGAGGGTGAGACCCAAGGTTTTGCACAGTTGTTGGCGCGCCAACCCAGTATTTTGAATGCCCAAATTTCTTTGCGAGGCGACTTGGGTGCAGGCAAGACCACGTTCGTTCGTCATCTTTTGCGCGCTCTCGGTGTGACGGGCGTCATTAAAAGCCCAACCTACGCTTTGGTGGAAACATACCAAGGTCAACAAGGCCATTGCCCTTTGAGGATCTGGCACATGGATTTTTACCGCATGAGGGATCCTTTGGAATGGGAGGAGGCCGGGTTAAGGGATGTATTTGCATCACCAGGACTGAAAGTGTATGAATGGCCTGAGCGGGTGACGGGCTTGTTGCCCACTCCCAGTCTTGAGATCGAGTTGTCGGTGAACTTGGATGAGACTAGAAGCGTAGGTCTGCACTTTGATCCTGCGAGTTGGAGTTTTAACGGATGAACTCCAGCGTCTTTGTCCAAGCCCTTGGCGCAAATGGACAACTCAATCGCCGTGGCTTTATTCAGTCTGGCGCGTTGGTGTTACTTTTAGGCGCTCAAGAACTGGCCTGGGGTGCAAACATCATGGCTGTGCGGGTTTGGCCAGCCAAAGAATATACCCGAGTGACCATTGAGTCCGATGTCCCTTTGGGATCACAACCTTTTTTGGTCTCCAACCCAGCCCGTTTGGCATTGGACATCAGCGGGGTTGATTTGAATCCAGCGCTCAAGGAGTTGGTTGGGAAAATCAAATCCGATGACCCTTTTATCATGGGCGTGAGGGTGGGGCAGTTCTCCCCAGGTGTGGTGCGTCTGGTCTTTGACCTGCGACAGGATGTGAAGCCACAGGTCTTTAATTTGACCGCCTTGACTTCAAACCGAGCTGACCAAGTCCAGTATGGCTATCGCTTGGTGCTGGACTTGTATCCACTCCAGGAGATTGATCCGCTTGAGGCGTTGATCGCTCAAAAGTTAAGAGACTCTGGAGCCAAGCCCGCGCCCTCTAGTCCCAACACAGCCACCCCCTTGAGCGGGTCTTCAAACACTCCGTCAAACACTCCATCAAGCACTCCATCAAGCACTCCGTCAAGCACTCCTTCAATCGAAAAGGTCAACCCGCAAAGGCTCACCAAGTCGCCTCCTATGAAAGAAGATGCTTTAACGGAGTGGATACAGGCTCAAAATCCAAAAATTCTGGCAACGCCATTGGATAAGCCACAAGACAAGTCACCGAGTAACGCTGCATTAGGTCAACCCTCCCCCCTTTCTGCCAAGCCCGTACCCAATGCAACGGGTAAAGTGGAGTTGGCCCGTGAAGAACCCCTGAACGCCATCGGTAATACCTCGCTAGGAGAGACCGGTAAGCCAGTCAGCCCTAGTGCTGCGTCCAACGTAGCGACTGTCTCCCAAGCCCAATCTCCCTTGGTTTCTTCGTCTTCCAATGGGTTTGTGAAGCCCAATGTAACTTCTGCCAGCGCGTCCACCGCGTCCGAACCTGAGCTGATGGACCGTTTCATTGTGATCGCATTGGACCCGGGTCACGGCGGCGAGGATCCTGGCGCTATTGGTCCCAACGGGACACGAGAGAAAGACGTGGTGTTGGCCATAGCGCAGCAATTGCAGACTCTTATCAATTCCACCCAGGTCAAGACCCGCACGGGGGTTTTGCCAATGAGGGCTTTTCTCACAAGAGACGATGACTACTTCGTGCCATTGCACCAGCGAGTTTTGAAAGCGCAGCGCGTGAAGGCCGAACTCTTCATTAGCCTGCATGCCGATGCTTTCATGACTCCAAAGGCTCGAGGTGCCAGTGTATTTGCACTCAGTCAAGGCGGTGCTTCGAGTGCGGCGGCCATGTGGATGGCCAATCAAGAAAATAAGGCTGATTTGGTGGGTGGACTCAACCTTAAAAGTCGAGATGAACTTGTCCAAAAAACACTCCTGGACATGAGCACAGCCGCCCAGATCAATGATAGCCTCAAGCTCGGTCACGAGCTATTGGGGCAAATTTCACGTGTGGGGATGCTGCACAAAGGACAAGTCGAGCAAGCGGGTTTTGCCGTTTTGAAGGCACCCGATATTCCTAGCGTATTGGTAGAAACAGCCTTCATCAGCAATCCCCAAGAGGAAAAGCAACTCTTGATGCCAGAGTTTCAAAAGCAAATGGCTCAAGCATTGGTGACAGCATTGGTGAGGTATTTTTCTCGAAACCCACCGCTGGTCCGAACCCGAACTTGATCTCTTGGCTAGCCGAGCCATTTCCCGCAGGATCTTTTATCAAATCGGATAGATGAAAGAGTTGAGAACCATCTCGGTGTCGTAGATACACACCCGTGAGAATAATTTAAGTCCTGCCTCAGTGCGTGTCCAGTGGTCTAAGTACTGACCCACATTGAAGACTTCACTCACTTGTGTGGGCTTGGTTCTGAATACTGCATAGGACGTGCTGCTCACCCACAGGGTAGGATCCTTTAACTCTAAAGCGTTGCTGGGGGACATCGGTTGTACCAAAGTACTCCCCAAGAGCACGGTAGGACTCAGTACATGACGTGTGTAGTAAGGGGCGTGAAAAATGGTTTGCGTCACACCATAGATACGGTCTCTCATCATGCCTTGACTCTCTAAGTCGAGTAAAGCCAAGGGCAGCCCACGCTCATGATTTTCGCGGGAGCGAACAGTGTAACGTCCCTCAGGAATAAAGAACTCGGGCCATAAGTCAAAGAGCCTTTCATCCAACGCCCGCGCATATTGGGCATTGAGCCGATTGATCTCCCTCTCCAAGGTTTGCACTGTCGATAACGACTCAATGCCCGCTATATCGCCTTGGCCAAGAGGGCTTGAGTTAAGAGGTTTAGGCGTATTCTCATTCATGGCCCATGACCTCTCGCCAGTAGTTGTACATGCCGCGAATGAGAGTTTCCGTGACCATGTGCTCGGTCATGGCCACCTCCCGGCCACCAAGCTCACACAGTGTCTCCCCGCCGCGCAAGCCATCACTGTTGAATTGCTCAAAGCCCGCTTGACTGAACTCGATCACCTCCCCGTCGTCAGCGCTCACGTAGCCTGCAGGACCAAATAGATTGGCCTGTCGCAAGCGTCGCCGGGTCATCTCGTGGGTGTCATCTTTGAAGCCAAAGTGCGTCCACACAAAATCAAATTGTCCATGACCATTGGGGATGATTTGACGAGTGGATAGAGAGTTCACCTGCTGCTGAATAATCAGGCTTGGGAAAAGCGTGATCATGGTGACACTGGGGGTGATGGTTTGGGTGGGCTTACTCGGGTCAGCAATGGTCCACCAAGGCTCTTGGACGATGTCAAGGAGGCGATCGTCTTGGAGTTTCATGTTGGGCTTGAAACTCGTCACCCCTTTCGTGACGGCTCCGTCTCCGCCTTCATTTCTTTGTGAGACCATGACCGCATGTCGTCCCCTCTCGTCCATGATCATGCGACTGCGTTGGTCTGCTCGCCAAAGCCCAAAGGTCACAAACCAAGTGTGCAATAACCCTGGATGGTAAGGATCTTTGATGTTCTCCATCATGAGCTTCCAGTTACCAGGGATGCGTTGACGGTTATAGCCTAGAAGGGTTAATTCGCGAGATTTGAAAATACGCTCAAGCCAAGGCATGATCCGTGGGCCCAGATATTGATCCAAGGGGGGACTTTGTGGATCGAAAGTGGCAAAGACTAGGCCATGCAAGACCTCCACTTTAAGGCGATTCAAGCCGTGTTGTTTGACATCAAAATCCTTGGGCATTCCGCCCTGAGTTATACCTTCTCTCTCTACCCCGTCTTTAAAGGGAAGGCCGCCCAAGTCACCATTAAGCTTGTAGGCCCATTGGTGATAGGGGCACACAAAACTGCGTTGATTACCGTGGGTCTTTTGGCAAAACCGAACGCCTCGGTGAGCGCAGCGGTTCTCAACCACCCGTATCCCGTGATCGAGACCTTGTTGGGAAGGGTGGACATGGTCCTTGACCATGATCACTTCACGCTCGCCTATTTGGGTTTTTTTGAAGTCGCCCAAGTTCGGAATTTCAGCCAGCAAACCAACGTAGCTCCAGTGCTGACCGTAAAAAATTCGACCCAGTTCTTGAGTGTGCAAGTGTGGGTCAGTGTAGGCCCAATACGGCACGCGTGAAATGTTGCCAGGGGTTTGTGAGAAAGTTTTTGAGGCAGGGTTCATGGTGGATCACGCGTGAGACCAAGGTTAAGCGCTTAAATCCAAATCAGGGATTGTGGATGTGCAGCATTTGCTCATATATTAAACGAATATGACCTGTTGCCATGAGCAGCGCTTAGATAGGGATTATGGTGGACTCTAAGGGTTAAGGTTTGAGTCCGAGGTCTTTTTTTGTGTTTTCCATGTGCTCCAAATGGCCAAGACGCTGGGGACCAAAATCAAAGACCATATGATGATTTGTAAGTGCTCATGCACCCAGGTGAGTTGACCAAACCACAGTCCCAGGCTCAAAACACTGATGACCCACAACAACCCGCCAGTGGCGTTGTAGACAGAGAAGGTTTTGATATTCATCTCACTCAGGCCTGCCACAAAGGGTGCAAAGGTCCTGATGAGGGGCATGAAACGCGCAAGCACCAGTGTTGAGGGACCATAGGTATCAAAGAAGTGATGGGTTTTAATGAGGGTTTGGGGATTGATCAAACGCTTTAGAGGACTTTTTAAGAGGTATTGGCTGAGATGACGGCCAGTGTAGAAATTCAATTGGTCCCCCGCAATGGCGGCCAAAGAGCAAAGAGCCATGGCCAAAGGCCAATTGAGAAGTTCCAAGCCACACAAAGTCCCGACCATGAAGAGTAAGGAATCCCCGGGTAAAAAGGGGGTGATGACCAGGCCAGTTTCAAGAAATATGATCAAAAAGATCAAACCATAGGTCCACACCCCATAAAGCGTGACCACCTCTTGCAAGGTACGGTCAATGTGAAAAATGAGGTCTATATACTGCATTAAAAGGGTCATGACTGGATTATCCCTTCATTTGGCAATGAAGTTCAGTTTTCCTGAGAGAGAGGGAAACGTCATCTAAAATACTTCAGTGAATAACGACTCCTCCTCACCCCCATTGATGAAGCCTCGCCCCATACAAGAGCTTGCCAGCGAGTTGATCAGCCAAATCGCCGCTGGCGAGGTGATTGAGCGACCCGCCTCCGTGGTCAAGGAGTTGGTGGACAATGCACTGGATGCCCAAGCAACACGGATTGATTTGCGACTGCAAGCCGGTGGCGTGAGACTCATCAGTGTTGAAGATGATGGATGCGGCATCCCTTCAGATCAATTGGCCATGGCATTAAAGCGCCATGCCACAAGCAAAATTCAAAATTTGCATGACCTCGAAGAGGTTGCTTCCATGGGTTTTCGGGGGGAAGCTCTCGCTGCAATCGCCTCCATCAGTGAGCTCACCATGGTCTCTCGCCCAGAGGATCAAGCGGTTGCCATGGCGTTGCAAGCCCGCACGGGCGAACTAAGCCCCGCAGCCCGTGCCAAAGGCACCAGTGTGGAGGTGAGAGAACTTTTTTTCAGCACTCCTGCGAGACGAAAATTTCTAAAAACCGATGCGACTGAATTGGCTCACTGCATCGAGTCAGTCAGACGTCACGCTTTGGTGCGACCTGACGTAGGTTTTGGCATTTGGCATGAGGGAAAGCTCGTCCAGCAGTGGCGAGCCCATGCGGGGAGTGACAATGCCCCTCGGTCAGCACTTGAGCTCCGGATGGCCGATGTGTTGGGACAAGATTTCTTGGACGAATCCTTGGCCATCGACTTTGAGGAACGAGGGATTCGGATTCATGGTCGAATCGGTTTACCCCAGGCTTCTCGTTCCCGAGGAGACCATCAATTTGCCTATGTGAACAAACGCTTCGTGCGTGACAAAGTCATGACCCATGCTATTCGCGCATCCTACCAAGATGTTTTGCACGGTCAGCGCCAACCTGTCTACGTTTTGTTCTTGGAGATGGACCCCAAACGGGTCGATGTGAATGTACATCCCACAAAAATTGAAGTTCGTTTTAGAGAATCCAGAGACATACACCAAGTCATTGTGCACGCCTTGCAGACCGCCTTGAGTAAGCCTCGAGCGGCAAGTGTCTCTGTGTCGGCAACAGATTCACTCGCTCAGACTTTTAGCACATCAACGGAACCCTCCGCACTCAATAACGCATCGAGTTTGGGTCAAAAGAATTCGCAAAATTTCCCCTCTTCAACTTGGCGGCAATCGGCCATGGACTTGAGTGGTGACTCCATGGCACGGCTTCAGGCCTTGTGGCCCCTGGCCAATCAAGATCGCAGCGATCCAGAGATGAAGTTTGGAACTGTGTCTAAAGCCGTGGGTTATCAGGGGGCAACCCGTTCAATAAGCTTAACGCCGAGTGAGAGTTTGGTGCCTGAAGATGCAGTCGAGGCACCAAATCCAAATGCAAACACTTCGAGCACAAATACTGTCAGTTCTTTATCACCGACCAATGCTCTTTACGCCAAGGATGACCCACAAACTTGGCCCATGGGTCGAGCCCTTGCACAGTTGCATGGGGTTTATCTGTTGGCCGAAAATGAACAAGGCTTGATGTTGGTTGATATCCATGCCGCCCACGAGCGAATTGTCTATGAAAGACTCAAGAGTTTGTGGGATGCCAATACCTTGAGCAGTCAAACGCTTTTGATACCTATCAGTTTCGCAGCTACCGAGGAAGAGGTGGTGGTAGCCCAAGAGCACGCTCAAACACTCTCTTCATTGGGGTTGGAGGTTACAGTTCTTTCCGCCAAAACACTCGCGATTCGTGCTGTGCCCGCTGCGCTGGGGGATGCTGATTTGGTGCCCATGGTGCGTGGGGTTTTAACTGATTTGGCGCATCATGAAGGCGATTTTGTTGTTGAGCAAGCTCGCAACGAATTGCTGGCTAGCATGGCCTGTCACTCTGCGGTGAGAGCGAATCGACAATTGACCATTCCAGAGATGAATGATTTGTTAAGGCAAATGGAGCGCACGCAGAGATCAGACCAATGTAACCACGGTCGTCCGACTTGGCATCAATTGAGCATGAAGGCTTTGGATGCCTTGTTCATGCGCGGACGTTAGTAGGCTAAATGCCAGCCTCCAGAACCCAGACCGTTTGCGACTCAACGCTTTTAAATTTCACTTAAAAATCCATGTTACCAGTGCCTCGTTGGACTTGTTTGGCTTTGGTGGGGCCCACCGCTTCGGGTAAGTCAAGCTTGGCCATGGCACTGGCAAGACATTGGCCCATTGAAATCATCAGCATGGACTCGGCCTTGGTCTACCAAGGGATGGATATAGGATCGGCCAAACCTTCAGCACAAGATTTGGCGCTAGTTCCGCACCACTTGATCGACATCAGGTCTCTGGACCAAACGTACAGTGCAGCCGAATTCGCTAAAGATGCCAAGGTATTGATACAGCAAATTCGCCAGCGACAGCGAGTTCCCGTGCTGGTCGGTGGCACCATGCTTTACTTCAAAGCATTGAGTGAAGGCTTGGACGATTTGCCCAAAAGTGATCCGTTCATCCGTGAGGCATTGGCCAAGGAAGCCCAAGTTTTGGGTTGGCCCGCTATGCATGAGCAACTCATGCGTGTTGATCCACAAACGGCAGCTCGTTTGGCCCCAGGCGATTCACAACGCATTTCTCGCGCACTAGAAGTCTGGCGTATCACCGGTAAGCCGTTGTCATTTTTTCAGTCCAAGTACAAAGTGCAAACACTTGAGTCTCCAATTGGGGGCTCTGAGCACTCGGGACTCAATAGGGAGAGTTCTCCTGATTCCGAGCACTTTTTGGTGCTTTCACTTGAGCCAGACAAGCGTTCTTGGCTTCACGAAAGAATCCATCTGCGTTTTCAGTCCATGCTTGATGCTGGGTTCTTACAAGAGGTTCAATCTTTGGTTGATATGCCAAGTATCAATGGAGAGTTGCCCAGTATGAAGAGTGTTGGGTACCGGCAGGCTTATGAACTTTGGCTTGAGTTAAAGCAAAAATTCCCTGGGGTGAAGCATCCCCTATTGATGCCAACCATCATGGAGGAGCAAGCGTATCGTCGCTTTGTTGAGTTGGCCCAAACTGCAACACGCCAATTGGCCAAGCGTCAAATGACTTGGCTTAGAAGCTTGGCAGAGAGGAAAATTATTCACTGCGATGATTCATCGTGTGAAGATCAAGCACTTGATTATCTTCAAGGCATGAAAGACCATTATTTAGCTTGACTAAGGTGAGTAGTGAGGGGTCTCTGATAAGAGACTACAGTCAAGCTTGGAGTGAAAAACTTTTATAGATCATGTACGCCGCTAAAAAAACCAACAAGGTGGCAAACACACGTTTGAGTCGCTTTACCGGCCAGTTTTGAGCTGCGCTCACTCCAAATTTTGCTGTAGTCGTGCTGGAGATGGCGATCAATACCAAAGCGGGTAACCATATGTATCCCATTGAGTGAGCGGGTAAATTCTCAATTGACCAGCCACTCACGGTGTAGCCCAAAACGTTGGCCAGCGCTATGGGAAAGCCCAATGCAGCACTGGTGGCGACAGCGTTGAGGAGGGGTACATTGCAAAACAACATAAAAGGCACGCTAATGAATCCCCCGCCAGCGCCCACCAAGCCGGAGAGTAAGCCTATGGCCAATCCTGCTACCCAGCGCATCCAAGATGTTGGAAATTGTCTTGTGGGAGCGGGTCTCTTATCGAGGAACATTTGATAGGAGGAAAAGGCAATGAACGCCGAAAAAAACAATCCTAAATATGCGCCTTTGAGGTGAGTAAATAATCCCATGCTGGCGATCCAGCTACCCGCAACGATTCCAGGCGATAAGGATTTAACAATATCCCATCTCACATTGCCGCGCTTATGGTGAGCGCTCACGCTAGACAAAGAGGTAAAGACAATGGTTCCCATGGCTGTAGCGATGGACATCTTGACAGTCAACTCCGGGCTCACGCCGTGCTGTTCTAAGATGAAGGTGAGAAAGGGCACCAGGATCAAACCCCCACCCAAGCCCAACAGTCCTGCTACAAAACCAGTTGCGACTCCCAAACAAATAAGGGAGACAACTTCAACTAAAGAGACATCCATGAAAAAACCCAGAGCAAATGAAAAAATTAAAAACGTCGACGAACGACGTTGATCGCTCTGAACTAACAAAAAAAGAATTCTGTCAAAGGGGTGTCTGCAAAACCGCCGAGGCCGTCATCCTGAACGCAAAGGTTCAGGTGGGCGAGGTCAGACCAACGTTGGGTTCATCTGACGCGAGATGATCACGCTCATTGGACGATGTTCCAAGCCCTGGCTCAAAAGAGCATTGGTTCAAGGAAGTATAAAGCCTCAGAGGATTGCAGACACCTCTATTTTAATCGAGTTGCCGTCATCGTGCTTACCATTTAAAGCTTTAAAAAATTAATACGTAAAGATCTGACCACCCATGACGGGTCGCTTGGAGAGTAGAGCTCATGTTACAGTTACCCAAGCGCTAATAAAGGAGTGCCAATTTAATGATCTCCGATGTGACACCGGCATGGGTCATCCCTCATCTGTTATACGCCAATGAAGTGGCCAGACTTGCCATGCAAGATGGCCATCACCCTTTTGGTGCAATTTTGGTTGGACCCGACCAAAAAACGGTTCTTGAAGAACAAGGCAACTTGGATACAGTCAGGCACGCTGAATCAACCTTGGCTGCCAGGGCTTATTCGAAATATGAGGCAGATTTTTTGTGGCAATGCACCTTGGTGACCACTGTGGAGCCTTGCGCCATGTGTTCAGGTACGCAATACTGGGCCAATATTGGCAGATTGGTGTACGGGCTCACTGAGCGTGAATTGTTGAACTTCACAGGCAATCATTGTGAAAACCCCACCATGAATTTGAGCGCTAAAACGGTTTTGGGCAGTGGCCAAAAGGTGTTTGAGATTATTGGACCCATTTATGAAGTTCAAGAGCAAATTGCGGATTTGCACCGAAACTTTTGGAGCTCTCAACCTACGTCTAGAGTTGAGAGATGAGTATTTGACTCTCTGCCAGAGTCAAGGGTCAAAGCAATTGGCCGTCAACAGCCAATGCTTCATCAAGACGTTTTAAAAGTGACTCGAACATCAGATCGGATTGCTTTGACGCCACAGGATCTTCGTTGGTTGATGGATTAGAGGGCTGCGCGGCTGAGATGGCATCGAATGAGATATTGATAGCGGCTAAGACAGCGATTCGCTCCCGTGCTTTAATTTTTCCGGCATCTCGAATTTTGCACATGGCTATATCCACGTTGCTCACAGCCGCTTGAAGTCTCTCCTCAGACCCATCCGGACAAGCCAATGCATAGCCTTGTCCCATGATTTGAACTTCAATCTGACTCATTTGCTCTCCCGAGTGTTGATCTCCTCAGGCAGGCGATCAAGTAAAGCATCAATTCGATTCCTGGCGGTTTCGAGTCTGCTCTTGAACTGGTCGCGCTCCCGGGTCAGTTGAGCGACTTGTTCGATCAACAGTGAATTGGTGCGTTGCAACTCTTCATAGCGTAAGAGTAAGCGCTCAACACGTTGAGCGATTTGTTCTTGCAAGGGGTGGGCAGACATTCAAGCATTTTAAAGGGCAAAAACCCGTTTTGCTGGAGTTCATGGTGTGCTTTGGTACAGAATTGGTGAAATTCCTACGTCAAATAGTCTTTGACACCCTATGGGAGCTTGGTCTTTGGGCTGAGGATAGGGCGGGGCGGTGGTCTGTCCCCCCCCTATCGTGAGCTTTATCATCATTTTGATGGGCGTGCCTTGGGCTTTGCCTTCTTGGCGTAATCGCAGTAAATAGACACCCCACACTCATGGCATAAGGGCGAGCGCGCTTTGCAAACGTAACGGCCATGTAAAATTAACCAGTGATGGGCGTGGAGTTGGTATTGAGGTGGAATGCGTCTTAATAAACCCAGTTCAACTTCAAGAGGTGTTTTCCCCTTGGCCAAACCGACTCGATTGCTGACCCTAAAAATATGCGTGTCCACGGCGATGGTGGGTTCGTTGAAGGCGCAATTGAGCACCACGTTGGCAGTTTTTCTTCCCACCCCGGGTAAGCTCTCAAGCTCCTCGCGAGTTCTGGGCACTTGGGAATTGAATTGATCAATTAAAATTTTCGAAGTCTGGATCAGATGCTTTGCTTTGCTTTTATAAAGTCCAATCGTCTTGATGTACTCTTCGAGACGAGTGACGCCGAGCTTGAACATCTTTTCGGGGGTGTTGGCTACTTTGAACAAAATACGCGTGACTTTGTTCACACTAACATCCGTGGCTTGGGCTGACATCAATACCGCGCACAAGAGTTCAAACACGCTCGTATACTCAAGCTCTGTTTGAGGGTGCGGATTGACCTCCTGCAAGGTTTGAAAAAAAGGTTCAATCTGTTGTTTGTTCATCTTTTTACCTGAGACGTCATTGTCTTATTTTCACATGCAATTTGCCAAACGTTTAGACCGAGTTGAGACTTCAGCGATTAGAGAGCTCTTTAAGCTTTTGGGCCAACCCGGCATCATTAGCTTTGCTGGAGGCTTCCCCGACAGTGCCATGTTCGATGTTGAAGGAATTGAGCACGCGAGCGCTCAAGTCTTAAGAGACTCACCAGGAAGCGCCTTGCAATATGGGGCAACCGAAGGTTTCCCAGCATTGCGTGAAGAATTGGCTCATTTTTTGACCCAAAAGGGGATCCCTAATGTAAGCGCTAACTCACTGATAGTGACTACAGGCAGCCAACAAGCTTTGGACTTGGTTGGCAAAACTTTGCTTGAAGCAGGGGATGTTGCTTTGGTTGAAGCCCCTACTTTTTTAGCAACCATTCAATGCTTTAAATTATATGGCCCCCAGGTTCTGGGTGTGCCCATTGACGAACACGGTGTCAGAGTTGATTTGCTTGAAGAGATGATCATCACACATCGACCCAAGTTGATCTATCTCGTCCCCACTTTTGGCAATCCTAGCGGAGCCTTGTTGAGTTTGGAGCGTCGACTTAAGGTACTTGAGTTGGCGGTCAAATACAAGACCCTGATCATTGAGGACGACCCTTATGGGGATTTGTACTTTCACGGTGAACCTCCAAAGACATTGCTTGCACTAAGTGATCAAGTGCCTGGGAGTCGTGATTGGTTGGTTTATTGTGGGAGTTTGAGTAAGGTTTTGAGCCCAGGGCTACGAGTGGGTTGGATGGTGGCTCCTGCAGACTTGCTGGCCAAGGCGACCATGTGCAAGCAATTCAGCGATGCACACACGTCCACCTTTGCACAAGCCACAGCGGCAGCTTATTTGAAGAGCGGGCGCATGCCCAAGACTTTGAATCACGTGCGCAAAGTTTATGGCGAGCGTGCATTGTGCATGGGTCAAGGACTCTTTAAACATTTTGGATCCGCGCTTACATTCACTCAGCCTCAGGGTGGATTGTTCTTTTGGGCGAAGCTCACGGGCCAAGAGGGTCAATTGGCCGATGGCGGCGAGTTCGCCAAGAGGGCAATCGCCCAAGGTGTTGCATTCGTTCCTGGTGCGCCTTTTTATGCAAGCAATCCCGATGTGAGCACATTCAGGCTTTCATTTGCAACTTCAGATACGGCTTTGATCGAAGCTGGACTTGAGAGGCTGGCTAAAGCCTACTTTGCAAAAGCGAGCTAAAGATTTTTGACTTTTAAATTTCAATGCTGTCAAGCGTCTATGGTGGTTTTCTCTAGGATTTGAATTTATTTTTTCATGCCTGCTTGACGCTAGAGCGTGAAACATTTTCTGAAAATGCTAAAAGTTATCCACAGAAAATGTGGGTAAGTCGCGGTGAAAAACAACAAAAGCCTTGATAGTCAATGATCTTGTCGGCGTGCACGTTATTTAGACGTTGGTGCAAATTTTCAGCATTTATTTCGTGAATAAAAAAAATGTTTCACGCGATACAAAAAAATAATTTTTTTAAAAAAGAGAAATTTAGGTTGATGATGTTTGGTTAACCTAGAGTTTTAAGGTAATCGTCCTCATTCATCAAGGTGTTCAACTCCGCTTCCGAGTCAATGGATAATTTGAAAAACCAAGCTTCGCCCATTGGGTCAGAATTGACCAAGGAAGGATCCTCCACGAGTTTTGAGTTCACCTCTACAACAGTGCCGGAGGCCGGTGCAAAAACATCTGAAGCAGCCTTGACAGATTCAACGGCACACACGACATCGTTTTGGTTGAAATGCGCCCCAACTTCAGGCAGCTCAACAAAGACCACATCTCCCAAAGTCTCTTGAGCATGCTGGGTAATTCCCACCAAGTGATGAGGTGACTCTTCTCTAATCCATTGGTGTTGAGCAGAAAATTTGTAGTTCATGGTGTCTTGTTCAAACTAGAAGTCTGGAGGGTTTGTGAAGGATATGCTTTGATGCTACTTAAATTACATGCCACTGTAGACAGGTCCACCACCACCTTCAGGTGTAACCCAAACGATGTTTTGGCTAGGGTCCTTGATGTCACACGTTTTACAGTGAACACAGTTTTGTGCATTGATATGCAACTTATGCTGGTGGTGCTCGTCCTCAATATACTCATAAACACCAGCTGGGCAATAGCGTGATTCTGGTCCGGCAAAGACTGGCCAATTGAGTTTGTCGGGTACTTTAGGATCTTTTAAAGTCAAGTGAATGGGTTGGTTATCAGCGTGATTGGTGTTGCTGATAAAGACACTGCTCAACCGATCAAAGCTCAATTTGCCATCGGGTTTGGGGTAATTGATCGGGGTACAGTCTTTCGCAGGTTTCAGTGACTCATGGTCAGCCTTTGTTCTTCTAAGAGTCCAAGGAAAGTGTCCATTGAGCAAAAACTGTTCAATGCCTGTCATGATGGTGCCCATCATTTGGCCTTTTTTGAACCATTGTTTGAAATTTCGAGCCTTGTAGAGCTCTTTGTAGAGCCAACTTTCTTTAAACGCCTTGGGATACTCGCTCAGCGTGTCATGTGCTCGCCCTGCATTCAATGCCTCAAATGCTGCCTGCGCAGCCAACATCCCTGTCTTGATGGCAGCGTGTGAGCCTTTGATCCGACTGGCATTGAGATAGCCCGCTTCGCATCCAATGAGCACTCCTCCAGGAAAGGCCGTTTCTGGCAAGCTCAACAAACCACCTGCAGTAATGGCTCGCGCACCGTAAGCCAATCGCTTGCCCATTTTGATGCCCTGTGATTCATCGCCTTCAAAGTACCAACGGATATTGGGGTGAGTTTTAAAGCGTTGAAATTCCTCGAAGGGGCTTAGCCAAGGGTTTTGATAATCCAGACCAACGACAAACCCTACGGCAACCTTGTTATCCGGGAGATGGTATAGAAATGAACCACCGTAGGTTTGAGAGTCCAATGGCCAACCCGCTGAATGCACAGCCAGTCCGGCTTGGTGTCTTGCAGGGTCAATCTCCCACAACTCCTTGATACCCAAACCATAGCTTTGAGGATCCCTTCCTTCATCGAGCTTAAATTTTGCAATCAACTCTCGGCCCAAGTGTCCGCGGGCTCCTTCAGCAAAGAACGTGTACTTGGCGTGTATCTCCATGCCCAACTGAAATTGATTCCCTGGCGAGCCGTCTTTCTCAACTCCCATGTTGCCTGTGGC
>DAISKH010000014.1:0-36305 GCA_036821105.1 Limnohabitans sp.
TGCTTTGATTGGGCAGGGGGGTTGAGCAAAATAGCCAACTGACGACACCATTCTCCAATGGCTTTCTCATCAAGCCCACGGCCCTCATTGGTCACCAAACTCGAGCCCACCTTGACCACCCAACGACGCGACTGTTCTATGGCACGACGCGCTCGTAGACGAGTGTCTTCATTGCTTTCCAACAAATTCACAGTATTGAGTGCTTGCATAAGATCAGTTCAAGAGATGCGAGGGTAAATCCAGGGAGACTCAAATTGTCAAGGTTCAGGAGCGCTTTTTGGACACCGAGGATGATTTTTTAACAGACACTTTTTGTGTTGTTACTTTTTTAGCAGATACCTTTTTTGCAGGGACTTTTTTGGCGGGTGCCTTTTTAGCTGACACTTTTTTAGCGGGTGCTTTTTTGACTTGATTTTTTTCAACAGAGGACTTCTCAATGTTGCTCTGTTGTGACTTGGTCTTGGTATTAGCCTTGGTCTTAGGTTTAGGTTTAGCTTGAACTGACTCAGCCTTGGACTTTACATTAAGCGTCGCTTGCGCAGTCAACTCTTCAGTATCGTCTTGAGACAAGCTTGTGCCATTCAACTCCAGACCCGGCACGAAGCGAGGATCCACATACTCAGGCTGAGCCTGAGCGACTTGAACTGATTTGATGTACTCAAAAACTGACTTGACCAAGTGATCGCAACCGTCTTTACTCAATGCAGAGACTTGAAAGACCGGTCCTTTGAATTTGAATGCCTTTAAAAGGGCTCCAACTCTTTGTTCTCGCTCCTCCTTGGGCACCATGTCCATTTTGTTGAGGACCAACCACCGAGGCTTGGCGTACAGAGCCGGGTCGTATTTCTTGAGCTCAGCAACAATGGCTTTGGCCTGGGCAGCAGGGTCCACAGCATCGTCAAATGGGGCCATGTCCACCAAATGCAGCAAAAGTCGGGTGCGTTGTAAATGCCTTAGGAACTGATGTCCAAGCCCCGCACCTTGAGATGCTCCCTCAATGAGTCCTGGTACATCGGCCACAACAAAACTTTGACTCGGCCCAACCCGCACCACCCCCAAATTGGGATGCAAAGTGGTGAACGGATAGTCGGCAATTTTGGGCCTTGCGTTCGAGATGGCCGTGATCAAAGTGGACTTGCCCGCATTGGGCATCCCCAGTAACCCCACATCGGCCAACACCTTGAGCTCGAGCTTGACCAGTCGTTTCTCCCCCAGTTCTCCCGGAGTTTTTTGTCGGGGTGCTCGGTTGATGGAGCTTTTAAAACGCATATTGCCAAAGCCGCCATCACCGCCTTTGGCCACCAAGATGAGCTCACCCGGTGTCAAGAGTTCATGTAAAACTTCACCCGTTTCAGCATCCGAGATGATGGTTCCTACAGGCATTTTGAGCACAATATCATCGCCAGCAGCACCAAACATGTCCGAACCCATGCCATGCTGTCCGCGTTTGGCCTCATGTCGCCTTGCAAACCGAAAATCCACCAAGGTGTTCAAACTGACATCGGCCATGGCATACACATGCCCTCCCCGACCGCCATCACCACCGTTGGGGCCCCCAAATTCTTTGTATTTTTCGTGACGAAATGACACACAGCCATTCCCCCCATCGCCAGCGGCAATGTCTATGATGGCTTCGTCAACAAATTTCATGATGTTTAATCGCTCTTTGCGCTAGGGTAGCCAATACTGACGAATGGATTGCGGTCAAGTTGAGCCTATTTTTAATCAAGGCCGCACCACAAAAGAAGTAAGGCCTTAATAAAACTTCGCCAAATAAATTAGCCCCGACCAGCGGGGCTAATTCTCAGCTCTTTAGGCTTTGCCCCAAGTCAGTTTCAAACAGGGGTAATGTCCACCATGTGTTTGTTTAAAGCACCACGGGTGCTGAAACTCACGTGACCATCTACCAAAGCAAACAATGTGTGGTCTTTGCCGATGCCCACATTCACGCCGGGGTGGAACTTGGTTCCACGTTGGCGAACAATGATCGCTCCAGCAGTGATGTTCTCACCACCGAACTTTTTGACACCTAGCATCTTTGGCTTGGAGTCACGTCCATTTCGCGTCGAGCCGCCGCCTTTTTTCTGTGCCATTTCTAATGCTCCTTGTTGGACTTAAGCGTGGATCGAGGCAATGTGCAATTCTGTGAATTGCTGACGATGCCCTTGGCGCTTTTGATAATGTTTACGACGACGCATTTTGAAAATGCGCACTTTGTCGTGCTTACCATGGGCCACAACTGTGACCGTGACCGTTGCGCCGGACACCAAGGGCGTGCCAACCTTGAGATTGGCGCCGTCTCCGACAGCCAACACCTGGTCAATCACAATCTCTTGGCCAACGTCCGCAGCAATCTGTTCTACTTTAATTTTTTCGCCTGCAGCAACACGATACTGTTTGCCACCGGTTTTTATGACCGCGTACATAAGGACCTCTTGGAATACTGTGTAATCTTTGAACCCTGCAAAAGGATTTTTACAGAGCCCTCCATTCTAGCATTGATGGCTTTTTGGGTCTAGTCAACTGTGTCTTTCCGTTCAATGGAGACCTATTTCAGGCTTTGCGAACAAAAATTAATAGTACTTTAGTTCTTAAAAATATTTAAGTGGTCAAACTGCTGATTTTGTGAGTCGACTTTGGGTCTGAAAGTACTCATTGCCACAGTCCTTATAATGGGGATTCTATTCAGGTGAACGCCCTTGACTCTCGAAAATCCCTCCAACGCTTACGCCACTTTGATCGCCCAAGACATGGATCATGTGGACGCCGTCATCTCTAAGCGCCTGAGCTCCGCTGTGCCTCTGGTCGGTGAGGTCGCCAAATACATCATTTCTGCGGGTGGAAAACGCATTCGCCCTGCCCTCTTACTCTTGATCTCAGGTGCCTTGTCCTATACAAAAGAGGACCGATTTGAAATCGCTGCCGTGATTGAATTCATCCACACGGCCACCCTCTTGCACGACGACGTGGTAGATGACTCCACATTGCGCCGGGGACGCGCCACCGCCAATGTGTCATTTGGCAATCCAGCCAGTGTCTTGGTCGGGGATTTTTTATACTCCCGAGCGTTTCAGATGATGGTGGACTGCGGAAACATGAAGGTCATGGAAGTTTTAGCCAACGCCACCAACGTGATCGCTGAGGGTGAAGTTCAGCAGTTGATGAATTTGCACAATGCAAATTTGAACCAAGAAGACTACCTGCAAGTCATTCGCTCCAAGACCGCAAAGCTCTTTGAAGCCAGCGCTAGGCTCCCCGCCATCATGGCGTCATGCCCAGACGCACTGCAACAATCATGTGCTGAGTATGGCGTTGCTTTAGGGACCGCCTTCCAAGTTATCGATGATGCGCTGGACTACGAAGGTGAGAGCGCATTACTGGGCAAAAATTTAGGCGATGACCTGCGTGAAGGCAAAACAACACTGCCTCTGATTTTTGCAATGGAAAAAGCCGATGCCCGTGAACGTCAACTCATTAAGAATGCAATCGAGCAAGACTCTGAAGTTGAACTCGAACCCATTCTTCAAGTGATCCAACGCACAGGTGCCATGCAAGCCACACGAGCCGTCGCCCATCACCAAGCGCTGTTGGCTATAGAGGCTTTAAATCCATTGCCCGATTCAGTTTATAAGTCAGCCTTACGCGATTTGGCATCTCAGCTCCTCATCCGCACGAGCTAAAACTCGGATTTTTGCGTAAAATTAGTACTTTTATATTATTTAAACGCAAAAAAAATACACTCTTCTTTCGAATGATCAGGTTCTAGTCAGGTTTGATTTTGTACAGTTGCACCCTACCGAGTTAACCCTAGACTCGAATGGATGGCCAATGAACAGAATTTCTCCGGACATGAAAAATAAATCATCTGTACCAAACTCATCAAGCGGTCGTGTGACCCCTCGCCTAAGCATTGCCATCGTTGCAGGTGTGGCGTTGCTTGCTTTGGGTGGCTTGGCTTACGAGTTTTTCAAACCACTTAAGCCCCCTGTCGAAAAACCCGAACCCAATGCCACCATGGCGATTCGTTTGGGCTCAGACCGCTTGCAACTTGCTCCCGAGCAGGTGAAGGAGCTCAATGTTGGACCGGTTGTCTCAAAATCTTTTGAAATTGAGCGTGAGACCATTGGTAGCATCGACTTTAATCAAGACGAAACCGTTCAAGTCTTTTCCCCTTACTCAGGAAGAATTGCACAATTTCTAGTCAAAGCAGGCGAGAACGTGCAAGCAGGTCAAGTGCTCTTCACCGTAGACGTACCCGATTTGGCACAAGCTGGGGCAACGCTCTTGGCCAGTGCTGCATCCTTGAAGGTGGCCAATGACACATTGGCCCGAGCAAAAATTCTTTTTGAAAACCAAAGCATTTCACAAAAAGAGTTTCAACAAAACGTCTCTGATCAACAAAGCAGCGAGGCGGCTTACAAGGCTGCAAGAAGCAGCATGACTCTTTTTGGACTGACCGCCAATGAAGTCGATCAAATCGAACGTCAACACCAAGTGCAGACGTTAATGCCCGTGCGTGCACCGTTTAGTGCTCGGGTCGTTGCGAGAAATGGAACCCAAGGTCAATATGTACAGCCGGGAATGGCCACTGCACCTCTCACCTTGGCCAATGTACAAAGCTTGTGGCTTTTGGCCAGTGTTCCCGAGTCAGAAATTGGTGACTACCATGTTGGCCAAGGCGTCTCTCTCAAAGTACAAGCCTATGATCACGCGTTTAACGGAAGTGTCAGCTTTATTGCAGATGTCTCAGACCCCAACACCCACCGCGTGGTGGTAAGAGCCAATATTGTGGACCCACAGCATTTACTCAAGCCTCAAATGCTAGCCACCGTGACTGTAAAACTCTCCTCACCCGTAAGTTCACCCGCTGTACCCACCAATGCATTGACCCGCGAATCCGATGGCACTACCACTGCCTGGGTCACTGAAGACGGTTTGCAGTTCACGCGTCACCAAGTCAAGGCCGGACTTACGCAACACAACATGGTGCAAATTCTCAGCGGATTGAATGTGGGCGAAAAAATCGCGCGAGACAAGTCACTTTTTTTAAGCAATTTGTATTTGCTCACCAATAACTAAAGGATCTATCTTGTTTAGACCCATTCTCGCGTTTGTGCTCACGCGCAAACCCATCATGTTGGTAGCCTTGCTAGCGTTCATGGCTTTTGGTCTTCTGGCTTTTTATAAGCTCAACGTTGAGGCCTACCCCAACCCGGCTCCGGTGATTTTGGAGATCACGGCCCAAGCGTCTGGCCTCTCAGCCGAAGAGATGGAGCGCTACTACACCCGCCCCATTGAAGTCGGCTTGGCCACCACGATGGGGGTGGATAACATCCGCTCCACATCCTTTTACGGGCTCTCCTTTGTTCGCGTTACTTTTAAGTATGGTGAGGACTATGTCAAAGCGTTGACTCAGACCGCCATTAACTTGCAACAAAACGTGAATTTACCCAACAATGTTCAACCGCAAATTCAAGCCTCGAGTTTGGTGGGTGAGATTTTGCGCTACCAAGTGAAGGGGCCTGCAACCTATTCATTGACCGACCTCAGGAGCCTCCAAGACTGGGTCGTCTCCAGAAGACTTCTGACCGTCCCAGGAGTAGCGCAAGTGGTCACTTGGGGTGGAACCACCAAGGAATACCACGTCGAGGTCGATCCCTTGAAACTTGAGAGTTATTCACTATCCCTCCAACAAGTGCTCTCAGCCATCAACAATGCCAACGCCAATGTGGGCGGTAGAACAGTGAGTGTGGGTGAGCAATCGGTGAACATTCGTGGCTTAGGATTGGTGCAAAACATTGACGATGTTAAAAATACGGTGGTCGCCCAACAAAACGGGCAACCCGTCACCATCAAGGACTTGGGAGAGGTGAGCCTAGGATATGTGCCTCGCTTGGGTGAGGCCGGTAGAGACAACACCAACGATGTGGTGACAGGCATTGTGGTCATGAACCGTACGCAACAAACCAAGGATGTGATTGAGCGCGTCCACGCGGCTGTGGTCAAAATCAATGGTGATGGTAGTTTGCCCCAAGGCGTCGAAATTGTCCCTTACTACGACCGCTCCACATTGGTGAATGTGACCACACACACCGTCATTCATAACCTCATTTTTGGTTGCTTGCTGGTCTTTTTTATTCAGTGGATTTTCCTTGGTGACATCAGAAGTGCCATCATCGTGAGTGTGAACATTCCGTTTGCTCTGTTTTTTAGCATCATCATGCTGGTCCTCACCAACGAATCAGCCAACTTGCTCTCACTAGGAGCTGTGGACTTTGGCATCATTGTGGACTCAGCGGTGATCTTGGTTGAGAATATTTTTCGAAATTTCCAAAAAACCCCCAGAGAACGAATTGCTGAGCTGGAGAAACTCACCCGAGGTCCCCACGGCATGGACACGGATCCAGCGATGGGTTGGACACAACGCTTGAGAATGATTTTCATGAGCGCATTGCAAGTGGACAATTCAGTTCTATTCTCGACTGTGATCACGATTGCTGCGTTTTCTCCCCTATTCTTGATGACGGGCGTTGAGGGGCAAATTTTTGGTCCGATGGCCAGAACTTATGGCTATGCTTTGGGTGGCGCTTTGATGGCCACATTCACTATCACACCAGTTTTGGCGGCCTACCTATTGCCCAGACGTATCGAAGAGAAGGAAACTTTGCTGGTGCGTTTGATCAGGAAATATTACGAACCAGCGCTAGAGTGGAGCTTATCGAACGCCAAAGCTGTGAGTATTGGAGGAGTTGTTTTTTTGATCTTGGTCGGCGTCCTGGCCTCACGCATGGGCAGTGAGTTTTTGCCCGCTCTTGAAGAGGGTAATTTGTGGATTCGGGCCTCGATGCCTCCCACCATTTCGCTTGAAGCTGGAACGGCCAAAGCCAACCGAATGCGAGAGATCATCAAAAGCTACCCTGAGGTTTTGACCGTTGTGTCCCAGCACGGTCGTCCTGATGACGGCTCAGATGCATCTGGGTTTAACAACGTAGAACTCTTCGCTCCTCTCAAGCCTTTTGATGAGTGGCCTGCAGGCGTCACCAAAGAAGCTTTGGTGGCGGAGTTGGACAAAAAGTTTGAAGCTGAGTTTCCTGGCATTGGATTTAATTTCTCCCAGTACATCCAAGACAATGTGGAGGAGGGCTTGTCAGGTGTCAAGGGTGCGAACTCAGTCAAAATCATTGGAAAAGACTTAAAAACCTTGGAGGATTTGGCCACCCGGACCATGAAGGTCATGGGACAAGTCGAGGGCGTGGATGACTTGGGTATTTTCTATATTTTGGGTCAACCCAACCTCAACATTACCATAGACCGCGTGAAGGCTGCGCGTTACGGCTTGAACACGGGAGATGTGAATAGCGTCATTCAAGCAGCCATGGGAGGAACGGTGGTCACCACAGTTTGGGAGGGGGATCGAGAATACGGCTTATCCGTTCGTTACTTACCCAGCCAACGCCTTGATATACAAAACATCGGCAACTTGAAAATTGGATATCCAACTGCACAAGGCGGTACGGCTTTCATTCCTCTTAAAGACTTGGCAACGATTGGTCTAGACACCGGGGCCACCTACATCTATCACGAGAGCAATGAACGCTACATTCCCATTAAATTCAGTGTCCGTGGGCGCGATTTGGGAAGCACGGTTTCAGAAATTCAGAAAAAACTTGCCAAAGAGATGGTCTTACCCACGGGGTATCGATTTGTATTCGCAGGCGAATTTGAAGAGCTCGAAAGTGCCAAAGCAAGGATGAAAATTTTGATCCCTGCAGCTTTTGCCTTGATTTTGATATTACTTTACAGTTTGTTCTCTAGCTTGGCCTACAGCTTATTGGCCTTGGCTGCGGTCCCTTTCACAGTGGCTTGTGGAGTACTGGCTCTCTATATATCAGCTCAAACCATCAGCATTTCAGCCATCATTGGCTTTATCTCGTTGCTGGGGGTGTCGGTGATGGATGGTATTTTGATTTTGTCCTACTTTAAAGACCTTCGCCTGAGCGGTAAAGATGCGAGAGAGTCGATACAAGAAGCCTATATCCATAGAATGCGCCCCTTATTGATGACAGCATTCTCCGCTTTCATCGGGCTCTTTCCGGCGGCCTTGTCCCACGGAATTGGCTCCCAAGTTCAACGCCCCTTGGCTACAGTGGTGGTGGGCGGGATGCTGGTTGGACCCATCTTTTTACTGCTGGTGGTCCCCGCAATGCGATTATTGGTCCTTCGTAGCATCAAACTCACCAAACGTCGCAAAGGTTTGGGCGGTGATGGAGCTCATGCATGAAAAAGTTCACACCCCAAACAGTCCTTCATCTGGCCGCCACCGCAGTCTTAGTGAGCTTGAGCGCTTGTGCAGTGGGTCCAGATTTTGAATCCCCTAAAACGCCTACTCCAGCAACTCTGGTGAGATCATCCGATGCTCAGCGCTTAGAGAACCTGCATTTGAATTCCAATCCCATCGACACCCTATGGTGGGAGGTGTATCAATCTCAGCGCATGAACAAACTCATTGAATTGGCACTTCAACGAAATCCAAATTTAGAAGCTGGACTTGCCAATCTCAAACAAGCCCAAGAATATGTCAACGCACAACGCGGCCTCTATTTCCCGCAAATCAGTGCCAACATTTCAAGCAACAAACAAAATACCGGAAGCATCATTGCATCTCCACTGGCATCAGGGAATTCGGTCTTCACACTTCAAACGGGCCAGCTTAATGTAGGCTTTGTGCCTGATATTTTTGGCGCCAACCAGCGTCAAGTCGAGTCGCTGCAAGCCTTAGCAGAGAATCAATCTCTTCAACTCCAAGCACTTAAGACAACAGTTGCTACGAACGTGGCCTTGGCAGTCATTCAAGACCAATTGTTAAGCCAGGAAATTGAATTGACTCAAAAAACCATTGAAACAGCCCAAAAACTCCTGAACCATAACAAATTTACTCTTAAAAATGGCTATTCCTCTGTCATGGATCTAACGCAACAAGAAGCCATTTACCAGCAATACTTGGCATTGCTACCCCCTCTTCAAAAACAACTGGATTTGAATAGGGATTTGTTGGCCACCTTGTGTGGTGAGTATCCAAGTGATGATTTAAAAATCAAAGGATTTGGGAAGGAAGACCTGCAAGTTCCAAGCAATTTACCCAGTGCCGTTGCATCAGAATTGCTCAATCAACGTCCAGATGTGCGAGCTGCACAATCCCTTCTGCACGCCGCGCATGCTCAAATTGGGGTGGCAGTTGCGAACATGTTGCCGCAACTGTCTATTTCTGCCAATGTAAATTACGCGGGGAACACCTTTGCTGGGCTATTTGGTCCCTCCAATCAAGCTTGGAGTTTGCTTGGAGGTATAACCCAACCGCTCTTCACTGCGGGCAGTCTCTCCGCCAAAAGACGAGCCGCAGAGGAAGGTGCACTCGCCGCCAAAGCGCAATATCAGAGTGTTGTGCTCACTGCGTTTCAAAATGTTGCCGATACGATGTATGCCTTATCTGCAGACGAAAAATCTTTGCGCATCGCCCAAGACAACCAGATGGCCAACCAAAAGTTGTTTAACTTGAGTACCCATCAATTTAAGGCGGGTTATATCTCAGAGCCCAATTTATTGAATGTAGAACAAAATTTCTTACAGTCACAAATCAATGCTTTGATGGCCAAATCCAACTATTTGAGTGATACGGTCGCTCTTTACCAGGCCTTGGGCGGTGGTTGGAGACAGCAGTGAACTGTGCCCCACTAGATTGAGAAGTTATTTTTAGAGTGGCTTAGGTCTGAAGACCTTTTAAGAAAAATCAATCCACGTTACTCAACGCTACTCAATTCTAGTCAGTGCTAGTCAGTGCTTCAACAAACTCAAAACCAACTGACTACTAACGTTGGCTTGAGCTAACATGGCTGTTGCGGCTTGCTGAATAATTTGGGATTTTGCCAATTGTGTTGTGGTTTGCGCGTAATCTGTAGCCACCAAATTATTCTCAGAAATTTGCAAGTTCATTTGACTGTCAGCCAGGTAGTTGCTTTGATAGTCCATGCTATTTAAAACACCACCGATTGCTGCTTGCTGATTGGAGACCCAATTGATTGCGGCATTGATCACATTGACTGCATTCCTAGCGCCTGACTGAGTCTGAATGTTTTGCTTGGCCAAAGTCACGAGATCACTGGAAGCACCCAGTGTCCCATTTTTAAAGCCTAATGCTGTGAAGTTGCCATTTCCAGCACTTCCACTGCTCACAGAGAAAGCACTGGGTGAACTTAAGGTCACGGTCGAGATAAAGGACATTGCAGAATCTGCAGAGGCCAAAGGTGCAGTTGAGCCCAACAAATTGGACATTCCCAGAGTAGCTCCATCAACTGCAGCGCCCTGATAGCTCGCACCGATGGAAATCGTTCGACCGTCACTGGCCACAAGGGAGACACCACTGCCATTGCTGCTGGCACTCACGCCAGTCTGGCCTAACTTTTGATTCAACAAAGTCACCACATTACTCACCGTTGAGCTAGGCGTCAGACTCGCACCAATGGTCACCCCATTGAGATAAATCGAGTCTACATTGCCAGCTTGAAATCCTGTGCCTACCAACAAATTGGGGTTGGCCACAGCAATGACGTTGGTTGACGCGGATAAAGCGTTAATGGCTGCAGCCATGGAGATTGCACTTGAGACTTTATTGGCCGAAGTGGTCGTGGCTTGGGTTGACGTATCAGAACTTGACAGAGGTGCATTCACCGTAAATCCATTGATCACAAGATCATTACCGGTGAGGGTAATAGGCGCAGACGTCGATCCAGAACGCTTGGCTGTGGTGTATTGGGCAGAGGTTGAAGAGTAAACCCCAGCATTAAATCCCACATTCGCAATGTTGCCCGTAGGCGCACTACTCAACACCATTGCATTCCCATTGGTACTGCGAAGTGTTATAGCGGCACTGTACGTCCCAGCACTGGCCAAGCCAGTGTTGGAGGGTGTTAGGTTACTGTCGTATGAAAGGGTGATGTTTCGACCATCACTGGCTTGGAGATAAATTCCGTGCGTGGAATCACCTGAATCCACTGCACTTACACCTGTCATGCCTTTATTTAAATTGATCGCATCCACAATAGAAGTGCGATTGGCTGCCAGTGAACTGTTCACTGACTGAGATACCGAGATAGACACACCGTTGATGGTGACTAAACCTGAGGTGGCACCTGCACTGCTCAAAACTGCACTTCCTGCAACTATGTTACTTCCAACCGATGCTGAGACGCCACTGCTGGCTTGAATTGAATTGATAGCTGTTGCCTTAGCAATGGCTGAACCTGAATTGTTGGCATACGATAAATTATCACTTGAGGCTTGTGAACTTGGAACAGTAAATCCATTGATCACCAAGTCGCCTGAAACCAGTGGATTGGTGGTTGAACCCGAAGAGCTCAACCCAATCGGTGCCATCACACCCAAATTGGAGGACAAGGCATTCGGGAAAGTCTCTTTGAACACGCTTGCTAAGTTGATGCCAATCTGGAAATTAGCATTTCCAAGCGATCCATTGAGTAAATTGTTGCTATTAAAGCTTGATGAACTGGCGATGGCATCTATTTGTGATCTGTACTGAGAATACAAAGTTTGATTGTTGTTTCGATCTGTCGCTGAGCTGGTGGATGAGGCTGATGAAAGAGCCAAATTCTTCATCCCCATCAATATATTGTTGATGTTTTGTAAATCACTACCCATTTGGGTATTCATTGCGACCACTTGGTGAACATTATTCAATGCTGCCGCATAGCTCATGATTTGAGAGTTCATGCTGTTGTAAATTGCAATTCCAGCAGCATCATCGGCAGCGCTATTGATTTGTTTGCCCGTGGATAAACGCTCCATCGCAGTAGACATGGATTTCTTTGAAGAAGTCATTGCATCTTGGGCAATCAATGCGTCCAAATTAGTGTAAATACTGAGCAAACTGAACTCCTATTGACCCAAAAGAAAAACCGTAACATCTCTCAAGTTTGGCAAACTTGTGTCGAAAACAGATTAAGCCTGTTTTAAGCCTCGAAAATCAATCCCTTTAAAAAAATAATCGTCAATGCAGTATTGCCGATCTATTGATATTGGAAATTCATTATCTCTATTAAAAGCTCCTGTAGCCAGAGTAATAGCTGAAACGTTCAGTAACATGGTCAATTTGGGTTTAAGGGTTGCGATGTCAAACCAAATCTGCAGATGAGGCCTTCGACGGGCGTATAAGCGTCCATGAATTAAAAAATGAACCATTGAGTATTGAATATTGGATGTTACGTTACTGTAAATTTACATAAGTTATTACCAAATACACCTCCAAACATTACGATGCATTTCCATGATAAAAAATACACGAAATGCAAGAATTTGATGTTTTCTACTATCACAGTCCAATCACGTATACGCTCACTCGATCCATCATTGATCAAGAGAAAAAAGTCTTTTTCTGTGAGATTGGTGGGCGAGGTGTCGGTAATGCCCAAACCTTGGCTGTTGAGGATGATGGGGTCTGGGACATCCCAAAAACTGTTAGATTTTTAAAAATCTTGGCTGACATTGCGACTGTTTGCCATAAGCCCATCCACATTCACATTCCCCACACTGCCTTTCTATTAGGCAAAATCATCAAATTCTCGGATCGGATCACAAGCTATTCGTACATAGAAGAGGGGGTATTTTCATATTCGAAGATCAACCACATCATCAATGATGAAGAAATTGATGTCGTTTTATTGGAATCAATGCTACAGGAAAAAAATTTATATGTGGATTTAGGAATCTCCGACTTGATGATTTCAAACATCAACAAAATCATGAACTATTACTATGATTTTGAGCATCCAAAATTCAGAACTGCTTACTGCATATCAAAAATGGCATTTGAGGGGGTCTCCAATCGATGCCTTTTGCAACTTGATCTATCTAAAATTCGAGAGATTCAATTCAAAGACACCTTATTGGTTATCTTGCCCCCGCTAATTCAGATTGTGGTCATATTGGGCGTAGATTGGCACTTGGCCATCCAAAACTTAATGAATCTGATCGCTTCTGTAACTCAAAGGTCTCAGTACTCACAATTTCAAGTTGTTTTGAAAACTCATCCTCAAGACGAAGCGCTTAAACAGACAAACAGTGGATTTTCCTTGATCATTGAACAATTTAGAAAATACGGTCAAATGTATGAGGACATTGTATTTCCAGCAAATTTAGATAGACACTTAGAGCCTGCGCTATTGGGATTTGAGAGATATTTGGTGATCGGCTCATCATCTGCACTTTGGTATCTCAAGTCATTTTTAGAGCCAGGCTGCTATGAACACATTGATTTAAATGACCCCAAAAATCCCCAAGTGAACTCACAAAAATAACTCGTCTCAATCGCAGCTTCAAAAATTAATAAAAATTATCTTTGACCTCAAATCCAGGATGTTCACGCCACTCCTGTGAGCTCCAAATAGAAAAAGAATTGGTGTTTCTCCATCCAATAGAACACATCAAATAAACAAATACGTCTGGGTAATCAATAGAGATGGTATCAACAACGCCTTTCCACCATAAAGGCTGTCGGACCGTAATGTGTGCGTTTTCACCATTGGGTAAAAGTGCTGCAGCGGAATAACAAGCCACGTTGATGATCAAAAGTTTTCCAGCATGTTCAAACAAGTCTCGGATTACTTTGTGCACATCAAGGATATGAATATGCTCAAGGACATCAAAACAAATAACCGCATCAACCTTGGCCCTTTCATCTAGGCCTCGTGCAGGATCATATTTCTTAACTGTATCTAAATTGAAATACTCTTTTGCACTTTGTCCGTTGTCATGAAAACCTTTCAGATCCCAATTAGATCCTCCCGACCCATAGTCAAGGACCGACTTTGTCTCAAAAAATGAAACAATGGTTTTAAGCTGAATTCTATAATGTTGAAGTTCAAAATCAGAGAAGGCGTTTTCAATATAAGCACCATCTCTGGTCTCGTAACCTTTTTGAGCCATTTGTTGATAAAGCTCAATGAGTTGTAAACCTTTTTCAGAGAAATTGATTGACATGAAGCAAATCCTTTAAAATTGATTCACCGTTTAACTATACAGCATTTTTTTCGACTTCTAGGGTTTGGATAAACCAAACACGCTCACAATATCAATGAAAAATATCATCATCCTGTCTTCAAGGGAAATGTTTCAAAAAGTCACTCTGTTACTGAAGAAAGTTTCTCCCGATATGCATTTTGTTGGTGCAGTATTCGCAAATGATCTCAAAAAACTAGACTCGGCTTTATTAAGAGAATCAAGACTTATTTCATTTTTATCAAATCAAATCGTCCCTGCTGATGTCCTTAACCAGCTTGGTTTTGGTGCCATCAATATTCATCCAGGTACGCCCAATTATCCTGGTTGGCAAGCTTGGCAATTTGCCTTATATGACGGAGTCGAAGACTACGGCATCACTATGCACTGGATGGAGGAGAAAGTTGACTCAGGCAAAATTATTGCAGCGCACAATTACTCAGTTAAGCATGTTACGTCAGAACACGAGATGGGCCAACTTTGTATCAATATGGCGCTCAATTTCCTTCACTCCATGAGTTCAAATCTCCTGTCTACTGACATCAAACCTTTAGTGAACATTCAGTGGTCAAGTAAAAAAACCACGAAAGCCAATTACCGTGACAAGTGCACCATCCCTTTGGATATTTCCACCGAAGAGCTGACCAAAATTGTTAGAGCTTTTGGAAATGGAGATGGACACACCAAACCCAATGTGACTGTATCTGGGGTTTGCTATGAACTGCTTAATGGTAAAAATGTAGACCTTGATCGCCCATTTGTAAAATTGCATCACTATTTATTTGCTCAAAAAATTGAATCTTAGAATTTTCCAATTTGCTTAAATTCCAATGTAGGCTCTTCCCCTATTTCACTCTAAGCTAGCGCCAGAAAATTTGATTAATTTAAGCCATTTTTCCGTTTCTTGGGATATGTATTTGCCCATCTCCTCTTTACTACCGCCCATAGTATCCATTCCCTGAGTTATCAGTTGGGCTTTAACGTCTGCTGATTGGAGAGCTTGATTAAAACTTACATTTAACTTGTCTTGGATTTCTCGGGGAGTATTGATTGGAGCCAACACGCCAAACCACACAGAAGTATCGTAGTTGTTCAATCCCGCTTCTGACAAAGTAGGAAGTTTCGGGGCAACAGAGCTTCTTTTGCTGGTTGAAACTGCCAAAGCTCTCAATGCTCCACTGTTGATGTAAGGTAAAGCGGTGGAAGCAGGCGAAAACATGATGGGCACCAAACCCGAGAGTACGTCTGTGATAGCTTGTGAACTACCTTTATAAGGAATGTGGCCAAGTTTGACGTTGGCAATTTGATTGAATAACTCTCCGGATAGGTGCGGAGAAGTTCCGTTACCAGAGGACGCATAATTCAACTGCCCTGGCTTTTTCTGCGCCAGCTCAATTAGCCCTTGAACGCTTGAAACACCTATCGATGGGTGCACCACCAAAATATTGGGAAGATTGGTCAGTAAGACCACGGGTGCCAAATCATTGCTAAAGTTAAACGGTAAATTCTTTCCCATTCCCGAGTTAATGGTGTTGGCCACAGTGCCCAGTAGCAATGTATAACCATCGGGTAAGGATCTCACCACAGCTTCAGTTGCAATATTGCTGCTCGCTCCAGGCTTGTTGTCAATAACGATGGCTTGACCCAATATTTCTGAGGTCTTTTTAGAGATGATCCTGGCGGCTACATCTGCTGAGCTCCCGCTCGGAAATCCCACCAATAACCTAATGGGTTTTGCGGGATACACATCCTCCATTGCAAAAAGTGGATTGATCATCGTCAAGACAAAAATTATGATCGACGCTTGAAATGATTGTTGGATTTTCATGGGTGATGTATGTGGGGA
Organism: Limnohabitans sp.; assembly: GCA_036821105.1. GTDB lineage: Bacteria > Pseudomonadota > Gammaproteobacteria > Burkholderiales > Burkholderiaceae_C > Limnohabitans. Next base: position 15,914 of record DAISKH010000014.1, read on the forward strand.
TTTAGATTAAACTCATTATGTTGTCATAACCAGTCTTGTAGGTGAACATTATGTCTAAATTAAAAATTGCAGAATGCAGGGTTTTCATTCAAGCCGTAGCTGAAAAAGCTGCCGAAATGCATGTTCCAGTTGCAATTGCCGTCGTCAACGCAGAAGGGCATCTATTGGCACTGGAAAGAATGGATGACGCTGGTTTTATAACGCCCGATATTGCCCAAAGTAAGGCCTTTACAGTCGCCGCCTTCAGATCAATGAGTCCACGCTTTCCTGATGGATTAACGATCCAACAGTGGTTCAAAGAACGCAATCCCCAAATGTTAATCAATGCCTCCATCTTCACAGGCGGCAAGGTTGTCGTTTCAGGAGGATGCGCTCCTATCTTTAAAGGCGATGAGATGGTTGGAGCCTATGGAGTGAGTGGTGGAACCTCCGACCAAGATGAAATTATGGCTATTTACGCACGCGAAAAGATTGGCTGGGCACATCGACCGTTAAATGACAGCACTCCCCTGGAGGTCAAGCAACACTTCGAAGATCTGTACACCAAAGCTGGCATCAGCACCAATAAGCTGTAAGAGTGTGATCATCAATTCGTTCTTATCGAGACTGATCATCTGGGGCAGATGAAAATCTCACTCGTGCGTGAGAGCAAAATCAATAAATCCCTTTTCCACATTGGTAGACGTTAGCTTCACCCTAACTTTTTGACCAACTCGTATTGGAGGCAAAGCTCCAATCAAGCGTCCCTCAGCGGGGGGTGTAAAAATTCGGACCCAAGAACCCTTTTCGTTCACCCCGGTGATTAGGCCGTCAAAGTATTGGCCCACCCTTGAGTAAAGAAGCATTGCAGCATCAGATTTACGCATTTGTCGTTCAACTTTTTGCGCAGCATCTTCTTGGCGTGAACAGTGCAATGCCAAATCCTCCAATTCATTTAACGTGTAAGGTGATGGCTCGTGATTCAATATGGCTTTAATTTGCCTCAATGTGATGAGGTCAGGATAACGCCTGTTAGGTGCCGTTGAGTGTGTGTAATCTTTGACAGCCAAGCCAAAGTGTCCAATCGCTTGTTGATCGTGACGCTCAACAATGTATTCACCTCGCCCCATTAACTTCACAACAATCAGGGATAAATCCGGAAAACTAAGCGGGTCTTTCCTATGTTGATCTGCTAGAAATTGTTCCAATGCCTTGGAATCAGGCGCTAGGGGAAGAGTGACTCCATAACGATGTGCCAAATCAACTATACGCATCCATTTTTCTGGCGATCTAACGACTCTTCTGAGTGAAGCGCCTTGGTGAGCGGCAAGAAACCTTGAAGTACAGCCATTGGCTGCTATCATGAATTCCTCAATCAACTGTCTTGCCCGATTGTGTGGCTGCAAGACCAAACTGGTTAACTCTTCTCCCTCAAACTTTGCCATCGGTTGAAAGGTTTCAAATTCCAATGATCCTTTTAAATGCCTAAGTTTTTTTAACTTCTGGGCCAACGCATCTTGCATTTGCAATTGATCAGTGATACCAGGAACATTCAGGGCAACTAATGGTAGTGGACCTGACCCCTCCAGCCAATCAGAAACAGAATCGTAAGCCAGCTTGCAGTGATTATGGACACAGGATTGATAGATATCTGAATTCGTTAACAAACCCTGTGCGTCAAAGGTCATTTCACATACAAGTGCCATGCGATCGACGCCAGGGTTTAAAGAGGTCAAGCCATGGGAGAGTTTTTTAGGCAACATTGGAAATATGCGAGCCGAGGTGTAAACAGAAGTGGTATTGACTCGGGCTTGTTCATCAATGGCTGAATTTTTCTTGACCAATGCATCAACGTCGGCAATTGCAACCAAGATATGTATTTGCTCTTTTTCATCATTAAAACAAACTGTCAATTGGTCAAGATCCATTGAATCATCATTATCGATGCTGCACCAAAGAAGCTGCCGCTGATCTCGAATATTTCCTTTGATTTCGATTTTTTGTTCTTGGATTGACTCCAATTGAGACAATGCTTGCGATGACATTTCAGCCCTCAAGCCTCTATTTGTCAAAGCCTCAACTGCAAGCATTGCCAGATTAAAGCGATGTTTTATTTTTTCACGAGTCATATCCAACCTTTATTGAATAATCAAAATAGAGGACCTAATGTCGATATAGACATCAATCATTATTAACGTACTTGATTTAATACACAGATTGTGACCACTATTTCAATATAAAACCAAAAAAATCAATTTTATTAACCATAACTAGCCATTGTTACCTCAATTCCTCTCAAAGTTAAAGCTAGACAACAGCAAAAAAATACAACTTGTCTACGACCAACCCATTAACTTAATAGATCAGATTACTTGGTACTGAAATTTCATACTGAAACCGAATTAAGTTAGAAGTTCAATTCTTCAAAAAAGGTAACCTGTAAATAATATTCACATCAAATCGGAATTTTTTTACCTAAAAATAGGTGTTGCAAAAGTGGCATTTGCGCTGAGTAAACTGGCCTTTCAAATAGGGTTTGAAGGTTGGTTACAATTTTGAGTTGAGGTAAAATTTCCTAGTTTTTCGGGGTGTAGCTTAGCCTGGTAGAGCGCCACGTTCGGGACGTGGAGGCCGGAGGTTCGAATCCTCTCACCCCGACCAAAATTTTAAATTACGCTATTTCTTAAAGCCTAGTTCTACTGACAGTAGAACTAGTTCAGCAATAAATTTTCTTTCGCTTTTATAACTTTTTTCTAATGCAAACTATTATTCAGCAACTTGCTGACGAAATCAAAGTCAAGCCCGCCCAAATTACCGCTGCAGTTGAACTCTTAGACTCTGGTGCAACAGTACCCTTTATCGCGAGATATCGAAAAGAAGCTACACAAAGCTTAGATGATATCCAACTTCGTGAACTTGAAATCCGACTTTCATATTTGCGTGAGCTAGAGGATCGACGCCAAAGCATCCTCAAAGCGATCGATGAAATGGGAAAACTAACGCCAGAATTAAAGCTTTCAATCGCAGGTGCCCAAACTAAACAAGCGCTTGAAGATCTGTATTTACCCTACAAAACTCGACGTAGAACCAAGGCCCAGATTGCCAAAGAAGCTGGCTTGGAACCTTTGGCTGACCGTATTTTTCAAAATCCCGATCTCAGCCCCCAAACTGAAGCACAAATTTTCTTAGAGGCTCAAGCCTCAACTTCCCCCAGTTCAAACACTGCCGAGCAATTTCCCTTTCTTACAGTTCAATCAATTTTGGATGGTATTCGAGACATCTTATCTGAACGATGGGCGGAGGATGCCACGCTTTTACAAATATTAAGAGACTGGTTATGGCAAGAAGGTTTATTGCAAAGTAAAAAAGTAGCAGATTTGGACGAGAATTTACCTGATGTATCTAAATTTCGTGATTACTTTGACTACAGCGAACCAATATCGCATGTACCCTCGCATCGAGCGCTCGCCATTTTTCGAGGCCGCAGCCTTGAATATCTAGAGGCCAAACTTATCGTTCCCACAGCACTTGAGTCGAGTGATGTCAGTCTTGCAGAAAGCCGAATTGGCCTTCACCTTCAATGGCAACACCGCAGCAGGGCTGGTGACGACTTGATCCGTAAATGCATTGCGTGGACGTGGCGTGTCAAACTATCTCTCTCCATTGAAAGAGATTTGTTTTCTAAATTGAAAGAAGCATCCGAAGCTGTTGCAATCAAAGTGTTTGCTGATAACTTACGTGACCTGCTTTTGGCTGCACCCGCTGGCCCAAAATCTATCATGGGGCTTGATCCTGGTATTCGAACTGGCGTTAAAGTCGCTGTTATAGATGAAACGGGTAGACTGGTTGAAACAGCAACAATATACCCCCACGAACCTCGTCGAGACTGGGAAGGTTCCCTACATAATTTGCAACAACTTTGCACAAAACACAAGGTGCAACTTATCGCCATCGGTAATGGTACGGCAAGCCGTGAGACGGATAAGCTTGCTTCCGACTTGATTAAACTACTGCAAGCAAATCCTTATTCTTCGACCCCCCCCGCCAAGGTAGTGGTTAGTGAATCCGGAGCTTCAGTCTATTCAGCAAGTGAACTTGCGTCTCAAGAAATGCCTGACGTTGATGTGAGCTTGCGTGGTGCCGCCAGTATTGCGAGACGTCTACAAGATCCACTGGCTGAATTGGTCAAGATCGATCCTAAGTCGATCGGGGTTGGTCAATATCAACATGATGTGAACCAAATTGAACTTACGCGAACTCTTGATGCTGTCATCGAAGACTGCGTTAATCGTGTCGGGGTTGATCTCAATACAGCAAGCGTACCGCTTTTGTCCCATGTCTCAGGGCTTAGTAAAAGTGTTGCTCAAGCAGTGGTTCGTTGGCGAGAAAAAAATGGTGCTTTTCAAGATCGACAGCAACTCCTGAATGTGAGTGGCCTAGGAGATAAAACATTTGAACTCGCTGCTGGCTTTTTACGAATTCGAAATGGCAAGAATCCTCTAGATATGACAGGCGTTCATCCTGAAACTTACCCTGTAGTTGAAAAAATAATTTCTAAGATTGGTTCGCCTATCAACGAGCTGATGGGAAGAGCCGAGAAGCTCAAGTCGCTAAACCCTACCGAGTTTGCAACTCCTCAATTTGGTGTCATGACGATCAAGGATATATTGACTGAATTAGAAAAGCCAGGACGAGATCCACGACCAGATTTTCAGGTGGCGAGGTATAGCGAAGGCGTTGAGGACATCAAAGACCTAAAAATTGGCATGATTTTAGAAGGTACCGTCAGCAACGTAGCCCAATTTGGCGCATTTGTCGATTTGGGTGTTCACCAAGACGGATTGATTCATGTTAGCCAGTTAGCCAATAAGTACGTGACTGATGCTCGTGAAATCGTCAAAACAGGTGATGTGGTAAAGGTAAAAGTACTCGAAGTGGATATCCCACGTAAACGAATCAGCTTGACCATGAAACTCACAACCAATGCAGATTCCCGAGCCACTGTAGGTATGAATAAATTCGAAAATAATTCATCAACACGAACGAGACATTCCCCCTCCTCCCAAAACTCGCAATCAAAAAATACTGCCATCACATCCTCAATGGCATCTGCTTTCGCAAAACTTGACATCAAACGGTGAAATGAATCATGAAGGAGGGTATTATTTTTTTACCTCTGACTTTCAATACAACCTAGATTTGCATTTTTTGTTATTGAAATTCCTTGGATCCCCGATAAAACAATCATACAAATGATCGAAATTAGAACCTATTGATGCTCTAGGGTCATTACAAGCTTTTTTTAAGCAATGATTAGCACTTTACAAAGTGGGTTCCAAAAGCAGAATTTAATAAATTAGAAGGGAAACCCCTAGATTAGAACACTCACTATGGACTGAAAATTGCTATCTTTAAATAGTAGGCCACATTTTCATTTATGGATCAACTCAAAAGACGTCGTTTCCTGCACCAAGGTGCAGGATTAGCCTGCGCTTTGCCCGCCCTGTTACCAAGTGCATCGCATGCAGAAGAGTCCAGTTCTAGCCCTACCCCCAAGCCAGAACATCAACATGGGGTTGTTGGCCAAGCCAATGGTCAAACCATGGCTTTGGTTAATTTTTCAGCCAATTTAAAATTTGAAGATATACCTAAGGAAGTACTACAGCGAGCTAAAGATACTTTGGCAGATACGATTGGAAGTGCCATTTTTGGAAGCAGTTTGCCTTGGAGTCAAATCATCGCAAATTATTGTCTAGACATTGGCAAGCATGGGAAGAGTCAAGTTTTAGGTCTAAAAAACGTCCGTTATGAACCCAGCTCCGCAGCTTTGGCCAACGGAGCGTTCACACACGCGTTTGAACTTGACAATTTGACCAAGCCTAACTCAGGCTCACATCCAGGTGCAACAGTTTTTATTCCACTCTTGGCTGTTGCTCAAGCCAGAGCCTGCTCTGGGAAAGATCTCTTGACTGCTTTCGTCGCTGGTACGGAAGTCATGATCAGAATTGGACTATCTACTCTTCACAGTCAAGAGGAGCATGGATTTCATGCGCCCGGAACGACTGGCCCATTTGGATCTGCAGCAGGCTGCTCTAGACTGATGGGTTTGAGTGCTGACCAAACTGCAAATGCCATGGGGCTTGCAGCTTCTTGTGCTGGCGGATTGCTTGAATTTGCTATGGCAGGAAATGGCGCTATGGTCAAACGACTGCATATGGGACGAGCTGCACAAGCGGGCGTCCTTTCTTCAAGTTTGGCAGAAAAAGGCTTTACAGGACCACATACAGCATTGGAAGGCCGTTTCGGTTTTTTAAATGTATTTTGTCCTGAGCATGACTTTAATCGGTTGGCTTCCAATTTGGGATCGGAATGGTTGTCTTTAACCACCATGCACAAACGTTATGCATGTCACATCACGGCACATACTCCCGTTGAATCTGCTCAAGCTCTAAAGGCTGAATATGGGTTTAAGGGCGAAGATATTGAGGAGCTCACCATTGAGTGCAATGAACGCTCGATGCGGGCGAATAATATTCCTGCGCCCAAGGATATTTTGCTCGCCCAGTACAGTATTCCATTTTGTGTGGCGTTGAGCATGTTTAGAAACCCAGTCGATCCACGCTCATTCAATGATTCAGCACTTCTAGATGAAAGAATCATGAATCTTTGTGCTAAGACGATCATGAAATTGATCCCCCCTCCAGACAACCGCTCAGACATGACCAGTGTCGTGCACATCAAGCTTAAAAATGGACAACAGCTCTCCAAGCGGTCAAGTGCATTCTTGGGTACACCTGAAAGGCCTCTAGATCAACAAGCGTTGCGTGAGAAATTTCTATTGCTCACCGTCAATGAGTCGATGGCGTCAAAGAAATCAATCGAAACACAAAAACAAAAAATGAATCAATGGTTTGACAAGATTCAAAAAATTGAGAACGAAAAAAATCTCAATTGGTTGGATGCCTAATTTGATATTTATTACCAATTGAGTTGACTTCGCTCAGAAATTTTTAAAAGCCACAAGGATAAACACCATGAAATATATCCCCCAATTCAAAGTTGCTGCTCATTCAGCCTTTTTACTCTTGTCCTCACTGATCGCAAGCTCATTCGTCATGAGCAGTGCGATTGCACAAAAAGAAGCTCCACAATCATTGAATATGAAATTGGTTGGCTACAGTGATCTACAAGCTAGAACGGCTTATCAACCCACTATTCAAAAGCAAGGTAATCAGTGGATCGCCTACGTTGGGCACCATGGCGATAAGAAGCTTAATCCTTTGACACATGAAATTGAAGACAATGGAACTTCTATTATCGACGTCACCGATCCTAAACATCCTAATTATTTGGCACATATTCCTGGAGAGGAAGGAAAGGCGGAGCAAGGGGGTGCTCAAATGGTTCGCATTTGCGCCGGCGCAACTTTACCAAAAGCCGATAAAAACAAGTTTTATATGTTGCGTACGTTCGGCAATCAAGCCCATGAGATCTGGGATGTCACTACACCTAGTAAACCCATGCTTCTCACCACAATCGGCAAAGGTCTCAAAGGCACACACAAGAACTTTTGGGAATGTGATACTGGTATTGCTTATTTGGTCTCGGGAAACCCGCAATGGAGAACCAACCGGATGACCCAAATTTATGACCTCTCGGATCCTACAAAACCAGTTTTTATTCGTGATTTCGGAATTGTCGGCCAACAACCAGGTGCCGGCGGCGCAGTTCCCATGTCACTGCATGGCCCTATTTCGACCGGCCCCAAAGGCAACAGAGTCTTTTTTGGCTATGGCACCAATTCTGAAGGTATTCTTCAAATTGTTGACCGGGAAAAACTCTTGAATGGACCCAAAGACCCAACTCCGGAGAATTTGCTTTATCCGCAAATCAGTCGTCTAGACTTACCCCCAATGCATGGCGCTCACACAGTTTTTCCTATGTTAGGAATGGATATTCCTGAATTCGCACACAATTATCTTGGACGTGTAAGAGATTTCATAGTTGTCACCGATGAGGCCATTCAAAAAGAATGTTTGGAAGGTCGTCAAATGGTCTGGTTTGTTGACATCACCACTCAAAGCAAACCCTTTGGTGTCGCCAGTTGGACCGTGCCAGAGAAAAGTGGGAATTTCTGCTCAAAAGGAGGACGGTTTGGAACTCACTCCTCGAACGAAAACATGACTCCCATTTACTACAAAAAGCTAATGTTCTTTGCGCACTTTAATGCAGGAGTGAGAGTTTTGGATGTGAGAAATCCATTTTCACCCAAAGAAGTGGCCTACTATATACCCGCCTTGAATTCAAACACGGTAAGACTTGAAAACCCCTCTGGCATGCCTTCAGACTTTCCAGTGACAGAAGCGTCCAGCAAACGGGCCATACAAACCAATAATGTGGAAGTCGATGACCGCGGCTATATCTATATCGTTGATCGAGCCAACTCAGGCATGCACATTTTAGAGTTGACGGGAAATGCCAAATCAATCGCTGACTGGACTGTTGCGCAGCATTAATTTTTTAAATGAATCCCTCTCACTACCCAATAACAAGGTAGTGAGGGATCAAATTTATTTTTTGAAAAAATTCAATATTCGTTTTTCTTACGCCCAATGCCTTTGTTCAAAAAATTATTAACTTTAGTTATCTGTACATTTGGACTATTTTCAAGCACCTCTTTGATCGCCCAAGGCACGTCCAATGGAGTCGTTGAAACCAGGCCGAATGCTTCAGTTCTAATCAAGACTTTTTTACTTCACCTCAATATGGGCAAAGTATCTGCAGAGGAGTCATTGATTCGGGTCAATCAAGGCGATCAGGTTGAAATAACAGTGCAGAGTGATTTACCGGGTGAGTTGCACTTACACGCCTATCGCCTTAAATTACCAATTATCGATAATTCGCCTCAAAAATTATCATTCAAAGCCAATGCATCTGGAAAATTCCAATTTGAATGGCACCCACATAAAAATGAGGGTGATCACAGCAAAATGATCGCTACTCACAACGGACCATCCCTCGCAAGTTTAGAAGTGATGCCTTAATAAACAATCAAGACCACCCCTATTGTGTCATTGTATTTTGTATTCATGCGTAAGACCTTTTTTAACAAAAAGGTCCTATCTCCATGGTCAGCGTTTTTAATTTGTCAGTCTAAATGTTTGACTGCTCGTGCCCACGGGTTTGGGGAGCGCTATGATTTACCAGTGCCAATGTCTTGGATTATTGTTTGCTCTTGTCTAGTCGTGGCTTTTACTTTTTTAATCAGTGTCAAATGGTCAGACACTCAATTTTTAAAAAGATTTGATGCATTACTCGATATCAATTACCTAGAAGTAGAAGTCAGCCATCATCCGACGTTGATCAACATAGCGATGGCGGTATTTTCTTGTTTGCTATTACTGTTGTGCTTTTGTACCGCCACCTGGGGTTCCGAGGATGCTCTGATGAATTTTGCTCCCACCTTTATTTGGATTATCTGGTGGATAGGATGCTCTTTTTGTGTAGTTATTTTCGGAAACATTTGGCCAAACATTGATCCCTGGCGCTCAATGTACCGATTCGTGGCCATTCTTTTCAAGTCCCATAGTAGTCCTTCCACAAATCCCAAAAAATCAGGTTTGTCTAATTTAAATTTGAAATACCCGGGCTCCTTAGGATTTTGGCCAGGCGTCCTAGGACTCTTGACATGGTGTGGGTTAGAAATTATTTATCCAATCGCCTCCATGCCACGCCAATTAAGTTTTTTTATTGCCGCGTACTCACTTTGGACTTGGATGGGAATGCTCTGTTTTGGTCTGGAAGTCTGGTGTCAAAAAGCGGATGTTTTTTCTATTTATTTTCGACACTTAGCATCACTACATTACTTATCCCGTCGGAACAAAAAGTCGTTTTCATCAAATGCAATCAACGTCTCAGATGTCTTGACAACTCAACATTTGGGTCAAAGTTCTATCCCATTGAGTCAAATTGCATTTGTGATTGCCATGATCGCGAGCGTTTTATTCGATGGATTACATGCAGGTCCGATGTGGCTAACTTTTGAATCGACTTTACACAAGTTCAACTTCTTCATGACAGATGTCAATGGCTACAGAACCGGTGTTTGTGGACTATTCTTGGTGTGGATTACATTCTTGATTATTTATTTGGGTATATGTCAGTGCACGGTATACACCTCCCGTTTACTTTTTAAAAACCAGAAAAAGTCAATTGCGAGCCAACTTCACAGCGAGATTAATTTTTTGTCCACAGCTTATATTTTTCTAAAAAGCCTTTTACCGATAGCTTTTGCATACTTAATCGCTCACAACTTTTCTAGTCTCTTTATTCAAGGACAAAATATCATAGCTTTAGCATCGGACCCTTTTGGTCGTATGTGGAATTTATTCGGAACTGCAAATTATTACCCAGACATCACCCTGGTTGATGCAAAAATGACATGGTACGTAGCCACTTTCTCCATTGTGATTGGACACGTTGTTTCTGTATTTATCGGCCATCAAGCATCTCTTACCTGGTCAAATCTAAGTGGTCAAGTCATACCTACCAACCGCATTTGGATCTTAAATTTACCGATGACACTATTAATGATTGCTTTTACAGCGCTTAGTTTATCAATCATTGCTGAGCCATTGACTCTTATTGCAGGCTAAATCCTTTACGTCAAGCTGACTTAACAGGCAAAAATATCGCTACTTGGCGAGAAATAATTTATTCCAAGTTTGCGTCCATTTATCAGCCTCATCAACAATCAATCCAGGATCTGTCAATACATAATTGAAGTTATTCAAATTAGATTTAACACTTGTATTGGCAGGTGGTCGTCCTAGAGAGTCAAATATTTGCTGCGCCGGTGGCGACAAAATAAAATCCGCAAACAAGAGTGCACTATAAGGATGACTTGCATGCTTAGATAAGGCAATACCTTGTGGTCTCGCCAAAGTCGGCTCAATCGCAACCCAGTCGATATTTGCACCCCTTTGTTTGAACGACTGCGCATTGGCGTTGTAGATGGTCAAGCCAACATCAACCTCTCCAGCTGCAATCATTTGAGCCAGCAAGATGTGTCCCTTTCTAATATCGGGCTTCATCTCAGCAAGTTTCTTAAAAAATGTGCTCCCACGTACCTCTCCCAGAGCATTCATTACACCTCCCAACCACTCTGCATCTGTAGCTTCAATACCCAGCCTACCATTCCATTTGGAATTGATAAACCCCTCGAGATGGGTAGGCAATTCATCTCGCCTAACTTTTAGCGTATTGAATGCAACAACAAAGTAATTCACTCGATCAGGCATCCACAATCTGTGTTTTGGGATCATCGCTACAGGGAGTTCGTTTTCTGAGGGGCTATAAAATTCGGCAAACACCTTTTCCCTCGCCATGATCTCCATTTCAGGTCCATTGGTTTCCACCACATCAACAGAATATCTTTTCGCTTTGGTTTCATTGAGCACCCTTTGCATAACCCCATCACTCAATGCTCTCCAAATTTCCACATGAAGGCCATATTTTTTTTCAAACTCCTTGATCAACGGAGTAGCTTCCGTGGGGGAGAGTGATGTGTAAAGAGTTAGCCCAGCTTCTTTCTTCGCATGATCCAATATCCAATTGAATCGGTCCGAGCCTTGATAGAGATAAATTTGCTCAATAGTGCTCAAGTTTTCACTGGTGGCCGAATTTGTCTTGACCGCAAGGGGTGCGACTAGACTATTATTCTTTTGTGCATGAACTTGGATTAGCAAACATGATATGACCATCAAGAGCACAAATAACTTTCTAATGGATACTAATCTCATATCGCCACCCTCACGTTTGATTAGATTAAATTGGCATTAATTCGTTCAATTAAAAGACCACTCATCCAGCGCATGAATTAAAGCTTGCGTTAACTCTGGATCGGAGCTTGCATGTCCGGCACCTTGTATTTTCAATAGTCGACTATTACCCCATCGTTGATGCAACTCGAAAGCCGTTTTCATCGGTGTGACAATGTCATATTGACCTTGAACAATAAGCAAGGGTAAATATTCAATATCCGTGAATGATGACCACCTTTTTTCATCTCTTAGCCAGGCATCGTTTAGAAATAAGTGGCAAGACTGAAGTGCCATCGATCGGTTTCGATATTGGTTATCTGTTGTAAGCTTGGGTAAACCTTGAACGCTCATGATTGAATGCTCCCAGCTGGCCCAAGAGAAGGCTGCATCGCTTTCAAGCTGCTTTTCTCCACTTTGGAGGACTCTTAGATAAGCGCTCAAGTGATCTTTCCAGCTAGTCTGAAGATGTCTTCCTTCTTTTTTTATTTCCTGAGTAAAAAATTCTTGAGTTCCTTGTATTAACTTTTCTTCAAGTTGGTGGATTGCACTAAATGCCGTCCATTCTTGAGGGAATATTTGTGATGCACCACCTTCCTGATATAGCCAAGCCAACTCAACTTGCGAGGCTGTGAAGACGCCCCGTAGAAGTAGTCCTTTGACATGTTTGGGAAATAACTTTGCATAGGCCAAGGCCAAAGTTGTTCCCCATGATCCACCAAATAATATCCAACTATTAATCCCCAAGTGCTCACGCAAGCACTCCATATCCTGAACCATATGCTCAAGGGTTAAGTCGCTAAGCTCAGTCGTTTCGCCTGTCGATTTGGATCGACCACACCCTCGCTGATCGAACAAAATGACTCTGTATTTTTTAGGATTAAAAAATCTCCTTGACACCTCAGAGCAACCTGCACCAGGCCCTCCATGAATAAAGACAATCGGCTCTCCAGATGGGTCCCCACATTCCTCCCAGTATATTTTTTCTCGGGAACCCACGACCAACATTCCATGTCGTCTTGGTTCAATCGTTGGGTAGAGCATTCTTGTGTTGAATCTTTCGTTTGAGAAATAGTTTTATTGTGCTTCAAGCGTAAAACCAGTTTTACCCAACCCTGTAGAGGCAGGAAAAACCAAAGATTTGATGACCACAGGTACAGCGCCTGATGTTTCAAACATTTCCCCAATGTCAACAAAATTTAATTCTGTTAGTGTTACTCCATCTACAGATATCACAGGAACACCGAAGTGGCGTTCCTCCTGACAGTGAATTCCAATGAGTCCCGCACAATCGGCCTCTCCCACAAGTACAACGGGCTTGCCTTTACAAATCAAAGCTTCTAGGCCCATTTGTATGCCGTGAGAAAAAGCATCCAAGCGAGCATAGCTTGCCGATCCACTCCATTGGTAAAAAATCGCTACAACTGCATCTCCTTTATCCAAGTCCAAACGACGCAGAGATTTGCGTATCGCCTGTGCAATTGTGTTAGCCTCTAGAGTTTCAGCGCTCAAATCCATGTTTGGCGCGATGACTGCAATATTTCGAAGTGGTAAAGTCTCTTTGGGTTCAACGAATATCGTACTTCCACTGACTTGAACAGTGTACTGAGAGGCACCAACAACAGTCGCGCGAATTCCCTGAGCGGGCTCGGACAATTGAACGCCGTCCCACTGCTCTAGCACCAACCGTTTCACCTCTTTGGCCAGATCTGATCCTAAATCATTGAAACTGTTTTCTTGCCTTTCATATATATATTCAGAAACACCCCCTGAAAAAGTCAATATCGTTGGCCGATGCACGTATTCCATCGCGTCTAAGCGTAAAAGATCAGACACTTGCTTAGCCAAGGGTATTCCAGGTAGAGGATTCGCTACCTCGAGTACCCGCTTGGCCATCAACCGGACCAATTCGGATCGGTCTAGAGCATCCATGGGCTTACCCAACTCTATTTTCACCCGTGCTTCACGAGCAAGTTCCTTGGCTGCTTCTTCGATGCGATCAACATTACCGTGCTCATCAAACGAAACAATTCTCGCCCCGACATCTAGAGCTGTGATGTCGACCACCTGGCCTTCGTGACAAATTGCAAACTTGGTGGTTCCTCCTCCCATGTCAATGTTCATGACCACTTGTCCACTTCTAATAGACAAAGCCACGGCACCAGAACCAAAAGCAGCCAACGTTGTCTCCAAAGCGTCGCCAGCGCTTACAGACACAAATTTTCCAGCCTCTTGTGCAAAAAGCTCCCCAATTAAACGAGCATTGCTTCTTCGAACAGCGACTCCAGTGAGAATCAATGCACCCGTGTCAATTTTTGTGGGAGTGATGCCTGCTGCTTCATACTGTGATTCAATAAACGCCCCCAAACGCAGAGCGTCTATGGTTTGGTTTTGAGCATAGGGGGTTAACAAGACATCCGATTCATGCAAGACAGTTCTCTCGCTAACAACGTAGCGGTTGTCTAAGCGCTCCATCACCAGTCTTGAAAAAACCAGATGTGAGGTTGAAGACCCGATATCGACTCCAACACTGACCAGAACAATTTCATCCTCAACTTCAAGGCTTCGCTTGACGTTGCTGAAAAAGATTCGCCCCCCAGCTTCCTCGCTCATCGCTTGAGGATCTTGGTCTGTCCTTGGGGCACCTCATACCAAGCCGGGTCCATCCTGTCGGGAACTCCATTGGCTTTAATTAGAGCTTGGTATTCTTGTCGAATGAAGGGATCTTCCATCCAATATGGAATGGCTGTTCCACCTTCTTCAGTGAGCTCTTGTGCAGTATAGTCCGTATGTTTTTCACCTGGAGCTCCAGGGTCACGCCCTGGATTGTGGGGACCAAACCAGGCCGTCAATCTGAGAGCTTCTTTGCCTGCGCTAAAGTGTTGGTGATACCACCGTGCGCCCCCAGGAGCCGCTGAAACTAATCCAACAGGCTCATAATCAATTCGTTTGACAACCTCAGGTTTTCCGTCCTTCCAAGGATTGATGCCCTCCTTTTCTGGCCAAGTGTAGGTATATCCTTTTCCATTGAGACAAATCAACACCGCAGCAGATGTGTGGGCATGCGCCTTTGAGTAACGTCCATTTTCATGTTGGCCAATCCAAAAATAAAAACAATTGTTTGTCATGAATGGCTCAATGCGACGATATCCTGGTGATCTGCGGTTATCCAAAGGCAACTCACAGTGAACAACATCAGGGATAAAGTTTGTTCTTCGCATGGCCAAGCCTCGGACTGGATCGGGCTCAATCTCATCTTGAGGTTTATAAAAATCATCCGCGCCATTAAAGCGGTCTCTAAAAATGAACGGGTTATTGAACACAGCCTCCGTGTTTTGCAGCATGTTCAAGACATTGGGCGCTGTCGTTCCCCCTAAAAGCAATGCACCACTGTTGGTAGCATTGACAATACGGTGCCAAGCGTTGATCGGAATAGAAAACATGGAGCCTTTTTGCCATTCAAAGACATGTTTCTTGCTGTCCCCTTCTTGCCATACCTCAGTACTGCCTCGACCCTCCACCACCAAGTAGATCTCTTCGTACATATGACGCTCTGCGTGCAGGGCTCCTGCAGGCGGGACTTCCACGACATGACACCCCCAACGCGTCTCTGTGCCATATAGCTGAATGTAATGCCCTTTGCCGCCTGTTCTTTTCCATGGCATCAAAGCCAAATTCTGGACTTTGCTGATCCCCACACCCCTAAAGACTGGAATCCCTTCCTCTTGCATAAAAGCATCATAAGGGGTCGGTTGCTTTTTAAATTCGCCATATCCTGCTCTTTTGTTCCCTGCAGGCTCGTGCCAATGGCTAGTATCTTTATCGTGTGGCATGGTGATAATTTATAGAGTGTTTAAAAAATGAGGACTGAAATGAGTTGGGTTCAACACATTGAGTTCAGTCTGGCTCTAGATAGACGTACTGTCAAAAAAACCATTTCATCTTAAACACATGAACAAAAGCCGTCAATACGGGCAATGACTAGCCATTTACTGGGGACAATTGGTCAAATCGACCTTGTTTAGCCTTGGCTCTGTTAAGCTTATAGTTTGATTATTTGAACACTTGTCTTCATTCCTCTAACACCATCAATATCTAATACATTGCCCTCTAACCGTGTCACTCCATCCTTCCTTACCTAGCCTTACTCAAGCAAGAGCTGAACTCACCCAGGCCATATTGGCAGTCAATGCCGAGGGTGAACAACAGCACTTGAACATTCCTTGTGAAAGAGCATTGACGATTTATTTGGACAAGAAAGAAATTGTCACGCTCATGACTTTGGGCGCTCATCCCGAATGGCTCGTCCTAGGATACTTGAGAAACCAACGCCTTGTCTCATGCCCTGAAGATCTTGAATCAATCACAGTGGACTGGTCTGCTGGGGATCACGGTGCAGGAGTCGCTGCAGTCAAGTCTAGACCTAAGACTAGTGATCATCCAGACCCAACACACGCCGGTAAAGTCAATAAAGTTGCGATGACTATCACCTCCGGTTGTGGGCAAGGTAGCCTTTACAGTCATTTGTTTGAAGAACTCAAAGCGATGAGATTGCCACAAGGGGTGATCAAGCGAGATGAAATCTTTCATATTGTGAGTGCTGCTCGATTACAAGACAGCACCTACAAGTCTGCTGGTTCAGTTCATTCCTGTGCATTATTCGATGGCACTCAAGCGTTACTTTTTGTTGAAGATGTCGGGCGTCACAATGCAATCGATACCATTGCAGGCTGGCTTTGGATGAATCCCCAATTGAGTCTGAATCCTTTGTTTCGACCTATTTTCTACACCACGGGTCGACTCACGAGTGAGATGATCTTGAAGTCTGCACAACTGAGTGTTCCCATTATCATTTCTAGGAGCGGCATTACTCAAATGGGTCTTGAACTAGCCCTTGAGCTAGAAATGTGCTGTTTGGGTCGAGCACTGAACCGCAGTTTCCTTTGCTATAGCGCTCAACATCGTTTGCAAATGACTTAAGAGTTACTTGTTCAAATGGTTTTTTAAGTCACGGACAATTTCTGCGAGACTTTTTAATATGAATGTTTTTAAAACTGCCGTGCGCTCGACCCTCAGAGATTTGCGCTCTGGCGAACTGAAACTCTTGTTTTTTTCAGTATGCCTTGGTGTTGCCGCGCTGAGTTCAGTGTCTTTTTTATCCGACCGACTCGAGCACAGCTTGGAGTCCAATGCATCTAAACTCTTAGGTGGTGATTTGGTCGTGGTGAGCGATCATGAAGTGCCTACACTGTTCAAGCAACGAGCTAAAACTCTGGGCCTTGATCTTGCCCAAACCTTAACGCTTTCAACCATGGCCCGCTCGTTACCAACGGTTGACGGTTCTACGCACTTGGTCTCCCTAAAAGCGGTTGAGGATGGCTATCCACTCAAAGGTGACTTGAAAATCAAGGGAGAAAACACGCTTAAAAATGCTCCCCCTTCAACTCCAATTCAGAGTCATCGCATTCCACAACCAGGCCAAGTTTGGGTAGACCCAAGTGTTTTGGACTTTTTGTCAGTCTCTATTGGCGAACAAATCAAACTTGGAGACGCCAACTTCACCATCTCAGGAGTAATTGAAGATGAGCCAGACAAAGGCTCTGGGTTCATGAATTTCTCACCTCGGGTGATGATCAATGTCCTCGATTTGACATCTACACACTTGGTGTTACCGGGCTCTCGAATCAACTGGCGTTTGGGAGTCGTAGGCTCTGAAGATGCATTGGTCGCCTATCAAAGTTGGCTTAACTTACAACTTAAAGACACCAGTTTACGTGGTATTCGTCTAGAAACCCTCAAAGACGGGCGTCCAGAGATGCGAGCCACCTTGGACAAGGCCTCGGAATTTTTGCATTTAGTCTCACTCCTATGCGCACTCTTGTGTGCAGTTGCAGTAGCTTTGGCTGCAAGGGGCTTTGCTTTAAAACGAATCAATGACTGTGCGCTCTACAGAGTTTTAGGCCAAACACAATCAAGCATTGAGAGTGTCTTTTTAATTGAGTTCGGATCGGTGGGAGTTCTTGCCTCTTTGGCTGGACTTGCTCTTGGTTTTGGAATGCACTTGGTGTTGATTGAATTGCTCTCCGGCTTATTGGAAACCCAATTACCGTGGCCCTCATTAGCCCCTTGGTGGCAAGGCCTTGCTTTGGGCATCATCTTATTGATGACATTTGGCTGGCCCCCGATCATGCAACTCTCGCGCGTAACGCCCCTGCGCATCATTCGACGAGACCTTGATCCTCCCAAGGGGATGAGTCTGGGTGTATTGATCTTGGGAGTTGTTGGGTTTAGTGCGCTCTTGGTTGCAGTGAGTCAACACCTAAAGCTAGGCCTAATGGTGGTGGGCGGATTCGCTTTGGCCATCCTAGTTTTTGCGTTACTCACTTGGGGATCACTTAGAGTTTTGTCATGGCTACAACATAACTTCAAATTACCCATTGGTCTTAGCCTAGCAACTCGTCAATTGACCACAAGACCTACCTACGCCATGCTTCAAGTAAGCGCCTTGTCTGTGGGTTTGCTCGCTTTAATGCTCTTGGTACTCTTGAGAACCGATTTGATTCAGAGTTGGCAAAAGAGTTCCCCCAAAGATGCACCTAACCGGTTTGTCATCAACCTCTCACCCGATCAAAGTGAGTCTTTTCAAACGTACCTTCGACAGCACCAAGTTAGCTCATTTGATTGGTACCCCATGTTTCGGGGTCGCCTAATTTCGATCAACGACCGGGCTATCACCGCAGGCGACTACAAAGATGATCAAGCACGTCGCCTGGTTGATCACTCCTTTAATCTCTCCTTCAACGCTCAAGCACCTGAGTACAACCGTATCGTGAAGGGAAATTGGTCTGGGAAATCTCCTAAGGGCTTAAGTGTTGAAGCGGGTATGGCCAAAACATTAGGGCTTGACATTGGTGACCGACTGGTCTTTGATGTCGCGGGGGAATCTAGAGAGGGTGAAATCACCTCAATTCGCGAGGTCAACTGGGGCAGCATGAGGGCGAATTTCTTTGTCATGTTCAATTCGGCTGACATGACGGACTTGCCATTGACTTTCATCAGCTCATTTCGTGCACCCAGCGAAAAAAGATTTGACAATGCTTTGATCCATGAGTTCCCCAACATCACGGAAGTTGACATGGACTCTACACTCAATCAAATTCAAACCGTCTTGGAACAAGTGACTTTAGCAATCGAAGCTTTATTTGCGTTTAGTTTGCTCGCAGGTTTAGCCGTTTTATTTGCCGCCATCAGCCTATCTAGAAGTGAGCGGCTTCGTGACCAAGCCATTCTTAGAGCACTGGGTGCAACCCAAAGTTTACTGATTTACGTTCAACGCACTGAACTCATTGGTATGGGCGCCCTTTCCGGTCTTTTGTCCAGCACCATGGCTTGGATCATTGGAGGGACCTTGGCGAAATATGTCTTTGATTTTCCCTGGTCTCCTAACGCATATTTACTGGTGCAAGGCATCCTTGTTGGGGCTGTGTTGGCGTGGGTTGCGGGTAACTGGGGCCTCAAAGGTGTGCTCAATAGGCCAGTGATCGAGACCCTCAGGAATTCAACACTTTGATAAAAAAATTCAAATCAACTGATAGCACTTTAAGCCCTTTTCTCTGACCTTCATCAAACCAAAGATCTCACTTTTTAGGCAAAATTGCAGTGTTAGTTAGCCCTTTCAGACCATTCACCATGACCACTTCAGCCCAAGAACCCCAATCTCAAGCCTCTCCTGAGATGACACCTTATGAACGCTTGGGCGGACAAGAGGCAGTAGAACAGCTCACCCAAAAATTTTATCAACTCATGGATTCCGATAAGGCTTACCAAGCACTTCGTGCAGTCCATGGACCTGATTTAGTCCGCGCTCAAGAGCGTCTTTTTTGGTTTTTGTCAGGTTGGCTTGGTGGTCCTGCCCTTTATCAAGAAAAAGTCGGTCATCCTATGCTTCGAGCTCGCCATTTGCCATTCAAAATCGGTATTTTGGAGCGCAACCAATGGCTACTTTGCATGCACCAAGCCATGACAGAATTGGACGTTGAGGAAAGCTTCAAAGATCAATTAATCCAGAGTTTTTTCAAAACTGCTGACTGGATGCGCAACACTTGAGTCCTACAAAGCGCCTTTGAGAAGCACCACCAGCGCACCGGCCCCACCTTCAGAGGCCTTGGCTTGGACAAAGGCCAAGACTTCATTTTTCTGGACCAACCACGCTTGTGTTTTAGCCTTGAGTACTGACTCTTTGCCGGGTGAGCCCAAACCTTTACCGTGAACCACTCTGACACATCGCCAACCAGTTTTACAAGCATCTCGGATAAATAGGGAAAGAGCTTCGCGAGCTTCTTCCCGTCTCAATCCATGCAAGTCGATTTGTCCTTGAATAGACCACCCTCCAGTGCGCAACTTTTTGGTCACATCCAAGCCGATACCCGGTCGTCTAAAACTCAATTGATCGTCGACATCAAGCAAGGTAGAGGCGTCAAACTCATCACTCAAGCTTTCTTGGAGAACGGCTTGATCGTCTTTGATTTGTTGAAATGCAATCGGATCGGGTGCAGGGGCTTTGAGTCGAACCCGAGTGGCGTGTTGAATGGGCA
>DAISKH010000015.1:0-34991 GCA_036821105.1 Limnohabitans sp.
GGCGGCGGCGGCTACGGCGGTGGTCGTCGTGAAGGCGGCGACAGCAACTACTAAAATTGCATCATGCAATCAAAAGGCTTCTTAGGAAGCCTTTTTTTTGCTCTCAATGTAGCCCTTGACACTTCCTTTGAGCTTAAGAATCTGAGTTGTGTTGTCAAACTCCATACCTTGAGCTCTGAACTGATCTTTACCTTTTTTAAGAACAATACTTTGTGTCGTTTTAATTTGATCTTGGTCGATTAAAAAATCAAGAAACTCACTTCTGAGTTCGAGATCTTCCGATTTAGGTGAAACAGCCAAATTCACACCACTTTTAATCACCACAGCGTCACCGATCAGTTCCAACTCAGAACCATCATTATTGGAGATGGCTTGATTAGCTGTAGCTCGGATGAGATTGTTTTCTTTATCAATACTTTGTAACTGAGGCTTTTGGATTTCTAGGATTTGAGTGTCTTCAAAATGATTTGCTTGCTCACCAAACACTACGGATTGCAAATGACCGTCACCACGGTACGTTTTAACTGAAAAGTTTTTTAAATAGTAATCAACTTCATGCCTTGTCACTGGCGTTAAAACCTCATCTTGAATAACTGGCGTATTTTTAACCAACCAATAAGACAGCATGGCCAAGATTCCCATGAGCAATACAGGAATATAAGCCAAGACGTTGTCGATAAGTTGCCTAGTTTTTTGCCAAGGCGAGAGTAATCGAATTTGTACTGGCTCAGGCTTACTTAAATTCACGTCAAATACTCCGACAACAAAGCATCGTAACTTCCCTGACTTTTTAAAATTAAATCGCACATCTCTCTAACAGCCCCTTGTCCACCGTTTTCTTGAGAGACCCAATGAACCCGGCGCTTGACTTCAATATGTCCATTGCGCGGAGAACACGAAAAACCAACTACGGTTAAAAGAGGTAAATCTGGCCAATCGTCGCCCATCGCAGCAACCTGCTCCCAGTTGAGTCCCAAACGATTTAAGATTTCTTGAGCCTTCATCCTTTTGTTTTGCACTTTCATGTGCAACTCTTTAATGCCCAGATCCTGCGCTCTTGCTTTCAAGCTCTCACTGGCTCTGCCAGAAATAATTGCAACCTCAATTCCTGCTTCGATTAGATATCTAATCCCCTGACCATCTAATGTGTTGAATGGTTTTAGGCTTTCTCCTTGAGATGAGTAATAAATAGTCCCGTCAGTCAATACGCCATCCACATCCAAAAAAACGAGATTCACCGCTTTTATTTTTTGTGAAAGTTCTAATTCTTTGATTTGAGATGACATGATTTAAATAACTTTAGCAAGCATAAGATCATTGCTATTCAATGCACCACACACTTGTTTCTTTTCATTGACTACAAAAATACTCGTAATTCTATACTTCTCCATCATTTGAGCAGCCTCAACAGCCATTGAATTAAGCGAGATGACTTTGGGTGATTTGTTCATCACATCCATGGCTTTGAGTGACCTTA
This sequence comes from Limnohabitans sp., assembly GCA_036821105.1. Lineage (GTDB taxonomy): Bacteria > Pseudomonadota > Gammaproteobacteria > Burkholderiales > Burkholderiaceae_C > Limnohabitans. The sequence goes on from DAISKH010000015.1 coordinate 1,478, forward strand.
AATCTTGCCCTTTCTCAACCAAGCGACGCAAATCTCCGTCCGTAAAAACACCTTCTATGACAAGATCTGATGAAACCATGGCACAGGCTCCAAGACCTTTGTCGCTCATCTCTTTCATCAATGCAGTGAATTCAGTGGATTGGTCTACCCTTGGAACTTGTTCCATAGGGCGCATTACATCACTCACCAGCGTCAACAATTTTCTGCCCAAAGCACCACCGGGGTGTGATCGAGCAAAATCATCCTCTTTAAACCCTCGTGCATCCAGCAAGGCAACAGCCAATGCATCGCCAATGGCGAGTTGCACTGTCGTAGAGGCTGTGGGTGCTAAATTCAATGGACAGGCTTCTTTATCAACACCACACTGAAGTACCCACTGTGCATGTTGACCAAGTGTTGAGTCTTGATGCGCAGTAATAGCAATAATTTGCACGCCCAAACGTTTTAAAACCGGAAGTATTTTCGTTAGCTCCTCACTCTCTCCACTATTGGAGATGGCCAAAACAATATCTTCTTTGAGAACCATACCTAGATCACCATGACTGGCTTCACCTGGGTGAACAAACATTGCGGGCGTTCCTGTTGAAGCCAATGTAGCTGCAATTTTTCTGCCAATATGGCCACTTTTGCCCATGCCCATTACCACTACTCGTCCTGTGCAGGACAATATCGCCTTGACAGATAAGACCCAGTCATCATTAACTTTTAAGATCGCTTTTTGCAAAGCATTAGCTTCAATTTCAATAGTCTCTTTTAATCTTTGGACTAATGCTTCAGTTGTGATATTTGCCATGACAATCCTGTTGATTAAATGTGGGGGTGTTCATTTTCCTATGCAGAATTTCGAAAATATTTCTCCCAGTAAGTCATCTGAATTGAACTCACCTGTAATGTTACTCAACGCATTTTGCGCCAAACGCATCTCTTCCGCAATTAAGTCTAAATTCTTTTGATTTGCTTTGGCCTGAGATTGTGCAGTTTTTAGATGCATTAACACTTCTCGTAAAGCTAATAAATGACGCTCTCTTGCGCTGAAAACATCCTCTCCTAAGTTCATATCCCAACCCAAACGATGCAGGATATCTGCTTTTAACTTTGATAAACCTTGTCCATCCTTTGTCGATATCAACAATGGTTTTTCGTTACTTAATTCCCATGAAGAATATAGTGTTTCTGCTCTTTGGGTTGCATTTCTTTGCTCGCATAAATCTATTTTGTTCCAGACGTGAACAATAATTGCATGGGGGCTAATGTTGAAATTGATTTGTTCAAACAATTTTTGTTCGGAACTTAAGTAATCGTGATTTTCTATGCGGGAGAGGTCATGAACAAAAAGTATCAGTTGTGCCTGTTCAAGCTCCCTCCATGCTCGCTCAATACCCATTTGCTCGACAACATCGCCTCTTTCGTTGGCTTGTTGATTAATACCTGCCGTATCAATGAGGTGGATCGGTATTCCATCAATTTGAAGTGTCTGTTTGATCAAGTCTCGCGTTGTTCCCGCAATATCAGTCACGATGGATACTTCTTGTTCACACAATTGATTCATCAACGAACTTTTACCAACATTCGTTTGTCCAACAATCACCGTCTTTAGGCCCTCCTTAAGGAGTACGCCTTGCTTGGCTTTGGATAAAATCAATTCTGTACTTTCAATCGCCTCTTTTATTTCTTTTGCTGTTTTTTCTATTTCTCGAGATTGAAGCTCCTCAATTTCCTCCTCAGGAAAATCAATTTGTGCTTCAATCATTACACGCGTCAAGGTCACTTGCTCTAATAATTGATCAATCGCCTTGGAAAATGCTCCAGACAATGATCTAGAGGCACTTTTAGCAGCCAACTCCGTGCTCGCATCAATCAAGTCCATGATGGATTCAGCTTGTACCAAATCAATCTTGTTGTTTAAAAATGCTCGTTGAGTGAATTCACCTGGGTTGGCCAAGCGAAGATGAGGCAATAATGTTGGCTTCTGAGAGTCCTCATTGATTTCATGGCCAAAAGTCTGCTCAGAAGACACTTCAAAACAACGCTTAATAATGCGCTGAAGTACCTGTTGTCCCCCGTGACCTTGAAGCTCTAAAACGTCTTCGCCGGTAAAACTTTCAGGAGATTGAAAAAATAAAGCCAAGACCTCATCAATGAGTTCTTGGCTTTGATCTCTGAGCCTACAAAATTTAGCTTCTCGAGTTTCGAGTTTTTTTCCTAAGAGCTGTTGTGAAAAAGACTTTAAGTTTTTCCCACTTATGCGAACAATGCCTACAGCCCCACGCCCTGGCGCAGTAGAAACTGCAATGATCGGGTCCGTAAAGGCCTGCATGAAAAACTCATTTAACGGCTCACGCCAAGTTTTTTATTGATCAACCATTGTTGAGTGATCGATAAGATATTGTTCGTAAGCCAATATAAAACAAGACCTGATGGAAAGAAGAAAAACATAACACTAAATGCCAACGGCATAATCCACATCATTTTTGCTTGAATGGGATCAGGAGGTGTTGGATTGAGCATGGTCTGCAACAATGATGATGCGGTCATCAACAAAGGCAAAATATAAAATGGATCTGGTGCTGAAAGATCATGAATCCAACCAATCCAAGGTGTATTTCTCATCTCGACCGTTGACAACAACACCCAATACAAGGCAATAAAAACTGGAATTTGAATAACGATGGGCAAACATCCACCCATTGGATTGACCTTTTCCTCTTTGTAAATTCTCATCATCTCCATTTGTATTTGTTGCGGTTTATCCTTCAGCCTTTCTCTCATTTCCATGATTTTGGGATTAATCGCTTTCATTTTTGCCATACTCTTGTAGGCCTGTGCATTGAGCCAGAAAAATGCAGCTTTCAATAAAATCACCAATGCAACGATTGACCATCCCCAGTTACCTAGGAAAGTGTTTATCTTGTAAAGTAGCCAATACAAAGGCTTTGCCAAAACAGTAAGCCAACCATAGTCTTTTACCAATTCAAGACCAGGGTACAGCACTTCCAGTCGCTTCTCTTCTTGAGGTCCTGTATAGAAATGAGCTTGTGTTTGTACTTCTTGCCCTGGTGCAATATCGCTTACATCACTGATCATTCCAACCGAATACAAGTTTGTATCAATTTTCTTAGCAAATATCTCACGGGCTCGGTTGTCATCAAAAAACCAAGCGCTTGCATAATAGTGCTGAACCATGGCAACATAGCCAGCATCTGAGTGATCTTGTACAGAAAGCTTATTGTTTTCAATATCTTTGAAGTCTACTTTTTGATATTTCTTCTCAGATGTATAAACCGCTGGGCCCGTGAAAGTTGAGTAAAACGAAGACTCACCTTCTGGTTTATTTCCGTCCCTTACGATTTGGACATAGAGCTTGGGATGAATTGGTTGTGACGATTGATTGACGATTGAGTTGTTTAACACCACATCATATTGACCAGGATAAAGGCTGTACGTTTTAATCAGTTTCACGCCTTGTTCTTTGGTCTCAAAGCTAATACGCGATGGTTCATCGGCTTGCTTTGATTCTGTTTGTGAGGCAAGTTGCATCACGGTCTTGTGATTTGGAAAGCCATTGGCAGGTGTGGCACCAATAAATCCACTTTGAGCCAAATAAACTCTGGATGCATTTTGATCCAGCAACGTCACTACATCACCAGAACGCTTTTGATCTGCTTGCTTTAAGAACTTTGAACGAACAATCGTTCCACCCTCCGAGCTCAAGGTTAGTTCTAATACATCATTTTTTAATGTATAAAGTTGAACCTGTGCCTCACTGGGTCTTACTTGCGTTTGCTCTTTACCGTCTATCAATGAGGCTGCTGGCGCATTCGCTGATTGGGGTAAGCCATTGGCCACAACGGGCAAGGGTGCACCGGCTGCTGGAGTATTTTTTTCCGCCAAAGGAGCTGTTGACGGGAAGAATAAAGGTTTATTTCCATTATGAACTTGCCATTTATCCCATAGCAAAACCATTGAGAAACCAAAAATCACCCATAAAACGGTGCGCTTGATATCGTTCATTGATCAATTCTTTTCGTTAAGATTTTTTACTCGGAACCAGATCTATCCCGCCCGAGCAAAATGGTTGGCAACGACAAACGCGCCGAAAGGTTAAATACGATCCCCTAAGTGCTCCATGGTTTTGTATGGCTTCTAAACCATACTGAGAGCAAGAGGGATAAAAACGACAAGATGGCGACAAAAATGGTCGCACACAATAGCGATAAAACTGAACGATGCCCAAAAACAAACGTTTCATCACTGAACCTTGGCGCTGGCCAGCAATTCATAGAGCTCGGATTGTATTTTTTTCACCAGCTCTGCTGACCTTGCGCTTTTATACTCATTTTTTTTAATTTCTCTGCGCAAACGAATCACCATTGCATGTTCGACTTGAAGTTTGCTTTGAAACTTTGAAAACACATTAAAAATTTGTCTTTTAACGGTATTTCTAGTTACAGCACGCTTAGCCCAACGCTTAGGTACGAGAGCGCCAAATTTTTGGCTTCCTATCAGATCCTTACCTACACTCAACACCGCTGGCGTAGGGTTGGTTTGTGCTTCAAGTGTTTTTAATGACACCTGATGCAAAACAAACCAATTGGAATGACATGCGGAGCCCAAATCCATGACCACCTTAAACTCTTCCCATGAACCAAGATGATTCATTTGAAGAACGCGTCATGAACCTTTAAACAGCCAAACGTTTACGGCCCTTGGCACGTCTAGCATTGATGACTGCACGTCCGCCACGAGTCTTCATGCGAACTAAAAATCCGTGCGTTCTGGCTCTGCGCGTTTTGGAGGGTTGGTATGTTCTTTTCATGGTAATTCCTATTCAAATTGGTCTCTTTCCCGTAATCAGGGAAACCTGACATTATCGCAAAAATTAACGCCTTTGTATTGACTTTTTTACATATTAACTTTTTTACCCCCACATTAATACAAAATATTTACTTTTACTGGTTTCTTTATAAAATGGCGATGAAATAGCAAATTTTTCATTGCTTTTTAAACTGTGGATAATTTTTTAATAAAGCTCCAAAAAAGCAAGGTAAACTACAACCTATCCACAGAATAATAAACAATGACTCTTGGCACGACCCCACCCTTTAAAAGCAATGAAATTGCTTTTGACGACAACTCCTCTTTGTGGTTGTTGTGCCTTCAACAATTGGCCCAAGAGTTACCCGAGCAGCAATTCAATACTTGGATAAAGCCACTCAAAGTGGACGTGGCTCTGGATGGATCCAAAGTGATCATTTGGATTGCCAATCGATTCAAACTCGATTGGATTCGCGCACAATATTTACAACATTTGACCGCCTTGTTAGAAAAGTTCAACGGTCAACCTATTAAATTGGAACTGGCACTGATTGCCAAAGAGCTTCAACAGCCTACTTTAAACTCTAATAAGCAGTTGGAATCCGAATTCATCGGCAGTGTGACCATACCGCCAGAAGATCCTTTGCTCAATGGTCATAAATCGCGCCTGAACACAGCTCTAACGTTTGAGAGCCTGGTTGAGGGGACGGCCAATCGAATGGCCCGTGCTGCAGCCATGCATGTGGCCAGCACACCTGGATATCTCTACAACCCCTTATTTATTTATGGTGGTGTTGGGCTGGGTAAAACTCACTTAATCCACGCCGTTGGCAATAAATTGTTGGCGGATAAACCAGACGCTAAGGTGTTATATATCCATGCTGAGCAATTTGTCTCGGATGTTGTAAAAGCCTATCAACGAAAAACATTTGACGAATTTAAACATCACTATCACTCTCTAGATTTGCTTTTGATCGATGATGTTCAGTTTTTTGCCAACAAAGACAGAACACAAGAAGAGTTTTTTAATGCGTTTGAAGCTTTGCTTGCCAAAAAATCGCATATTGTGATGACCAGTGACACCTACCCTAAAGGCCTTGCTGATATTCATGAACGCTTAGTCTCAAGATTTGACTCTGGCTTGACCGTTGCAATCGAACCCCCTGAGTTGGAGATGAGAGTTGCAATTTTAATTAGCAAATCACGGGCAGAGGGAACAGAAATGCCCGAAGAGGTCGCGTTTTTTGTTGCTAAAAACGTTCGCTCCAACGTTAGAGAGTTGGAAGGCGCATTGCGCAAAATATTGGCTTATTCAAGGTTTAACCAAAAAGAAATCAACATTCAATTGGCAAGAGACGCTTTAAGAGATCTTTTATCCATACAAAACCGTCAAATTTCAGTAGAAAATATTCAAAAAACCGTTGCTGATTACTACAAAATAAAAGTGGCGGATATGTACTCTAAGAAAAGACCAGCCTCAATTGCCAAGCCTCGACAAATTGCAATGTATTTGGCAAAAGAGTTGACGCAAAAAAGTTTACCTGAAATTGGTGAGCTTTTTGGTGGACGAGATCACACGACCGTTTTACATGCTGTACGTAAAATCAGTGCTGAGCGTCTTCAACTCAATGATCTCAACCAACAATTGCATGTTTTAGAGCAAACACTCAAAGGATAAAGTTGTGTATAAAAAAAGAATAACCACCAAGTTATCAACAAGGCCGCGTCAGTTTGAAAAGTTGTTCATTGTTTTCAGTTTCTAATTTTCCATCAGTCCACTGTGTTAAACAATCCGCAAGCTATTGATTTATCGATGTATTTGAGTCTTATGCACAGATTTCATCAATGCTTATCTACTACTACTAATTTAATTAAATACATTAAGAGGTTAATGTGATCATCTTAAAAGCAACCCAAGAAAAAGTTCTCTCGGTTTTATTGTCGGTGAGCGGTATCGTAGAGAAACGCCACACCATGCCTATTTTGTCCAATATTTTGTTGCACAAATCGGGGAGCAACATCCAATTTGTGACAAGCGACTTGGAGATACAAATTCAAACGAGTTGTCAATTGAACGGAGATGACTCAGATTTTTCAACGACCATTGGTGCTAGAAAAATCATTGATGTTTTGCGATCAATTCCTTCAGAACAAACAGTCACTCTTGAATCAAGTCAAAACCGAGTCATCTTAAAAGCTGGCAAGAGTCGGTTTACCTTACAAACGATGGCTGCTGAGGATTTTCCAAAAGTTAAAGAGTCGAGTTCTTTAGGAAGCAGTTTTAAATTACCTCAGAAAACATTGAAGCAACTTCTTAATCAAGTTTCTTTTTCAATGGCCGTTCATGACATTCGATATTATTTGAACGGAATTTTATTTGTTGTCGAAGATCATGAAGTACGAATTGTTGCCACCGATGGTCATAGACTTGCTTATGCGAGTTCCACACTAGAAAATTCAATGCCCAAGCAAGAGGTCATATTGCCCAGAAAAACTGTACTTGAACTCTCAAGGCTTTTGAGTGATCAAGACGGCGATATTGAGATCTGCTTTGCAAGCAATCAAGCTAAATTTAATTTCAATGAAATTGAATTTGTTACGAAGTTGGTTGAAGGTAAATTTCCTGACTACAACCGAGTTATCCCTAAAAAGCAAGCCAATACTGTTTTGATCAACAGAGTTAAATTATTGGCATGCTTACAAAGAACTGCTATCTTGACAAGCGATAAGTTCAAAGGTGTCCGCATTAATATTGAACCCAATGTTTTAAAGGTTTCTTCTAGTAATGCTGAGCAAGAGGAGGCTATGGATGAAATTGATATTGACTACACAGGCCAAAACATTGAAATTGGTTTTAATGTGACTTATTTAATTGATGTTTTATTAAATATGACACAAGAAAATATTTCTTTTGATCTACCCGATTCAACCAGTTCAGCTTTAATTACGATTCCAGACAATTCTTCCTTTAAATATGTCGTGATGCCCATGAGAATTTAAATTAATTTTTACTTTCTTTTATACACGACCCGAGAGACTTTATGACTGAACCCATTGTGAATTCCGAAAATAACGACGCAACAATCAATAATGATAGCTATGGTGAAGGATCAATTCAGATCCTTGAAGGCTTAGAGGCTGTTCGCAAAAGACCAGGAATGTACATTGGTGATACATCAGATGGCACTGGCTTGCATCATTTAGTCTTTGAAGTCGTCGATAATTCTATTGATGAAGCTTTAGCAGGTCATTGCGACGATATTGTTGTTACGATTCATTCGGATAACTCAATTAGCGTCTTCGATAACGGGCGTGGTATTCCTACCGGTGTAAAGCTTGATGATAAACATGAGCCCAAACGAAGTGCTGCTGAAATTGCACTAACAGAGTTGCATGCTGGTGGTAAATTCAATCAAAACTCTTATAAAGTTTCTGGCGGTTTGCATGGCGTTGGAGTTTCATGTGTCAATGCATTATCCAAGTGGCTCAAACTCACGGTTCGTCGAGATGGTCAAATTTATGCTTTGGAGTTTGCTAAAGGCTTTGTACAAGATCGTTTGATTGAAGTACAAAATGGGATTGAAATTTCTCCCATGAAAATAATTGGACCAACAGATAAAAGAGGAACAGAAGTTCATTTTTTACCTGATACCGATATTTTTGTTCAAAATACAGATTTTCATTATGAAATTTTAAGTAAGCGTCTTCGTGAACTTAGTTTTTTAAACAATGGTGTTCGTATTCGCTTGAGAGATGAACGCTTTGGAAAGGAAGATGATTTTTCTGGTGCTGGTGGCGTCAAGGGATTTGTTGAATTCATCAATGTTGGGAAAAAAGTTCTTCATCCAAATATTTTTTATTCCAATGGTGATAGACCCGCTGAGACGTATGGCGGCATACCTGGAACGCAAATCGGTGTCGAAGTTGCTATGCAATGGAATGATGGCTATAGCGAGAGTGTTTTATGTTTTACAAACAACATTCCTCAACGTGATGGTGGAACTCATTTGACCGGTCTGCGAGCAGCAATGACCCGTGTCATTAATAAGTACATCGATGAAACTGAAATGGCCAAAAAAGCCAAAGTAGAAGTCACTGGTGACGATATGCGAGAGGGTTTGTGTTGTGTTTTATCCGTTAAAGTCCCTGAACCTAAATTCAGTAGTCAAACCAAAGATAAACTTGTATCAAGTGAGGTAAGAGCCCCGGTTGAAGATATTGTTGCAAAAGCTTTGGCCGACTACCTTCAAGAGCGTCCAAATGATGCAAAGATTATTTGTGGAAAAATTATTGATGCTGCTCGGGCTCGTGAAGCCGCTCGTAAAGCTCGCGAGATGACAAGGCGCAAAGGTGTTTTGGATGGAATGGGACTTCCTGGTAAATTAGCAGACTGTCAAGAAAAAGATCCCTCCCTTTGTGAAATTTATATTGTTGAGGGAGATTCAGCGGGTGGTTCAGCCAAACAAGGGCGAGACAGAAAGTTTCAAGCAATTTTGCCACTTAGAGGCAAGATTCTGAATGTTGAAAAAGCCAGATACGAAAAGCTGCTGACCAGCAATGAAATTTTGACATTGATCACGGCTCTTGGCACAGGTATTGGTAAGGCCAGTTCTGAATCTGGTAAATCTGGCACTGATGATTTCACGATCGATAAACTCAGATATCACCGCATTATCATCATGACTGACGCCGACGTTGACGGCGCACATATTCGAACATTATTATTAACGTTCTTTTATCGTCAAATGCCTGAGCTTGTTGAGCGTGGTCATATCTATATTGCACAACCACCACTTTACAAAGTGAAAGTAGGAAAAGAAGAGCAATATCTTAAGGATGCACCTGCGCTCGATTCGTTCTTACTCAAAGTAGCACTTAAAGATGCAACATTGAATACAGGTGGTGATGATCCACAAATTATCACAGGTGAAACTTTGGCTGCTCTTGCGACTAAGCATCAGGTTGCTGAGGCGGTCATTCATCGGTTGAGTGGATTCATGGACGCTGAAGCTTTGAGAGGTATTGCAGACGGAGTTTCAATTGAACTCGAAACGCTTGAGCAAGCAAAACAATGTGCAGCTGTTCTTGAACTTAAATTACGTGAGCTCGGTAGTGGTTCTGTTGTTACGGGCGAGATGGATGTTAGAACGGACAAGCCCTTGCTTAGGATTAGCCGTCAGCATCATGGGAACGTTAAGAGCAGTGTCATTACCCAAGATTTTGTCCACGGTGCAGATTATGCGACCCTAGCGGATGCTGCACAAACCTTTAAAACCTTGTTGTCTTCTTCTGGAAAAATCAGTCGTGGAGAGGGCGATCGAATGAAGGAAGAAAAAGTCACTGATTTCAGGCAAGCCATGAAATGGTTGATTTCTCAAGCTGAAAACGTGACTGCTCGCCAACGCTACAAAGGATTAGGTGAAATGAATCCATCACAGCTTTGGGAGACAACGATGGATCCGACCGTGCGTAGACTTTTGCGAGTCCAGATTGATGATGCCATTGAGGCCGATCGAGTCTTTACCATGCTTATGGGTGACGAAGTAGAGCCGCGAAGAGATTTTATTGAAGCGAATGCCTTGAGAGCAGCAAATATTGATATTTGAGCGTGCTTTTTTTAAAAGAGTCCTTGCTGGAAATCTCGGACCGCTTGCATCACCTCTTGTTGAGTGTTCATCACAAATGGGCCATATTGCGCTATAGGTTCACCCAAGGGTTGACCAGCAATGACGATGGCCTTGCTGCGTGCATTTGATAGTAAGCATGCAAGGTCACCATCATTTTTTAAGATCGCCATTTCCCCTTGTGATAAAAACTCTTGGGAGTTTTCACCCAATAGAGTCAAGTTGCCTTCGTAAACATAAATGAAGGCATTGAGGTTTTTTGGCAGCTGAATCTCAAAGTTTTTTACTGGGCTGTCAGGAAAATGAAGGTCTAAATAAAGTGGTGTGGTCGTCGGCCTTTGCACGGCGCCTTGAGTGTTGTCATAATGTCCAGCAATTATTTTGACGATTACGTTTGTTGCTGTTAAGACTTGCGGGATATGCTGGGCCTCAAACTCTTGGTAGGCCGGCATGCACATCTTTTGTTGAGATGGCAAATTCAACCAGAGTTGAAAACCCTCCATTCGGCCATTCTCTTGTTCAGGCATTTCGCTGTGAATTACGCCTTTACCGGCAGTCATCCATTGCACTCCACCAGAGCTTAAAAGGCCTTCATGTCCTGCGTTATCTTTATGTCGCATTCTGCCTTCAAGCATGTACGTGATAGTTTCAAACCCTCGGTGCGGATGATCAGGAAATCCGCCGATGTAGTCTTTTGACTCGTCGGAACCAAATGCGTCCAGCATCAAAAAAGGATCGAGTCTTTTTTGTAAATCATGTGTCAGTACACGAGTTAGTTTGACGCCGTCACCGTCCGATGTTTTTTGTCCTTTGACGCGTCGTTCTAAAGTTCTAAATGTCATTTTTTGAGATGATTAAACAAGCATTGGTTCCACCAAATGCAAACGAGTTGCTCATGGCGTGCGTAAGGTGAGGGACCGCGATGTTTTTATGATTAACGACTTTAAGACCTAATGTTGAATCAATATCTGCCTCAATAGAATTTGTTGGCAATAAATTCAACAGTAAGGCACGGATACAAGCAATCATTTCCATCGCACCACTTGCGCCCAATAAATGGCCGTGAAGAGCTTTGGTCGATCCAACCCAAGGCATTGAGTTTGTAAAGACTTCGGAAATGGCCTTTGCTTCACTGGCATCTCCTAGTTGGGTCCCCGTTCCATGGGCGTTGATGTAGCCAATGCTGCCAGGATCCAGTCCGGCATTTTTCAAAGCCATCTTGATTACTCTTGCTTGAGAGACAGGGTTTGGGTTCGTGATGTGGTGTCCATCGCTATTGCAAGCATATCCGGATAAGAAAAGACGAGAATCGTTTTTATCACTCAAACGCTTAAAAGTCTGTGAGTTGATCAAAATAAATGCAGCAGCACCTTCGCCCATGGCAAAGCCACTTCTAGTTTTACTGAATGGTGTTAGGTTACCCAGTTGATTATTTTTAATGGGAGCCATGACTCGAAGGGCATTCCAAGCCGCCAATAAACCGGGGGTTAGCATGGACTCACTTCCACCAACGATGGCTATATCTACGTCACCACAACGAATTGCTTTCATCCCCTCGCCTATTGCAATACCCGATGAAGCACATGCGTTGGCATACGTTATACAAGCACCTTGAGCTTTCAGTTTTAGTGCAATTTCAGAAGCGGGTGTGCTTGGCATGCTCGAGATCACGCTCGTTGGCCTGATGCGTTTTTTCTCGTTATAAATTGTCCGTGTTGTTTCATCAAAACTTGATGCACCCGCCATACCACTACCCCAATAAACGCCTAAACGTTCGGGCTCAATATCGGAGAAATTGATATGGCTATTTTTGATGGCTTGATCAACGCTTGCCAAAGCCAGAGCTGTCGCTCGGTCCGCAAAGAGTTTTGATGGAGTGGGGTAATTTTCAGTATTTAATGTGCACCGTGCTAAAGCGACAGAGAAAGGATCTTGGCCTGGGATGTTTATGTTCTCTATCTGAGTTGCACTATGGTGATCAAATATAGAATGATCGAATTCAGCAAGGTCACTCCCTATGGGTGATATAAAACCGTAACCAGCAATTTCAACTTGGCTTGCCGATTTCATTCTCAGTGAGCAGAGGCAGAGTTTTCTTGAATTTCATCGATGACACTGCACAAATTGATCAATGTAATGCCAACTTGTCGTGGATCGAGTTTCTCTTCCGGAATTCTTAGGCCAAAAGAATCTTCAACTGCGAATACAAATTCCATCAAAGTTAATGAGTCAAGTCCCAAATCACTGAGTGCTGTCTCGTGCTTGATCAATATCACTGGAGTATGAAATTTTTGCTCCAGTATTTGGGATATGGTCGAAAAAGTATCTTTGGGCATGCGAAAACGCTTTAAATGTTAACGCATTGTAATTTGTTTCCTCTTGATTGGCATTTTATTTTTGGAAAGACATTGCCTACCCACGCAAGCGTGATCAACGTTAAAATCTATGAAGGTTATATTCTTTTGACGCTCAAAAAGTCAAAGACATTGAAACAAATCAAATTTTATATTGTGAAATGGTTTGGCTTTATTAATACTAAACCATCATCACCCTTTAGAGTAAAAAATGGAATACCCCAAACATTTTGATGTGATCGTAGTTGGTGGTGGACATGCTGGCACAGAGGCCGCATTGGCTGCGGCCCGCATGGGTAGTATTACTTTACTGCTCACCCATAATATAGAAACACTGGGTCAGATGAGTTGTAATCCTTCTATCGGTGGCATTGGTAAAGGACATTTGGTCAAAGAGGTTGATGCGATGGGTGGTGCAATGGCGCTCGCCACCGATGAAAGTGCTATTCAGTTTCGAATTTTAAATGGCTCAAAGGGACCTGCGGTCAGGGCAACTCGGGCTCAGGCGGATCGTATTTTGTACAAGGCTGCGATTCGGCGAAGACTAGAAAATCAAGAGAACCTCTATCTTTTTCAACAGTCTGTTGACGACTTGTTGGTCCAGGGCGAGCGTGTGATTGGTTGCGTTACACAATCGGGCATTCGATTCATGGCAACATGTGTGGTACTGACGGCCGGAACCTTTTTGGACGGAAAAATCCATGTTGGCTTGTCCAATTACTCAGCCGGTCGAGCAGGCGATCCTCCTGCTGTATCTCTGAGCGCCAGGCTCAAAGAACTCAAGTTGCCCCAACACCGCCTTAAAACAGGAACGCCTCCCAGGATAGATGGTCGCACGATCAACTACTCCTTGTGTACAGAGCAGCCTGGGGACGGAATGCCTGGTGGAAGTGGCACACAAGTACCCGTTTTTAGTTTCATGGGTGGCAATATTAAGCATCCCCAGCAAATATCATGTTGGATTACCCATACCAACTTGAAAACGCATGAAATTATTCGTTCGGGTTTTGACCGCAGTCCAATGTTCACCGGGAAAATAGAGGGCGTAGGTCCCCGTTATTGTCCTAGTGTTGAAGACAAGATTAATCGCTTTGCAGACAAAGAAAGCCATCAAATCTTTCTTGAACCCGAGGGATTGACGACTCATGAGGTCTACCCCAATGGGATTAGCACCAGCTTACCTTTTGATATTCAGTACGAACTTGTAAGGTCGATGAGGGGATTAGAAAATGCCCATATTCTCCGGCCTGGCTATGCCATTGAGTACGATTACTTTGATCCACGTGAACTCAAAACTAATTTTGAGACCCGCTCCATTGAAGGGTTGTTCTTTGCTGGTCAAATCAATGGAACGACTGGGTATGAAGAAGCCGCTGCTCAAGGCTTGTATGCAGGCTTGAATGCGGCACTGAAAGCACAAAACAAAGAATCGTGGACACCTCGGCGTGATCAGGCTTACTTAGGTGTGCTGATTGATGACTTGATCACCAAAGGTGTTACAGAGCCTTACCGTATGTTCACCTCCCGGGCAGAATTCAGACTTCAGCTTCGAGAAGACAATGCCGATGCACGACTCACTGAAAAAGCGCATCAATTGGGTTTGATTGACGAAGCACGTTGGGTGGCATTCCAACAAAAGCAAGAGGCTGTTTCACGTGAAACACAACGATTGAAGTCCTTGTGGGTTAACCCCAAAAATATCGATCAACAACGTGCAAGAGAGGTTTTGGGGCATGAGATAGAGCGTGAATATAACCTTGCGGATCTGATGAGAAGACCAGGGGTAGGCTATCAGGACGTTATATCTCTGGACTCGGTGCGTTTTCAAGACAATATGTTGGTGCAATTGCCCGAAAGCCTCCAGTCCGAAGTGATTGAGCAAATTGAAATTGCTGCTAAATATTCGGGCTACATTGATCGCCAAAAGGAAGAAGTTAAAAGGGCTGAACATTACGAGCGATTGGTTTTGCCCAGCAACTTTGACTACATGGGCATCGAGGCTTTGAGTTATGAAGTAAGGCAAAAATTACAGCGCCATCAACCACAGACCTTGGGACTGGCTTCCCGAATTTCTGGGGTTACTCCTGCGGCTATTTCACTGTTATTGATCCATTTGAAGAAGCAAAGATTGAAGATGCCCGAGGAGGTGATGGTCGCTCAGGCGGATGGTCATTGATTTTCAACCAATTTATTTACTCATTAGTTAATGTGGGCCCGTTGCCATAGTATGGCGTCGTTGTCTTCAAGGTTGGTTGGCCTTTTAGGAACCTTAATTGATGACGTTTGATGTTGAAATCTAAACTTAGTACTCCACAAAACTAGGGTCAAATCTTCTTGCAGCCAGTCTTTAGCCCGATAGCAACTTTAAACTTGTAGTACTCTAGTCATGTCCACCGTTGATTTCACCGTTCAAGAGTTGTCACAGGGCCTTAAGTCTTTGGGTTTGTCTGCAACCCAGGAACAAGAGACCCTTTTATTAAACTATCTGGGGTTACTTCAAAAGTGGAACAAAACCTACAACCTTACATCGATTCGAGACCCCGCCATGATGTTGACCCATCATTTGTTAGATTCTTTGTCTGTTGTCCAGCCCTTGTTTAAGTCTTGTCCTGAAGCCAAAACACTATTGGATGTGGGATCTGGTGCCGGATTACCAGGGGTCATTTTGGCTTTGATGTGCCCTCATTTGTCGGTTACATGTGTCGATGCCGTCGGCAAAAAAGTAGCCTTCGTAAACCAGGTTGCACTTACTTTGCAGTTGCCCAATCTTAAGGCTGTTCACGCCAGGGTAGAGTCTTTGACAACTACCTTTGACGTGATTACTTCTCGTGCCTTCTCAAGTTTGACGGATTTCCTCACCTGTACACTTCATCTCTCTAAGCCTGATACACAGTGGATGGCCATGAAGGCACAAATTACGGAAGAGGAACTGACTCAGGTCGCGCAACTTGCTCAGGTGTTTCACGTGGAACCATTGTTGGTGCCAGGCTTAAATGCAAAGCGTTGCATCGTTTGGTTGAGACGGCTGTCGGTGTTGTAATTATTAAAAGGGTTGTTAGGCAGTATTGTTTCACGTGAAACTTGCAATGGGTTTCAGCTTCACCTTTCTTTGTGTCGGCCAAGAGTTTAGTTTGAGTTTAGCTTGCGGGTGGCTTGGGGATAGATAGGGGACAAGGCTTTGGGCTTCCTCGTCACGAAAGCGGTTAAACTCTACCTCCCCGTTGGTTCGACTGGGCAAGAAATCGCGATCAGGCGACTTGCCGGTTTGACTCGGTCAATGGAAACAGTGTTAAGTAGTTCAAATTTCCCCTCATCATTTTGTTGATTTGACAACGGTTTCTAAGTGGGTTTGGCCCAGGTTTTCAGGTTATTAAAGAGAGTAATCATGGCTCACATATTTTGTGTTGCGAATCAAAAAGGTGGCGTGGGCAAGACCACGACCACGGTCAATTTGTGTGCCGGCTTGGCTGGTTTGGGTCAACGGGTCTTGTTGGTCGATTTGGACCCACAGGGAAATGCCACCATGGGTTCAGGAGTGGATAAACGCCAGATGGAACTCAGTGTTTATGAAGTCTTGCTGGAGTCAGTTGAGGTGGCTCTTGCGAGAACGAAAAGCTTTTGGGGGGAAGGGCAGCAATATCAAAAGCACCCAAGGTATGATGTTTTGGGTGCATCACGAGAGCTCGCTGGAGCGGAGCTAGAGTTGGTCAATATGCCCAGACGAGAAAAAAGGCTCAAAGAGGCCTTGGCCTTGGTGGAAAAAGAGTATGACTTTATCTTGATTGACTGTCCGCCTTCATTGTCTTTGTTGACCTTGAATGGCTTGTGCAGTGCTAATGGAGTTATTGTTCCCATGCAATGCGAGTACTTTGCGCTAGAGGGGCTAACGGATCTGGTCAATACCATCAAACAAGTTCACGCCAACTTGAACAAAGAACTCAAAATCATTGGCTTGCTTCGAGTCATGTTTGATCCTCGAGTAAGTCTTCAAGTTCAGGTGAGCGATCAGTTGAAGGCACACTTTTCCGATAAGGTTTTTAATGCTGTGATTCCAAGAAATGTTCGCTTGGCAGAAGCCCCTAGTTTCGGTTTGCCAGGAGTTGTTTATGATCCTTCCGCTAAAGGCAGTTTGGCCTTCATTAGTTTTGCACAAGAGATGATCGATAGAATCAAAAAACTTTGAACCACAATTAATACATAAGTTTTATAAATGGTGTCCTTGATCATTGGCGTCATGGCGCAAAACTAAAAACAACCGTTACAAAGTAAGAAAAACAATGGCTACAAAAAAACCCAATCGCCTTGGTCGTGGGCTTGAATCTCTTTTGGGGCCAACGGCACCCAGCACCTCATCACAGGCAACAACGCCTGGAGGGGATCAACCCAATCAACTTCTTTTAACCCAACTGGTTCCTGGCATCTATCAGCCAAGAACGAGAATGGATGAAGGAGCCTTGTACGAATTGGCCGAAAGCATTAAAGCGCAAGGCGTCATGCAGCCCATTTTGGTCAGGCCTTTGCATGAGGGAGAGAATGCCGGTAAGTATGAAATCATTGCTGGCGAGAGAAGGTTCAGAGCAAGTGGCTTGGCGGGATTATTGAGTGTTCCTGTCTTGGTTCGTGATGTGGCCAATGAGGCCGCGGCCGCGATGGCTTTGATTGAAAATATTCAACGTGAAGATTTAAACCCACTGGAAGAAGCTCACGGCTTACAACGCTTGGTCAAGGAGTTTGGTTTGACCCATGAAGAGGCAGCACAAGCTGTTGGTCGATCGAGAAGTGCTGCATCGAATTTATTGCGTTTATTGAATTTGGCTGAACCCGTACAAGCTCTCTTGATGGCCGGTGATTTGGACATGGGGCATGCCAGAGCGCTGCTGAGTTTAGACCGTGCGACGCAAGTGAGCACAGCGCATCAAATTGCCAGTAAAAAAATATCCGTGAGAGAGGCAGAAAAGCTGGTCAAAAAAATTGGCGCCGAATTTGAGTTGGTCGCCACCAAACCTAAAAAAGAAAAATCCCGAGATCTCAAGCGAGTAGAAGAAGAGTTGTCCGATTTACTCACGGCCCAAGTCGATATCCGGATTAAAAAAAGAGTGAAGCGTTTTGGTAAAACAGAGGAAATGGGAGAGTTGATTATTCAATTTGGCTCTATTGATGAGATCACCACATTGATTCAACAACTCAAAGGTACAACCTCTCTAGATTAAGAGGTGTCTGTCCTTCAAGCTTGATGATCACAAGCGCTCAAGTGTAAGCGGCTCAGCTTGGGGACTTGTCACGCAATATAGCCACGGTCAAACGCGAGACACAGGTGAGTTTTCCGTGGTCGTCTTTCAGATCAATAGCCCACACGTGTGTGGAGCCCCCAACATGCAAGGGATACGTCACACCCGTGACAAATCCAGTTCTTACAGCCGCCATGTGGTTGGCATTGATATCCAGTCCTACGCAGTGAAAACCCAAGGGACTCGCGTGGTAAGCCGCGCAAGAGCCCAATGTCTCTGCCAATACAACATTCACGCCCCCATGAATAACACCAAAAGGCTGCCGTGTGCGCGAGTCAACGGGCAAGCGAGCGGTGATGGTTTTCTCTCCAATGTCTAAGAACTCAATACCCAAATGCTCGGCAGCAGTGCCTTTGTTCATTCGGGTGAGTTCATCCAGAGACAGGGGTTTTTTCCAAAAGCTCATGGTGGCAATCTCCATCAAAAGACAACATGATTGTCTAACTCAATTAAAGCTCAAGTGCATACTCAGAGTGTTTGCTTCATTGACCCAGTTTTTTGATTTTACCTTTGGGGATGATAGAGGTCACAACAGAAGTTCGTATCGGCTCACTACTGAGAGCTTTGGGGGCTGATTGATCTTTTTTGGGTTTTTTTTGTTCTTTGTTTGTTTTTTGTTGTCCCTTGGCCATGGCTAACTCCTGAAGTGATGGAAAATTCAGTGTACCTCTTATCTGCAATCATTGGGCTACGGTTGTGTCAAATCAAGTCAAAGAATCTGAAGTGCAAATGACCGCCATTCGCGCACAAGGCGCCGGGGGTCAACACGTCAATAAAGTATCAAGCGCCATCCATTTGCGCTTTGATATTGAAGCCTCTAGTTTGGATGAGAGGATCAAAGTCCGATTAAAAGGCTTATCCGATCGACGCATCAATGCACAAGGTGTGATTGTCTTAAAATCTCAGAGTACGAGAAGTCAGGACATGAACCGCTTGTTGGCGCTTAACCGTCTTTATGAGTTAATCGAGAGCGTTCAAGATGAACCCATCATCAGAAAGCGCACCAAACTCCCAAAACGTGAGAAGGAAAAGCGTTTAAAAAACAAGAAAATGATGTCGCAAAATAAAGCCCAACGCAGTCGACCCGTGTTTTGAATCAAGACTTGAGAGAGGTGTTGTAAACTGCAATTGCAATGTTTGGATGATCAGACCGCTTATTGCAATCAGTCTTAACGCCTTAACTTATCAGGTGAAGAGTTAAAGTACCCACTCAAAATTTGGTCACGCGTTTCTTCTTTTTCACACACCCACAGGATCAGCAACATGGCACGAGTTCCCTTTCAATGGCAAGACCCCTTTTTGATGAATGATCAATTGTCCGATCAAGAACGAATGATCAAGGAGGCTGCCCATGACTATGCTCAAAATCGTTTGCAACCTCGTGTCACGCAGGCCTTTCGCCATGAGACTATGGATGCCAGCATTTTTAGAGAAATGGGTGAGCTTGGATTGTTGGGACCCACCATTCCGACGCAATACGGCGGAGCAGGACTTAGTTATGTCGACTACGGTTTGATTGCCCGAGAAGTCGAGCGTGTTGACTCAGGTTATCGCTCCATGATGAGCGTTCAATCCTCCTTGGTCATGGTGCCCATTAATGCCTTTGGAACGGAGGCACAAAAAGAAAAATATCTACCCAAATTGGCCACCGGAGAGTGGATTGGCTGCTTTGGCTTGACTGAGCCAGATCATGGCTCAGATCCCGCCAGTATGAGCTCCCGAGCACAAGAGGTTCCCGGTGGTTTCAAACTCACGGGTAACAAAATTTGGATCACCAATAGTCCCATTGCGGATGTCTTCGTGGTCTGGGCCAAAGAGGTCAGCGCCTCAGGACAGGTCGGGCCCATTCGTGGCTTCATTTTAGAAAAAGGCATGGCGGGCTTGAGTGCGCCGGCCATTCACGGCAAAGTCGGATTGAAAGCTTCCATCACCGGCGAAATCGTCATGAACGAGGTCTTTGTCCCCAAAGAAAACATGTTCCCCGAAGTCACGGGATTGAAGGGTCCTTTTACCTGTTTAAACAGTGCTCGTTACGGTATCGCTTGGGGAGCATTGGGAGCGGCTGAGTTTTGTTGGCACACGGCCAGACAGTACACATTGGATCGCAAGCAATTTGGACGCCCTTTGGCGGCAAACCAACTCATTCAAAAGAAACTGGCCGATATGCAAACGGAAATTTCTTTAGGTCTCTTAGGGTGTTTGCGCTTGGGGCGCATGAAGGATGAGGGTATTGATTCGGTTGAGATCACCTCTATCTTGAAGCGCAACTCATGCGGCAAGGCGTTAGACATTGCCAGGATGGCGAGAGACATGTTGGGAGGCAACGGGATCAGTGATGAGTTCGGTGTAGCCCGACACTTGGTGAACTTGGAGGTCGTGAATACTTATGAGGGAACGCATGATGTGCATGCGTTGATTTTGGGGCGTGCTCAAACAGGCATCTCCGCCTTTGCCAACTGACGAACTCTATCAAGCGATGCAACCTCCTTATTCTTCACTACCAAGCATTGCCTTGCTTTAAGGGAGAGTGGTCATGCGCGTCGTGGTTGGATTGAGTGGTGGAGTTGATTCGGCGGTTGCCGCATGGCTTCTCAAATCCCAAGGTCATGAGGTCCATGCCATCTTCATGAAGAATTGGGAGGACGATGATGACCAAGGATATTGCTCGGCCAATGAGGACTTTGTCGACGCAGCTGCGGTGGCAGACGTGTTGGGCATTGAGCTTGAGTTTGTTAATTTTGCCAAAGACTACAAAGATCGCGTTTTTGCTGAGTTTTTGAAAGAGTATCAAGCTGGACGAACCCCCAATCCGGATGTGCTGTGCAACGCGGAAATTAAATTCAAGGCTTTCTTAGATCATGCTTTACGGCTTGGGGCAGAAAAAATAGCCACGGGTCATTACGCTCGAGTGCGACAAGTTGGAACACAATTTGAGCTTTTGCGAGGTGTAGACGCGAGCAAGGATCAAAGTTACTTCTTGCATCGGTTAACCCAGGCGCAGCTGTCAAAGACCTTGTTTCCAGTGGGCGAGATGCACAAAACGGAGCTCAGGGCTTTGGCACTGAGTTTGGGCTTACCCAATGCAAAAAAGAAAGATTCAACGGGTATTTGTTTTATTGGTGAGAGGCCGTTTCGCGCATTTTTAAACCAATACATTGCGCATCAGCCCGGGCCGATCAAAGACTTAGAGGGCCGAGTCTTGGGTCAACACGTGGGCTTGAGTTTTTACACGTTGGGACAACGCCAAGGGCTAGGGATTGGCGGTATTCAAAAAGCTGCAGTCACTTCAAAAAAAGGGGGTCTCACCCAAGTCTCCCCTTTGCCAACAGAACACCACGAGCCGTGGTTTGTGGCCGCTAAAGACTTGCCGAGAAATACGTTGGTGGCGGTTCAAGGGCATGATCATCCCGCATTATTGAGCCGGCAATTATTGGCCAAGGATCTCAGTTGGGTGAGTGGGGAGAGGCCTGATTTCAAGCGCTTAGGCCAACACAATGCGCTTACAGCCAAAACGCGCTATCGACAACAAGATGCCCATTGTTTTGCAATCGAAGACGATACCCTAGCCTTACAAGATGAGTTGACGTTGAGTTTTGAAGCTGATCAGTGGGCAGTCACACCGGGACAATCGGTGGTGCTTTATCACAACGAAGTGTGTTTGGGCGGAGGAGTCATTTGGGATCACCTAGCCGCCTAATGAACGGCTAAAAGCGACCCATGGCTTCTAATGCGGAACGCTTCATGGCGTCTTTGAGCCAAGCGTGCGCGTTGTTTGAGCGACCTTGGTTAAACCACAACAAATCAATGTGTACCGGTGAAACCTCTAGCGGTAAGGATTGAACACACAATTGTTCTTCAAGCCCCGCTACGCGGACAAAATGTTTGGGCAAAACGGTGATCAAGTTGGAGTTGAGCACCACACGACCTGCTGTAGAGAATTGGTTGACCGTCACCACCACTCGGCGCTCCCGACCTAGCGAGGCCAACGCTTGGTCGACAAAGCCAAAGGGCCTTCCCGAGAAGCTCACCAGCATGTGACGTGCAGCGCAAAAATCATCCAAGGACATTGGTTTTATGCTCAAAGGGTGAAGACGGCGCATCACGCAGACGTACTCGCCTTCAAATAGACGTTCATGCGAAAAGCTCAAAGACTCGCCCACTTGAGCTTGGGCCGTAAGGTCAGCGATGACTGAGGGGAAATAGCCCACAGCCATGTCAGCATCCTCTTGGATCAGCAGTTTTCTGGGGTCGCGTGTGGTGAGGGGGATGACTCTGAGGCTCGCATGGGGCGCCTCCAACTCAAGAATTTTCGACAAGCCTGGAATCAACTCTGCTGCTGTTGCGTCAGCCATGGCAACAATGAAAGCTTGTTGAGTGTTCAAAGGGTCAAAATCTTCGGGGTTGATGGCCGTCTCGAGTTGTTTGAGAGCCGAGCGCACTTGTGGCCAGAGCTCTCGCGCTAGCGCGGTGGGCTCAAGCGCTTGGCCTGAGCGCTTGAGCAATGGGTCGCTCAGGTGTTCTCGCAGTCTTCTCAAGGCGTTGCTCACCGCCGGCTGTGTCAAGGACAACACGTTGGCGGCACGTGTGAGACTTTTTTCAGACATGATGGCGTCAAATACACGCAGAAGGTTCAAATCGAGCTGTCGAAAATTGATCGCCATGGGTATTAGTCTATATATTCATATCATGAATGAATCATATTAACAAAATAAAGTTGAAAAATACTAGTAAAAACCCTAATATACCGTCATGCAGTGATTTTGTTGCACTCGACTTTAAAAGGAAAACAGCATGATCAGCTTTATGAATCCACATTTTTCACAATCACATCCAGGCGTGGGCCGTTTGGAGCGAGTTGTGCAAGCGGCACAAAGGACCGCCTCCTATATCGACAGCGCTAGAGGCGTGGCGACATTTTTGTTGGCTGCGATTGTTGCCACCATGATGGTGGTGGCCAATGAGGTGATTGAAACCTGGACCGATGGCCACTTGCTCATGGCTTGGATTGCGCTCTGGGTGGTCGCTTTTTCAATCTTGGCTATTTTTGCTCAGCCGATCAAAGCTTTTGTGGAGGGTGTGTCTGCTCAATGGAGCCAGTGGAAAGAGGCGCGTCACTCTAAAGAGCAAGATCAACGCATGTGGGAGGTCGCCCAGCACGATCCTCGTTTGATGTCAGAGCTTCGTTGCGCCATGCAGCGGGCTGCAAAATAACGAGTACCGCTGGTTTTAATTTGCTCTAGCAAATAGCAAAAAGCAACTAAAAAAAATCCCCCAATGCAGTCATGCAGAGGGGGATTTTTTTGAGCCCAACGGCCTCAATCAATAGGCCAAGTTCAGGCCCATGCAGTTACATCTATACCATTAAACCAACGCAAGTCGTTGCTCGAGTTCGGCTTGAGCTTTCTTTAATTCTGCAGGCAAGTGATAAGAAAGTTGGTTAAACAGTTCTTTGTGCAATTCAATCTCAGCGCCCCAAGCTTTTTTATCAATGTGGGTGACTTCTTTGAATTGTTGTTCTGTAAATGCCAATCCTGACCAATTCATTTCTTGATAAGACGGGCTCAAACCAAAGAGGTGCTCTTGGCCGCTCACGTTGTTTTCAATGCGGTCGATCATCCATTTGAGCACACGCATATTCTCACCATAGCCTGGCCAAACAAATTTGCCGTCGGCGCCCTTTTGAAACCAATTGGTGGTGAAAATTTTAGGTAATTTAGCGCCGGTTTTGGAGAGCTTGTCGCCCAAGTTGAGCCAGTGTTGGAAGTAGTCGCTCATGTTGTAGCCGGTGAAAGGCAACATGGCAAAGGGGTCGCGTCTTACAACCCCTTGAGCACCGGTGGCTGCGGCCGTGGTCTCAGAACCCATGGTGGCAGCCATGTAGACACCTTCGACCCAGTTTCGAGCCTCGGTGACCAAAGGCACGGTGCTTGAGCGGCGTCCACCAAAAATAAACGCATCAATCGCCACACCCTTGGGGTCATCCCATGCCGCATCGATGGCGGGGTTGTTGGTGGCCGCAACGGTGAACCTTGCATTGGGATGGGCTGCTTTGGCGCCAGTTTCTTTGGCAATTTGTGGGGTCCAATCATGGCCTTGCCAGTCGATGCAATGCGCAGGTGCATCCCCCATGCCTTCCCACCAGACGTCGCCATCATCGGTCAAGGCAACATTGGTAAAAATCACATCATGATGCAAGCTAGCCATGCAATTGGGATTGGTGAGGGTATTGGTGCCAGGAGCAACACCAAAATAGCCAGCCTCTGGATTGATGGCATAGAGGCGGCCATCTTGTCCGGGTTTGATCCACGCGATGTCGTCCCCTATAGTGGTGACCTGCCAGCCGTTAAAACCTTCTGGAGGAATTAACATGGCGAAATTGGTTTTGCCGCAGGCGCTGGGGAATGCAGCAGCGACATGGAACTTCTTGCCATTGGGTTGTGTCACACCCAAGATGAGCATGTGCTCGGCGAGCCAGCCCTCATCTCGTCCCATATTGGAGGCAATGCGAAGAGCAAAGCACTTTTTACCCAGCAAAGCATTTCCACCATAACCAGAACCGTAGGACCAAATCTCACGTGTTTCTGGGTAATGAACAATGTATTTGGTGGCATTACAAGGCCAGGTCACATCTTTTTGGCCAGGCTTTAGCGGTGCACCCACCGTGTGTATACAAGGGACAAACGCTCCAGAGTTACCCAAAACATCATAAACTGCACGACCCATACGAGTCATTAAACGCATGTTCACAGCCACATACGCACTATCAGAGAGCTCTACGCCAATGTGAGCAATGGGGCTACCCAAAGGGCCCATCGAATAGGGAACCACATACATGGTACGACCCGCCATGCAGCCGTCAAATAAAGGCTGTAGGGTATTTCTCATCTCTTGGGGAGCACACCAGTTGTTGGTGGGACCGGCGTCTTCTTGACGCTCAGAGCAGATATAAGTGCGGTCCTCAACCCGCGCCACATCGCTGGGATCTGAACAGGCCAAGTAGGAGTTTTTGCGCTTGGCAGGATTTAAACGCTTAAAGGTGCCAGCTTGAACGAGCTGTTCGCACAGTCGGTCGTACTCTTCTTGGCTACCATCGCACCAAACCACTTGCGTGGGTTTGCACAAGGCCGCCATCTCACTCACCCAAGCGATCAGCTTGGGGTGTTGAACAAAGCTTGGGGCATTGACTTCAAAGCCTTGATGTGTGGGTGCATTCATGAGAGGTTCTCCTGGTCTAATTGATTAAGGACACCAGCGAGCATGGCTTCATGGAGACGTCACGTCCCTTTGCGCTCAACTCGCTGTTGTCCTTAATGAACCAAAACCTGTAATGAGATGAGTCGGCAAACTCCTAATCATTGAGTTTGTGAATGGGTGTTGAGGTAGGAAAGACCCAAGTCTGTCGTGACATCAAATCATCACAAAGGAAAATATAACAAACTCTAGTGTTTTAATAAAAATTTCACAAGAGGGAAATCGATGGAGCGAAGACACGAGAGGATGAGATGATTAAAAAAGCCACCCTCGGGTCATGGCTATGAAGTGCTTGATACTTCAAAAACCCACTTAAGCCATGAAAACAGCAATGAAAGCGAGCAAGAAAATCAAAATGGCACCACCGACGGGCAAAATAATGGGCATCATGGGTACGATGCTATCGACCATATCAACAGGGGTGTTGTGATCAGCAGGTGTATTAGACATGGTTGTTTATCCTTAAATGGGTGAGAAATTATATCGTTTTTGAGCTGTCATGGGATTGTCAAGCGCCCCCAAAAAGGAGCAGAACACAACGATTGCCCTTAAAAGCCGATCTTTTGTATTACTTTTTCGGGGGTGTTGTCATCCTCGGTCTTGTAAAGAGGATGGGGACAGAAAAAAACCAGGAACTACAATGCAGACAGACATCTCAACACCCTGGATCATAAGAGTTTGGGTGCTGCGAATTTTGGGAATCCCTGCGTGACTACTACTCTATCTTCTATCCCCAGCGCTGAGCTCTACACCCGAGGGGGGGAGCTCGTTGACTTATTGTCCCATCGCATTGTGCTGCTCGACGGTGCCATGGGCACTCAGATTCAACTCTTAAAGTTAAGCGAAGCTCTCTACCGCGGTGAGCGCTTTAAGGATCTGCACCAAAGTGTTCAAGGCAACAATGAGTTGTTGAATTTGACGGCCCCGCAATTGATTGAAGACATTCATGAGCGGTTTTTAAACAGTGGTGTGGATATCATTGAGACCAACACGTTTGGGGCCACGCGAAT
Source organism: Limnohabitans sp. (assembly GCA_036821105.1). Classification (GTDB taxonomy): domain Bacteria; phylum Pseudomonadota; class Gammaproteobacteria; order Burkholderiales; family Burkholderiaceae_C; genus Limnohabitans. Next base: position 27,820 of record DAISKH010000015.1, read on the forward strand.
TGCGCAGCAAGACTATGGTCTGGCCGATTTGGCCTATGAGATGAATACGGCGGGTGCCCAATTGGCTTGCAGGGTACGGGACCGGTTGAGTACGCCGGATCATCCCAGGTTTGTTTTTGGAGCATTGGGCCCGACCCCCAAGACTGCCAGTATTAGCCCAGATGTGGCCGATCCAGGCGCAAGAAACGTGGATTTCGAGACGCTACGCCAGTCCTACTTTGAGCAAGTGAGCGCGCTCGTTGAGAGTGGGGTGGATGGATTGATTTTGGAGACGATCTTTGACACGCTCAATGCCAAAGCGGCATTGTTTGCCATTGATGAGTATATGGAGCAAACTGAGCAACGTTTACCGTTGATCATTTCTGGAACCGTGACGGATGCTTCGGGACGAATTTTGTCGGGTCAAACGGTGAGTGCTTTTTGGTTAAGTGTTCGACATGCCAAGCCCTTGGCGGTGGGTTTGAATTGTGCACTCGGTGCAGCGCTTATGAGGCCCTATCTGCAAGAGTTGTCCCAAGCAGCACCTGATACCTATATTTGTTGTTACCCCAATGCGGGGCTGCCCAATCCGATGAGCGAGACCGGTTTTGATGAGACACCAGAGGTCACGAGTGCATTGTTGCATGAGTTTGCCAAGCAAGGATTGGTCAATATTGTGGGCGGTTGCTGTGGGACCACCCCGCAGCATTTGTTTGAAATAGGCAAAGTGATGGAGGGCCAAGCCCCAAGAGCACTGTTTCGTAAGGATTGAGGCCAAGGCAACGTCTTTTCTAGCCCCTTATAGAGCCCCTGATCTTGGAGGTAATCTTGGAGGTTATTTTTGATTTAAAATACCCCCACCGCCAAGGAGCGTTGCAGCCTCAGTTCTAGAAATAGGTTCTAGAAACAGGGGTCAGGCTTGGGGTGATTTTTGTTTTAACTGCGCTCACCTGACAATAAAAACGGGTGAGTAGTATGACTCCGACTGAACCCTCAAGTCACGATGCGGACTTGAAGCGCTTGAACGTGCATTCGCACGTTTCACATCAAAACCAACCTCGCACCAAGTCGCCCATTTCCGATGGGGTTTTGCGTTTGGCGGGCCTTGAGCCTTTGGAGATCTCTAACGAGAGTTTGTTCGTAAATGTTGGTGAACGCACCAATGTAACGGGCTCCAAAGCCTTTGCCAAGATGATTTTGAGTGGCGACTATGAAAAGGCCTTGGCCGTTGCCCGTCAACAAGTCGAGAATGGTGCACAAATCATCGATGTGAACATGGATGAGGCGATGCTGGACAGTCAAGAGGCAATGACGCGCTTTTTGAACCTCATGGCCTCAGAGCCCGACATTGCCCGCGTACCCTTCATGATTGATAGCTCCAAATGGAGCGTCATTGAAGCGGGTTTAAGGTGTGTACAAGGTCGACCGATCGTGAACTCCATCTCCATGAAAGAAGGAGTGGAGGAGTTTGTGCGGCAAGCCAAACTCATCAAACGCTATGGTGCAGCCGTGGTGGTGATGGCTTTCGATGAAAAAGGACAAGCCGACACGTATCAAAGAAAAATAGAAATATGCGCCAAAGCCTACGATATTTTGGTGCATGACGTCGGTATGCAAGCCAGCGACATTATTTTTGATCCCAATATTTTTGCAATTGCAACAGGCATTGAAGAACACAACAACTATGCGGTTGATTTTATAGAGGCCACCCGTTGGATCAAAGCCAATTTACCAGGGGCCAAGGTCTCAGGGGGTGTCTCCAATGTCTCTTTTAGCTTTCGAGGCAATGAGCCTGTGAGGGAGGCCATACACACTGTATTTTTGTACCACGCGATCAAAGCGGGCATGGACATGGGCATTGTCAATGCAGGCATGATTGGAGTCTACGATGACTTAGAGCCGGAACTCAAAGAGCGAGTTGAGGACGTGGTGCTCAATCGGCGCGAAGACGCGACTCAACGATTGATTGATGTGGCAGAGTCCGTCAAAGGACAAGTCAACGACACAGGCATCTTGAATGCCTGGCGAGGTACACCAGAACACCCCAAAACCGTTCAAGAGCGTCTCACCCATGCATTGGTTCATGGCTTGAATGAGTTCATTGTCGAAGATACACAAGAGGCATACGAGGTCTATAAAGCAGCAGGACAACGCGCTTTGAGCGTGATTGAGGGGCCGTTGATGGACGGTATGGGCGTGGTGGGTGATTTATTTGGGCAAGGCAAGATGTTTTTGCCTCAAGTGGTCAAGAGTGCACGCGTGATGAAACAAGCGGTAGCTCAGCTCATCCCTTATATAGAAGAGGAAAAGCGCATCCAAGAAGCGGCTGGTGAGGTCACGCGCAGCAAAGGGCGCATCATCATGGCTACCGTTAAAGGCGATGTTCACGACATTGGTAAAAATATTGTGACCGTGGTCTTGCAGTGCAACAATTTTGAAGTCTTTAACATGGGCGTGATGGTGCCATGGCAAGACATTTTGGCAAAAGCTAAAGAGGAAAAAGCCGATGCAATCGGGCTCTCGGGCCTTATCACGCCGAGTTTGGAGGAGATGCAAACGGTGGCCAAAGAGATGCAAAGGGATGACTATTTTGCGTCCCGAAAAATTCCACTTTTGATTGGTGGAGCCACCACGTCGAGGGTTCACACGGCCGTTAAAATCTCTCCCCACTACGATGCACCCGTGGTGTACGTACCCGATGCCTCTAGGAGTGTGGGCGTGCTTCAAGGATTGCTGTCCGACTCACGAGAGGACTACATCAAGGCCGTTGAACTCGACTATGACCAAGTCCGGCGTCAACACGAGCAAAAGAAACGCCCCGCGTTGGTCAGCTTGGCCCAAGCGCGCGCGAATGCATTGCAACTGGACTGGTCAAGTTTTGAGGCCAAACCGCCCAAATTTATTGGCCAGAGAATGCTTAAAAAGCAAGATCTGTCGGCGCTGGTGCCTTACATCGACTGGGGTCCTTTTTTTCAAACGTGGGATTTGTCTGGACCTTATCCAAAAATATTGAACGATGAGGTGGTGGGTGAGGCCGCTCGCAAGCTTCTTGAAGACGGTCAAGCCATGCTTGAGCGCTTGGTGAACTCCAAGTGGCTCAGTGCCCATGCGGTGGTTGCTTTTTATCCAGCCAACTCAAGGGGAGACGACATTGTGGTCTGGGCCGATGAGTCCCGAGAGCGTGAGCTCTTCGTTTGGCGAGGACTTAGGCAACAAACGGCCAAAGCGCCTGGCCGTCCTAACCGTTGTTTGTCCGACTTTGTAGCACCCATTGGCTTGAAGGATTATGTGGGACTTTTTGCCTTAAGCACGGGAGAAGGCGTGCAAGTCAAAGAGGATGAATTTATGCACCAGCAAGATGACTACAACGCCATCATGCTCAAGGCTTTGGCAGACCGATTGGCCGAGGCTTACGCAGAATTTTTGCATGAACGCGTTAGAAAAGACTGGTGGGGCTATTGTCCAGACGAAAATTTGGGGCTCGATGCATTGCTCCATGAGCAGTACCAGGGCATACGCCCAGCCCCCGGCTATCCGGCCTGCCCAGACCACGCCATCAAGTCCAATATATTTGAGGTCTTGCCTTTGTCCGAAATTGGCATGGCGCTCACTTCAAGTTTGGCCATGAGCCCAGCATCGAGCATTTGTGGTTTTTATTTGGCCCATCCACAGGCAAAATATTTTAATGTGGGCACCATTGGTGAGGATCAAATTGAAGATCTCTCCCAACGCCAAGGGGTTCCTCGCGAGGTATCCGCTCGGTTTTTAGGCCCCAACTTAGCATAATGGAGCACTAAGCCAAGCCCAATGTCGTCTCGAAGGCGATCAATTAACCCTGGGTTTGGCTTTCCGGTCGTCTTCGCGACGCAAGCGACAGCACGAATTTGGTGCACCAAGTTGCGGACTGACATAACTCTTTTGATGCACCAATTTGATGCGTGGTTGATGGGAAACATTTGAACGCACCAAAATCGAACATTTTCAGCGATCTTTTGATGCGGTCAGCGTGGCACGGACTGTGCAAGGGGTTAACACCAATATAAGGAGTTGACCCATGCAAATGAAAAAAATCATCATGTCCGCAGCACTGCTCAGCACAGCAGCAGCGTTTGCACAAACTGCGGCCCCCGCTGAAGCCCCTGCGCCAGAGGATGTCCTCGCATTCAATGTGGGTGCAGTGAGTGAGTACCGTTACCGTGGTATTTCACAGTCAGCCGTGAAGCCTGCGTTGCAAGGCGGTGTTGATTACACAGACAAGAGCGGTGCATATGTCGGCACTTGGTTATCAAGCATTTCATGGATCAAAGACTCCGACCCCAAAGGCAGTGCCAAGGGTCCAGTTGAATGGGATATTTACGGTGGTTACCGTGGTGCTTTGAACGATGCGGTGTCGTTCGATGTGGGTGGCCTAGAGTATTACTATGCTGGCAACACCTTGAATGTGGTGCCAGGTGCTGTCAATGCCAATACCTTCGAGGTGTACTTGGCTTTGACCACGGGGGCGTTCACTGCCAAGATTTCAGACAGCACAACCAATTTGTTTGGTTACATGAACAGTAAAGGCAGTCGCTATTTGGATTTGAGCTATACCTTTGATTTGGGTGATGGCTTAACGTTGGTGCCACACATTGGTGACCAATATGTGGCTCACAACCCTGCAAGCTACGACGATTACTCTTTGGCCTTGAATAAAGACATGGGAGATGGTTTGGCGTTGAGTGCGACGGTCTTGGGGACCAACTTTAAAACTCGTCAGGGCGCAGCCTACGTTCTTCCCGGTTCAGGCACCAAAGATTTGGGTGCTGCCAACTTGGTATTGGGCATTAAAAAAACCTTTTAAGACCCTCACCCTCTAACTCAAGGAAATCATATGAAATTGATTACAGCGATCATCAAACCCTTCAAGCTTGACGAAGTTCGTGAAGCATTGTCCGCCATTGGCGTTCAAGGCATCACAGTAACAGAGGTCAAGGGATTTGGCCGCCAAAAGGGACACACCGAGTTGTACCGTGGTGCTGAATATGTTGTTGACTTTTTACCCAAAGTCAAAATCGAAGCAGCCGTGGCCTCAGAGCTCTTGGAGCGCGCCATTGAAGCCATCGAAGCATCTGCTCGTACCGGAAAAATCGGTGACGGCAAAATCTTTGTCTACGACCTTGAGCAGGTTGTTCGCATTCGAACCGGTGAAACAGGGCAAGAAGCGCTGTGAACCTTCAATAACAAGAAAGAACCATTATGAAAAAACTTCTATCTTCATTCTTGCTCGGTCTGAGCTTGATCATGGGCAGTGTTGCTGCCATGGCGGATACGCCTCCGGCCGCGCCCGCAGCAGCCACAGCGGCTGCTCCCGCCGCCGCCCCTGCGGCTGATGCTGCGCCCGCTGCAGCCCCTGCACCCGTTCCTAATAAGGGCGACACTGCATGGATGATTGTGGCTACAGCATTGGTTATTTTGATGACCATCCCTGGCTTGGCCTTGTTCTACGGCGGTTTGGTTCGCAGCAAGAACATGTTGTCAGTGTTGATGCAGGTGTTTGTGGTGACATCGCTCATTTATGTGCTTTGGCTCATTTATGGCTACTCTGGCGCATTCACGGCAGGCAATCCATTCATTGGCTCGTTTGACAAGATCTTTTTCTTTGGGATTACGCCCGACTCTGTGGCGGCGACCTTTAGTAAGGGTGTGGTCATTCCTGAGTACACATTTGCAGCGTTCCAAGCAACGTTTGCAGCGATCACCTGCACTTTGATCGTGGGCTCCTTTGCTGAGCGCGTTAAGTTCTCAGCTGTGTTGCTCTTTTGCGCATTGTGGTTCACTTTCAGCTACATGCCTGTGGCTCACATGGTGTGGTACTGGGACGGCCCTGATGCGATTACGGACGCTAAAACTCTCGAGACTGTGACCGCCAATGCTGGATGGTTGTGGGCCAAAGGGGCATTGGATTTTGCGGGCGGAACTGTTGTTCATATCAATGCAGCCATGGCTGGCTTGGTCGGTGCCTTCATGATTGGCAAAAGAACCGGATACGGCAAAGAGTCCATGGCCCCACACAGCTTGACATTGACCATGGTCGGTGCATCTTTATTGTGGGTGGGTTGGTTTGGTTTCAATGCCGGCTCCAATTTGGAAGCCAATGGCATGGCCGCACTGGCATTCATGAATACATTGGTGGCAACTGCTGCTGCAACGTTGGCCTGGATCACGGCAGAGGCTTTGGGTAAAGGCAAAGCATCCATGTTGGGTGCAGCATCGGGTGCAGTTGCCGGTTTGGTTGCCATTACGCCTGCTTGCGGATATGTTGGACCTTTGGGCGCTATTGTGATCGGCGTCTTGGCAGGCTTCTTCTGCTTGTGGGGTGTGAGTGGCTTGAAGAGCATCTTGGGTGCTGATGACTCATTGGATGTCTTTGGTGTCCACGGCGTGGGCGGTATCTTGGGTGCCTTGCTCACGGGTGTGTTTGCTGCGCCTTCATTGGGCGGTGTGGGTATCTATGACTATGTTGCCAATGCAGCGTCACCCGACTACTCCATTGCTTCTCAAGTTTGGGTCCAGTTCCAAGCCGTTGTGACGACCATTGTGTGGTCTGGTGTGGTCTCCTTGGTTGCTTACAAGATCGTTGACCTCTTGATTGGTCTACGTGTGACTGAAGAAGAAGAGCGCGAAGGCCTCGATATCTCCTCACACGGTGAGTCCGCTTACAACCGTTGATCTTGCTGCTTTGCAGCAGTGGGATTGATTCATAAAAGTATTCAACCGTGTGACAAAAACCAAAGGGAGAGATCCCTTTGGTTTGAAAGAGTAAAGCGAGATGATCTAGTGATCTCAACTCTTAAAGTTACTTGAATATTTTTTATCCAGTTTCATGTCAAGTTCTTCACGGAACTTTTTAACCCACCTCGTCAAACAGGTGGGTTTTTTTCGTCAAAGAGGAGTGTCTTTGAGATTGCAAAAGGTTACGCTAAAGTAAACGCCTTCGTTGGAGCAAATACGAATATAAAGTAAGAGTGTTTAATAAGGTTTTGTAAACCTGTGCCGCACCAGCACGCACACGTTGACTTGGCGGTGAATCCATTGAATTTAGGTCTGCAAAACAATAAGCTAGATGCTTAACAAAAAAGAGTCTACAGGGGCGCTGGCTGTCTATTTTTCGTCGACGCCAAAGCTCTAAGACTAAGGTTGGCTAGCGTCTAGAT
>DAISKH010000016.1:0-25392 GCA_036821105.1 Limnohabitans sp.
CAAAAAAGTCTAGGGCGAAGACAAGTGGGAAGGGCGTGAAGCCCTGAAGGTTGCTGTGAGCTCAGGGGGCAGAACACACGGGACAATGGGCGCTGCGCTTCACGCGCATCTCACTAAAGCGCAACTCCTTGGCGTTGAGCATCAATAGCCGACCCACTAGCCCCTGTCCCGTGAGGCCGATCAATTTCAAGGCCTCCATGGCCTGCATGGCGCCCACGATCCCCACCAAGGGGGCCAACACCCCCATGCTCGAACAACTCACCTCTTGAGGCGCTGGCTCGGGTGGGAATAGGCATGCGTAACAAGGACTGTTGGCATCCCTGGGATCAAAGACGGTGATTTGTGCATCTAGGCCAATGGCCCCGGCGCTCACCCAAGGAATGGATTTGGCCAGGCATGCGCGGTTGAGCAGTTGTCGGGTGTGAAAGTTATCCACCGCATCAATGACCACGTCCACACCTTCTAGCCACTGGTGAAGTGACTCTTGTGTGGCACGTTCTTCGTAGATATCGACCGTGATCTCAGGGTTCAGTGCCAAGAGTTGCTCTTTGGCAGAGTCCACCTTGGTGCGGCCCAAGCGGTCATGGGTGTGTGCAATTTGGCGTTGTAAATTGGTGAGCTCGACACGGTCAAAGTCCACCAAACTGAGGTGTCCAACCCCAGAGGAGGCCAGGTACATCGCTGCAGGAGAACCCAAGCCCCCCAGTCCTAAAATGAGAACATGGGAGCGAAGAAATTGCTCTTGACCCTCAATACCGATCTCAGGGAGCAAGATGTGGCGCGAATAGCGCAGCAGTTGCTCGTCTCGCATGACGCTTAATTATCCTGATCAGGCGCAGGGGTTGTGCGTTCGGTTTGAGTTTTACTCGCCACCACTGCCAAGCCTTTGAGTTGGTTCAAGGCTTGGAGGAGTTGAAAGTCTTTGTCCGATCCATACTCAGGCGCACGGCGCTCAGCCACGGGTTTTTTAGACTCTTCTTCCAAGCGCTTCAAAGCCACTTCGCGTGCTTTTTCACGTTCGGCGTCCTTCACTTCACCGCCTTGACCACTGGTCAAATGTTTGTCCAAATCAGCCTCGCGAGTTCTGAGCACAGCGTATGGAGACCCCTCGGGAGTCTCGTCAACCATCACGTCAGGCAAGATGCCCTTGGCCTGGATCGAGCGACCACTGGGAGTGTAGTAGCGGGCTGTGGTGATTTTGAGCGCGGTGTCGGGGCCGAGTTGACGCACCGTTTGAACTGAGCCTTTGCCAAAGGTTTGTGAACCCAAGAGCGTGGCACGGTGGTGGTCTTGTAGAGCGCCAGCCACAATTTCGCTGGCCGAGGCAGAGCCTTCATTGACCAACACCACCATCTTGATGGTTTTATATATGCCATGCGTCTTTTGCGTGAGCTCGGCGATTGGATCACTTGAAGCGTGGCGTTGATAGAACTCGGGGGCAGCTTTGTAGACAAACTTACTTTCTGCCAGTTGACCATTGGTCGAGACAATGGTCACGTTGTCAGGCAAGAACGCGGCTGAGATGGCCACCGCTGCATCCAGTAAGCCGCCTGGGTCGTTCCTCAAATCGAGCACCAAGCCCTTCAAATTGTGGTCCTCTTGGTAGAGGTCTTCAAGTTTTTTAACCACATCTTCGACACTGCGGTCCTGGAACTGTATGAGCCTGAGCCAAGCGTAGCCAGGCTCAATGAGACGGGCTTTGACGCTTTGGGTTTTGATCTCTTCGCGAATAATGGTCACCGGGAAGGTTTTATTTTCTTCCTTACGGTAGATGGTGAGCACAACCTTGGTATTGGGCTCGCCGCGCATTCTTTTGACGGCCTCGCTCAGGCTCAGGCCCTTGACGTTGGTGTCATCGACTTTGGTGATCAAGTCCCCGGGCTTGAGTCCTGCGCGGTAGGCCGGTGAGCCCTCGATGGGAGACACCACCTTGACCCAACCGTCTTCGGTACTGATCTCAATGCCAACACCCACAAAACGGCCCGTTGTCCCTTCACGGAACTCTTTGAAGCTTTTTTTATCAAAATACTGTGAGTGTGGATCAAGGCTTGCGACCATGCCGGCAATGGCGTCAGTGAGGAGTTTTTTCTCATCCACGGGCTCCACATAGTCACTCTTGATCATGGTGAAGACAGAGGAGAGTTGTTGCAATTCTTCCAAGGGCAAGGGGGACAAATTGCCTCGGGCAATGCCCTCCAAGGAAATGGTGGTCAATGCACCCGACAAAGCGCCAATGGCCAACCAACCTGCGATTTTTAGTTTTTGCCCCATGCTGCCTCTGAAGTTTTGGAGAAATAGAAAAAAGGGCATTCAGGCACACCATGCCTTTGGGCCCAGCGTTAAAACGCTTGATAAGCCTATTATCGTCTTATCAAGCGACTCTTCGCAAACTGGGGGCTATTGGCACAGGTAAACCCCCGTAAAGACAACATTTTGAGCTCTGATAGGCGGGGCTTGGGTGTGCCTTGAATGCAACGTCGGGGGCAATGGACACCGAGGAGGGACAAGCGGCTTAGATCCATATTGAGCCTCAAAGGGGCTTTGGAGGCCAATGGTGAGCTCTATGGAACTCTAGGTGCCTCTTAGTGCCACTTGCTGCCACTTGGTGCCACTAGAGGCATCTTTGGGTCCTTCTCCCTCATCTCTCTTCGCCCGAGGCCTCAGACGGCCCTCAAGCCGCGTTCAGATAATAGTGGCGCAAAGGCTTGAGTTGTGCATCGAGTTCATAAACCAACGGCACGCCATTGGGAATGTTGAGCTCAATGATCGCCTCGTCGCTCATTTGGTCCAAATACTTGATCAATGCGCGAATTGAATTGCCATGTGCCACCAAGAGAGGCTTTTTGCCAGCCAAGAGAGCTGGTGCAATAGACTCTTGCCAGAATGGTAATACTCGAGCGACCGTGTCTTTGAGGCACTCGGTGAGTGGAATCTCCTCGGGCTTTAAGCGCGCGTAGCGTGGATCAGCGCGCTCGCAGCGTGGATCTTGGGGCTCTAGCGCGGGTGGCGGAACATCGTAGCTTCTGCGCCAGGCCAAAACCTGTGCATCCCCGTATTTCTTGGCTGTCTCGGCCTTGTTGAGTCCTTGGAGTGCGCCATAATGACGTTCATTCAAACGGTAAGATTGCACCACCGGAAGCCAGGGTCGCTGCATTGCGTCCAGGCAATGCCACAAGGTGTGAATGGCACGTTGTAAAACGCTCGTGTAGGCCAAATCGAAGTGATAGCCTTCAGACGACAATATCTCTCCACAGGTCTTGGCTTGCTCAATTCCTAAAGGCGTGAGGTCAACATCGGTCCAGCCGGTGAAGCGATTTTCTAAATTCCAAGTGGATTCGCCGTGTCGAATCAAAACGAGTTTGTACATGGTCAAAGGGTCCGGTCAGTAAGGGTTAAAAAAAAGTTTTCGCACAAAGGTCGGTATCGATTTTAGAATGCTTGTCTGTCATCATCGCTTCATCAAAGGAAATGTTTTGAACTTTATTACCGAAAATTGGATGTTATTTGCCTTGGCCTTGGTTTCGGGCTCGATGCTCTTGGTCCCTGTCCTCCAAGGCTCGATGCAATCGGGCTTGACGCCCTCCTTGGTGGTTCAGTTGATGAACAAAGAGCGCGCCGTGGTGATCGATGTGCGCACCATGGTCGAGTACCAAGCCGAGAGAATAGCGGGATCTGTGCACGTTGATTTATCCGAGCTTGAGGCTAAGTTGCCTCAAGTGCACAAAAACAAGGCTCAACCCTTGGTGTTGGTCTGTGAGAGCGGAATGCGATCGGTCAAAGGCCTACAAGTGGCCCAAAAACTAGGCTACGAACAGGCCCATTCTTTGTCTGGCGGGATGAAAGCTTGGAAAGAAGCGACACTACCCACTCAAACTCAATCTTGATTTTATTGAAGGAGCCCATTTCTCATGCCCCCCGTCAAAATGTACACCACCGCAGTTTGTCCCTATTGCGTTCGAGCCAAGCAATTTTTAAAGTCCAAAGGGGTTGAGTCCATTGAGGAGGTGAGGGTCGATTTGGATCCTGAGGCACGCGACGTCATGATGCAAAGCACAGGCCGTAGAACCGTGCCCCAAATCTTCATTGGGGAAACCCATGTCGGGGGCTGCGATGACTTGCTCGCTTTGGATGCCAGTGGTGGCTTGGCGCCCTTGTTGGCGGCTTAAAGTACAGCACACTGATAGGTCTTTACCCAGTCTTTAAAGTTTGGCTGGCCTCAGAGGATGAAGTAAGGCCCTTTTGCTCGCGGTTTGATAAGCTCTGAGCCTAAGCGGCACTTCAGTTCATGTTGGGGCCCCTTCAACCCCTGTATTTCTAAATGTGTCCGTGTTGGTATGCATGGGATCTTTGCATCAGTTGAAATTGCCTTTTTCAATATTTCTCTGTCAGTCTCCCATAGCCTGACTCGCTTTGGGTGATAATCTGAACCAATTCAGGACTCCTGATCGCTTGAAGGGACTTGCCGATGAAGTCCCTTCTTCACATCATCAGTCCTTGAGCCCCGGTGATGGGTAGGCCCGTGGTTGACTCTGCGCCCGGCCATCACCTGGGGAAGTACGTTCATGTGCGAGCCCATGGCAGCACATTTTTTTATCAGCAGAGGAATTTCCATGACCCAAGAGGCAACGCCAGTATTTCAAATTCAGCGCATTTATCTAAAAGATATTTCGCTCGAGCAACCCAATTCCCCTGGCATTTTGCTCTCCCAAGAGCAGCCTACGGTCGACATCCAACTTCAAGTGGGTGCGGAAACTGTGAATGAAGGCGTCTACGAGATCACCGTGACCGCTACAGTGACCACCAAAATTCAAGATAAAACTGTTTTTTTGGTGGAGGCCAAGCAAGCTGGCATCTTCGAGATCAGAAACGTCCCGCAAGAGCAACTCGGTGGCATCGTGGGTATCGCTTGCCCACAAATGGTTTACCCATACTTGCGCGGTAACGTGGCCGATGTTATTCAACGCGCTGGTTTCCCGCCGGTGCACTTGGCCGAGATCAATTTCCAAGCCATGTATGAGCAGCAACAGCAAAATGCTCAAGCCACGGCGACCCCTACGACAACACAGTAAGTCTGGGGCAGCCTGCGTTGAGCCATCGGGTGCCTTCACGCCTTGTCTGTTGAGGCGAGTTGGAGTTTGAGAGGGCAAGTCAGGGTGTATGGACTCCTTTTTTTACTGGTGATTGTGTTTTTGAGCCGCGATCACTCTGGGTCACATAAGCCCATGGGCTTTACCGTGGATCCAATGGATAACGCTCTGCGGTAGACCCCATGCGACCAGGAGAAGCAATGAAAGTGGCAATTTTGGGTTCCGGTGCTTGGGGAACGGCCTTGGCCATTGCCTTGGGTCAGCGCGAACACGATGACCCCTCTGCCAAGGATAGGGCCGCCGCCACAAACAGTCTTGTCACCCTCTGGAGTCGAGACTTGTCTTGGGTACAGACTGCCAAAGCGTCCCGCACCAACGCTCGCTATTTGCCTGGTATCGCCTTTCCAGAGTCTTTGGCCTTGAGCGCCGAGCCCTTGGGAGACTGGCTTAGGGAGCAAGATTTGGTGGTCTTGGCCACACCCACCGCTGCACTTCGCGAGATGCTGTTGGCCATTCGTGCCTATGTTCGAGATACGCCTGTGATTTGGCTTTGTAAGGGTTTTGAAGCTCCCCAAGTCGCGACTTCAGACATTAACCCCGTTGGCCCATCGATGGGACTTTTGCCCCACGAAGTTCAAGCGCAAGTGGCGCCTGAACTACTGTGTGGGGTTCTCTCGGGGCCCAGTTTTGCCAAGGAAGTGGCTCTTGGCCAACCCACCGCCTTGGTCGCTTCTTCTCCACGGCCCAAGGTCACGGATGCCATGGTGGAGGCTTTTCATGGGCCCAACATGCGCATCTACGCCAACCCCGATTGGGTTGGCGTGGAGGTGGGTGGAGCCGTTAAGAACGTCATGGCCATTGCCACCGGTATTTGCGACGGATTGCAACTTGGCTTGAATGCGCGAGCAGCCTTGATTACTCGCGGCTTGGCTGAGATGACCCGACTGGCCATCCCATTGGGAGGGGTGAGTGAAACCCTGATGGGCCTGAGTGGAGTGGGTGATTTGGTTCTCACCTCGACGGGAGACTTGTCACGCAACCGACGCGTCGGACTCGAACTTGCCCAGGGCAAGACGTTGGCCGACATCATGGACCAATTGGGTCACGTTGCCGAGGGAGTCTACAGTGCCAAGACGGTGTTAGAAAGAGCCCAAGCTTTGTCCATTGAGATGCCCATCACCCAAATGGTGAACTCAATTTTGGAGGGGCAACTGTCCGCCCAAGCGGCCATGCATCGGTTGATGTCGAGACAGTCCAAATCTGAGTGGATGTAAGGAAGTCCTCCAACAAACACTTGGACTACTTGGCACGGTAGGCTTGGAAAACGAGGCTAACTGGGCTTTATGGGCTTTATGGGCTTAATGCGCTGAACTTTAACAAATTGTCAATTCACGCTCGAATAAGCTAGTCTGACATAAATGGGTGCGTAGACTTCGCCTTGAGTTATTTCAACCAACATCTCTTTGGCCAGCTCGAGTAAAGCCACAAACGTCACGACCAAAACACTGGCGCCTTGTGAGACGTCAAAGAGGGACTCAAACTCAACAAAACGTTGGCCTTGGAGCTTTCTCAAGACCATGCTCATGTGCTCGCGCACGGAGAGCTCGGCACGTGAGATTTTGTGGTGCTGAACCCACTTGGCGCGCTTGAGGATGTCGCTCCAAGCTTGTTGCAAGTCCGGTGCATGTACTTGGGGAAGTCGCACGTGGAGGGACTGTTCGATAAAAACCTGTGCCTTAAGAAAGTCGCGACCGATTTGGGGAAGCTCGTTGATGTGAGCCGCAGCGAGCTTCATTTTCTCGTACTCCAAAAGTCTTCGAACCAACTCGGCCCTAGGGTCTTGGACTTCTTGAGCTTCATTACTGCGTTTAGGCGGTAAGAGCATGCGCGACTTGATCTCAATGAGCATGGCTGCCATCAGCAAGTATTCGGCAGCTAGCTCCAAATTGCGTTGCCGAATCTCATCCACATAGCTCAAGTACTGGTGTGTGAGCGCGGCCATGGGGATGTCCAGGATGTTGAAATTTTGCTTGCGAATCAAGTACAGCAGCAAATCGAGAGGCCCCTCAAAAGCCTCTAAAAAAACTTCCAACGCATCGGGTGGAATGTACAAATCTTGGGGGAGCGCAAAAAGGGGCTCTCCGTATAACTTGGCCAACGCCACTTGGTCGACGACCTCAGGCATTTGATCTTGTGCCATTTGAGAGGGGTTGTCCAGAGCGCTCACCAAGCCCCGCTCAAAGGCATCTTTGGCAAGTGTTTCTTGGGCCCATGAGGGTTGCGCGTCTATCGTTGTCGCATCACTCGCTTGGGTGGTCGTGTCAACCCGGGCGTTGTCAGCACTGACAACGCGGTCTGTACTGCCAACATGAACAGCAGAGTCATTACTCTGCATTCCAGGTAGCCCCGACGGATTGGGGTCGTAGGGTGTGGTCATGGCTTACGAGGGGTGGTCCCTTGGGTACAGAAATGGGTTGAACTCAACAAGTGAGATAAGCGATCAAGATAAGCGATCAAGACTTGCTAGCGTCGGACTTTTTGTACAAAGAATGGCCCTGTGTTTGATAAACATAGGCGTTTTGGGCGACTTCACCCGCACGGTACTCGGCCCAAATTTCACGCTCAAGCGGTTGGTCCCACAAAAGGGCTCGACCCGCGCGTTGATGGGCTTCCAAATTCGGATTGTGGGCTTTGAGCTCATCAAGAAAATGGCTCACCTCAGAGTGGTAATCGGGGCGTCTAAAAAAGGACATGGCAACTGTGAGTGGTACGGTGAGTGTGAGGTGCGTCCTTGGAGTAGTGCAAACGAGCACTGCCCAAGGACCTTGATCAGCAATTCTATCGGCTTTCTCCCGGGTCGGCCACTTCTGGGTCACCGTTGGGTCACTGTTGGCTAGAGTCCTAAAAAAGGGGTCTCAATTTAAAGGCTTGGGCTCAATTCCAAAGGAGCTTTTTAGCTTGATCTCAATCAAGGATAAGCCTTTTAAGGATGTTGTGACCTGTGCTTAATAAAGATGACTCCATGTCATGGGTTAAGACCGATCATCGCCAACCGCTACTGGCCAATGCGTTTTTTAACGTGTCTTGCTGCTCGAGTTTATCGATCTGGCTGGCGTGGTATTTGGGGCCCAGACGCAGCAAAATATCGCGGGGTTGGTGAGTCATGGCGCACACGATCAGGCGAGTGCCCTGGACTTGACAAGCTCTTTGGAGTTCCATCAAGGCGTCTAGGCCTGTTGAGTCCATGTAAAGCACCCCTTCAAAGTCCAAGATCAGGGTGCCTCCAGCCAAGGACTTTTGGAGCACTTCAAGCAACTCCACAGCGCCAAAAAATAAGGCACCAACGAGGCGCAAACATTGAATGGGCGGGCTCGTTGAGTGCTGAGAGGTTGGCCAGTCAGTAGGGGCCCGTTGGCCGATGAGGTGGTGTATTTCTTCTTTTGAGACCTCGTGAATTCGGGTGAGCTCGGAGATTCGGTAGATGAAAGTGAGCATGGCCAACCCTAGCCCCACTTGCACGGCAGTGCTCAAGTCCACGAATACCGTGAGCGCAAAGACCGCTAAAAAAGTAACTCTGTAGGGCATGCGAAACTGCCCCAACGACGCAAACGCACTCCACTCCCCCATGTTCCAGCCCACCATCATCAATATGGCGGCCAAGCAAGCCAGAGGAACTTGCTTGGCCAAGGTGGCGCCCAGCAGCACAATGATCACCAAGGTGAGTGAGTGCACCACCCCTGCAACTGCAGAGCCGGCGCCACTTTTGATGTTGGTCACCGTTCTGGCAATGGTGCCCGTGGCAGGCATGCCCCCGAGAAACGGGGTGAGCATATTGGCCAGACCCTGGGCGATCAACTCTTGGTTGGCGTCGTGATGATCGTGGGTGAGTTGATCGGCCACCCGAGCACATAATAAGGACTCGATTGCCCCCAAGATGGCAAACGTGAGGGCTGAGGGAAACACCGCCTGGATTTGAGGCCAGGACCATTCGAATCCTTGCCAAGTGGGCAAATGCTCCGGGATGCCTCCAAAACGAGAACCTATGGTGGCCATCTGCCAGCCCAATAATTGCGCAGCCCAAGTCCCCACCAACAAAACAAAGATGGCACTGGGCATATTAAAAAGACCCGATAACTTGGGTAGACGCACAGCGAGTTGGGGTGCCCATCTCGCCCACACAATCCAAGCGACCACGCACATCAGTGATAAAGCAAAAGCCTCAGGGTTCATGCTCGATGCATTGGCCCACAATGCGTTCAAAATCCCCAAAAAATTGGCGGGCATATGGGCTACTTCAAGGCCTAAAAAATCTTTCAGCTGAGAGACCATGATCAGCACCGCAATTCCGTTGGTGAAAGCGCCAACGACAGCCACAGGAATGAATCGGATCAATAACCCCAAGCGCATGAACCCAAAGGCGAGCAACATCACGCCGGAGAGAAATCCCGTGAGTAGGAGTCCTGAGACTCCGAAGCGCTCCACAACGGAGTACACGACCACGATGAAAGCGCCAGCAGGACCTGCAATTTGTACATGGGTGCCTCCCAAAAGAGACACCACCAAGCCCGCAATAATGGAGGTGAATAGTCCCGCCTCCGGTGTTAGACCTGAGGCGATGGCAAACGCCATGGCCAAGGGCAACGCCACAAATCCCACGCTCACTCCAGCGCCCACGTCTTTGAGAAAAGCCTCTGAACTGTATTGCTCAAAAGCCGTCAGTGAGCGAAGCTTGAAGGGGTGAAGTTTCAAGGTGGAGTTTGTCTAATGAATTCTCATGCCGGGTTTGGCACCTGGCCAGGGCTTGAGGACAAACACTCCCGGGTGTTCTTTCTCGTTGGCGTGGCTTGCGGCCAAAACCATGCCCTCTGAGACACCAAATTTCATGGTTCTGGGGGCCAAATTGGCCACCACCACAGTGAGTTGTCCCACCAACTCTTCAGGCTTATAGTGCTTGGCAATGCCGCTGAAGACTTGGCGGGATTTGCTCTCCCCCACATCCAGTGTTAACCGAAGCAGTTTATTGGAGCCCTCGACCGCCTCGCATGCAGTAATAAGAGCAATCCTCAAGTCCACTTTGGCGAAGTCTTCGATTCCGATTTCGTTGGCAATGGCCTCACCACCAGGGGCCAAGGGGTTGGTGTCCAGCGATACCATCGACGCTCCTGAAGTGTTGGATTTTCCTGCAAGCTGCTCACCTTGGGAGGAACTGCTCTTGGGTTTGGATGAGTTTGATTTGGCTGAGTTTGCCTCATTTGACGTGTTCGGCGTTTGATCGAGCTCAAAGAGTTTGTCGATCATGGCCATATCAACACGCTGCATCAAGTGTTTGTAGTTGCCAATCTCGCGACCGACCCCCAAGGGAGTCGAGGCATCTGAGAAACGCAATGGCTCAATGCCGAGAAAGGCCTCTACTGCACTGACAAGCTCTGGCAGGACGGGTTTGAGATAAAGGCTCAAGAGACGAAAGCACTCAATGCAGGTGCTGCAAGTGGACCACAGCTCATCTCGCAACTCAGGCTTTTTGGCCGCTTCCCAGGGTTTGTATTGGTCTACGAAAGCGTTCACGTGATCGGCCAAGAGCATCACCTCTCTCATGACACGGGCGTATTCACGGTCTTCATAACTTTGGGCAATGGAGCTGGCTTTTTCTTGAAGGAGTGCCACCAAAGCCTCACCTTGGGGCGAGATGGGTCCCAAGCGGTGGTCAAAGAGTTTGCCAATGAAGCCAGCACTGCGAGAGGCAATATTGATGTACTTGCCCACAAGGTCGGCGTTGACCCGAGCAACAAAGTCATCAGGGTTGAAGTCCACATCCTCAACACGAGCATTGAGCTTGGCCGCCATGTAGTAGCGTAACCACTCGGGGTTCATGCCAATTGAGAGGTATTTCAAGGGATCGATGCCCGTGCCGCGGCTTTTGCTCATTTTCTCGCCACTCACGGTGATGAAGCCGTGAACGAAAATATTGCTGGGCGTTTTGCGGTGGCTAAAGTGCAACATCGCTGGCCAAAAAAGGGTGTGAAAGTAAGTGATATCTTTACCAATGAAGTGGTATTGCTCCACCTCGGGGCTGGCCATGAAGTCCTCAAAACTTCTTTGCTCTCCCCGGGACAAGGGTCCCCCATTCATAAAGTAATTTTTAAGCGAGGCCAAATAACCCACTGGGGCGTCGAGCCAGACATAAAAATACTTGCCGGGTGCGTTGGGGATCTCGATTCCAAAATAAGGGGCGTCGCGGCTGATGTCCCAGTCACTGAGACCGCTCAGGCCATTTTCATTGGGGGTGAACCACTCCTTCACTTTGTTGGCCACTTCACTTTGGAGTTTGCCGTCTTGGGTCCAATTTTTCAGATACTCCACGCATCGGGGGTGTGAGAGTTTGAAGAAAAAATGCTCTGAGCTCTTTAAGACTGGTGTAGCTCCAGAGAGGGTTGAGCGAGGATTTTTTAGATCTGTGGGACTATAGACAGCTCCGCAGTTTTCACAGGAGTCCCCGTACTGATCGGCCGCGCCGCACTTGGGGCATTCACCTTTGATGAAACGGTCGGGCAGGAACATCAACCTCTCGGGATCAAAATACTGCTCAATGCTGCGACGCTCAATGAGTCCCTCGGCCTCCAAGTCGAGATAGATTTGTTGGGCCAATTCGTGGTTTTCGGGGCCGTCGGTTGAGTGCCAGTTGTCAAAAGCAATGTGAAAGCCCTCCAAATAGGGCTTGCGCCCTTTGGCAATGTTGGCCACGAATTCTTGCGGTGTGATGCCAGCCTTTTGTGCCGCAATCATGATGGGGGCGCCATGTGCATCGTCAGCGCACACGAAGTACACCTGGTGGCCTTGCATGCGCTGGTAACGCACCCAGATGTCGGCTTGGATGTACTCCATGATGTGGCCAATGTGAAAATTTCCATTGGCGTAAGGCAAGGCGGTGGTGACAAAGAGTTGGCGCGCGGTCATAGAACTGGTTAGCCCATCAAAATAAAAAAAATTGCACCCCCAAATGGCCAAAGCACACTTGTTGGAGAAAAAAGAAGCCCACTTGAGGGGCCTCTCCCCAAAGGTTGACATTCTTTGAGGTATCGACATTTTAAGGCCGAAGTGCACCGCCAAAGAATCCCCCATTGAGCTCTATGGAGTCCAGACTCAAGGGGCTTAATTCATATGTTGATGGGCCAGATTCACCCGTTCAACCCATAGGGCTATGGCTTTTGGATAGACTATGCCCCATCTATAGTTTGAATAAAGTCCCCGTCAAGGGACATTGGAGTGCTTTTCATGCAAGTGACCGAATCTGTCGTTTTAGAGACCCTGTCTAAGCTCAAGGACCCCAATGCAGGGCAAGACTGGGTGAGCACCAAGTCGATTAAAAATGTAGTCATCAAAGGCGATCAAGTGAGTCTTGATTTGGTATTGGGCTATCCGGCCAAGAGCCAGTGGCCTCAATTTAAGGCCTTGATCACACAAGCTCTAAAAGGACTCGAGGGTGTTGCTCAAGTTCAGGTGAACGTGAGTACCCAAGTGGTGGCCCATGCCGCGACTCGCGGTGTGCAGTTGCTCCCCCATGTCAAGAACATCGTAGCGGTGGCCTCAGGTAAGGGAGGTGTGGGTAAAAGCACGACCGCTGTCAATTTGGCCTTGGCCTTGGCCAGTGAGGGTGCCACGGTGGGGCTCCTTGATGCGGATATTTATGGACCGAGCCAGCCGATGATGATGGGCGTGAATGCGCGCCCTCAAAGTGAAGACGGCAAAACCATGGAGCCCCTGGAGAATTACGGTGTGCAAGTGATGTCCATTGGTTTTTTGGTCTCTCCTGATGAAGCGATGATTTGGAGGGGCCCCATGGCCACCCAAGCCCTTGAGCAGTTGCTGCGTCAAACCCAGTGGCGTGATTTGGATTATTTGATCGTAGATATGCCTCCAGGCACGGGAGATATTCAACTGACCCTCTCTCAGCGTGTGCCCATGACGGGTGCGGTGATTGTCACCACGCCGCAAGATATTGCCTTGCTAGATGCAAAAAAAGGCATCAAAATGTTTGACAAGGTGGGCGTTCCTATTTTGGGATTGGTGGAGAACATGGCCGTTCACATCTGCTCCAATTGTGGTCACTCAGAGCACATCTTTGGCATCGATGGTGGTCGCAAAATGGCCCAGCAGTTGGAGATTGATTATTTAGGGGCCTTGCCCTTGGATATTAAAATTCGCTTGCAAGCCGACAGCGGAAAACCAACGGTCGTGGCAGACCCGAGTGGTGATGTGGCCCAAATTTACCAAGCCATGGCGCGACAAGTCGCTGTCAAAATCGCTGCCAAGTCACGAGACTTTTCCTCTGTGTTTCCCTCCATCAAAATCTCCAAAGAGACCTGAGTTCTCCATGTCTGAGGCGCCATGAAGGTTCACCCAAGCCTACACGCTCAAGTGGTCATGCGCCACGAGCGCGTCAAGGGTCAGGCTGCGAGATGGCAGACGTGGCGCTGGGCATTGCACGATGTGATGTGGCTTGAAGAGCTTGAGAACGAGCCCGTGGTTGACTTTGCCACTGAGTTTGTGATGCCTCGCTTACTCATGCATGATGAGGACCAAAGCTTGTGGTTGTATCCAAGCCTCACCACAACACTCTACCCCGATGAGGTCCAAGGCTATGCCTTGAATCTAGAGAGCCCTGCGCCGTGTTGGTTTGTCATGTGGAGAACGCTTGAGGCACAAGTTGACCGAGATGTGCTTGAGCGTCAGCCCACACTTCAGCATCTCGGTGCCAACTTGCCCTTACAAGAAAACACCAGTCTCTGGTTTGATGCTTGGGCCAGTCCGCAAATCGTTACTTTGAGTTACCATGAAGCCGCACGGTGGCTTGATGCTCAAGAGTGCGTGGAGCAAGTGCCAGCGTCCGAGGCGGTGTTGGCTTATCTTGACCACTTCACCCGTGAGCATTGGGTGGACGAGCCCAAGAAACGGCGTCGCCCACAAAGCTTTGTGAATTTGGAGGATCGTTTTGGTCAACCCGCCAGGGTCTCTACCCTGAAAAAAATGGGAGGTCCACGTGAGTGAAGACGGATTTTTAAAGCGATGGTCTTTGCGAAAATCGCAGGCTCACGGTAACGAGCGTGCTCAACCACAAACCAAAACTCAGGTTCAAGCTCAAGTTCAAGTTCAAGTTCAAGCTCCTTTGGGGAATTCAAATCAAGAACTGAAATCAGGCGCTCAACTCGGAAGTCCTCAGAGCGAATTCACTTCCCGTGAGTCTCTCTCTCTCAGCTCAGCCCCTGTGGACTCAGGATTAAAGCCACATCAAAAAGCTTTAGAGCCTCCCTCCCAATTGCCTGACCCTTCTGAGCTCACCCCAGACTCGGACTTTAGACCGTTCATGAACGCCAAGGTTTTGCCACACGTTAAAAATGCAGCCTTGAAAACGCTATTCAAAGATCCGCATTTCAATGTGATGGACCGAATGGACATCTATATTGATGACTATTCAATACCCGACCCCATCACTGCTGAAGAAATTGCAAACATGGCGAGCCGTGCATTTTTAGATACGCCCAACTGGGAAGAAGAAAAACAAAACCCCAAGGCCTCAGAAGTCTTGGGCCTTGAGCCGTATCCGAGCTCGCAAGAGGGGTCGGTTATTGAAAACTCTCAAGTCATGAGTCAAGTCCAGTTGCCTGTGACCTCAGAAGACGTTCCCAGTCCAGAGGGAGAGGAGGCTAAAGTGCAAGGTGACGATCAGGGGACTGCAGAGAAAGCTGTAAAAACCCAGAGCGGAGTTTCTAAATGAGTCCAGTAACCAAGTGGGTGAAAATCATGTGCCCCCAAAAGCGTTACTTGGTTGCGATCATGGGTTCGTGTGTTATTTGTTCTCTATTTTGTGAGGTTGATCCTTGAGCACTTTGATTTGCAGTTGCAACCAAACCATGAAACTCAACCCCACGGAGTTGGGTCAGGCTTTGGGGGAAAACTTAAGCCTTCACCGCGCGTTGTGTCGACAAGATATGGGTGCTTTCAAGTCGGCGTTAGAAACTCCTACGGGAGACGAGTTGCTTGTGGCCTGTACCCAAGAAAGAGCACTTTTCACAGAAGTGGCTCTTGCCATGGAGCAATCAGCGTCACGCTCCAATGCCTCAGACTCTGGGCAAACTGGGGGGTGGAGGCCGATTCGGTTTGTCAATATTCGGGAAACAGCGGGTTGGAGTTCGCAAGGCGAGAGCGCTAGCCCAAAGGTGGCGGCACTATTGGCCATGGGGCAACTGCCTGAGCCTGAACCTGTCTCTCGCGTGAGTTATCAAAGCTCGGGTCGGGTATTGATTCTGGGTGCCTGGGACCAAGCCATGGCCGCAGCAAAGGCCCTGGGGAGCGAATTCAAGACAACACTTTTTTTTACAAACCCGGGTGCGGTACCTTCTAGCCCTAGCGCAACATTGAATGCCGAGCCTACCCCTGTCGTGCTCAATGGGAAATTGGAGTCGTTGACGGGGTGGTTAGGAGAATTTGTCCTTCGTTGGAGAAAAACACTTCCCATCGATTTGGATTTATGTACCCGGTGCAACGCCTGCATTGCCGCTTGCCCAGAGCAAGCCATTGGCGTTGATTACCAGATCGATTTGGCCAAGTGCGCATCACACCGTGCCTGCGTTCAAGCGTGTGCCTCAGTGGGGGCCATTGATTTCGATCGTTCAGCTAAAAGTCTCACCCAGGACTGTTTGGAGATGCAGTTTGATTTGGTGTTGGACCTTCAAGCCCAACCCCATTCGCCTTTGTTCACCCACCCGCAGGGGTACTTCTCAACGGCTCGCATGTCACTCCTGGATGCTTTACTCGCAATCAAGGGAACCGTGGGGGAATTTGAAAAGCCCAAATTTTTTGACTATCGTAAAAAACTCTGCGCTCATTCTAGGAATGAAAAAATCGGCTGTGAGGCTTGTATTGATGTCTGCTCAGCCCAGGCGATCTCGTCTGACTTTGAGCACCAACAAGTGGTGGTCAATCCCCATTTGTGCGTGGGATGCGGCGCGTGCACGACGGTGTGCCCAACAGGTGCAATGGGCTTTGTGTACCCCAAGGCGAGTTATCAGGGACAAAAAATCAAGACTGCCTTGTCCACCTACTTGGGTGCAGGCGGCTCTGCCCCAGTCCTTTTATTCCATTCAGAGGGCCAAGGCGAGAGCTTCATTCAGTCGCTTGGGCAAGGGGCCTCCAAAGGTCAGACCCAAGGGCTTTCATCCAATATGATCCCCATTGCTTTATGGCACATGGCCAGTGTGGGGGCTCAACTGTGGCTTAGCGCTTTAGCGCTGGGTGCCAAGCGGATCGTCTTACTGATCACTCAAGAGGAGGCGCCCAGCTACGAGCAAGCTCTCGTTGAGCAAGCTCAACAGGTCAACGCCTTGGTGGCCGGCATGGGTTATTCTGATTTGGGTGTAGAGATCATTAAAGCCAAAGATCTCCAAAGCTTAGACAAAGCCCTCAGTGAATGTGCACAATCAAGTCGAGAACTCGCAACAGGGTTGTCGGGCTCGCAGAGCCCTTGGATGGACCGACTCAAAGGGGCTTGGCGAAAGGAATTGAAATCTTCGCCCGCCAACGAAACTCCTTTCGAGCCGGCTCGCTTTGTCGCACTCGATGACAAGCGTAGCACGATGGAATTGGCGCTGGGGCATTTGATGCAAGAGAGTCCTTTGATGAAATTTGCGTCTAGTTCAGAAGCATCGGTTGGATTGGGTCCGCCCGGTGCGAGTGCTCACGATGCTTTGCAGTTTGATTTGCCCACGCAAGGTGCATTTTTGGGCGGTGTGGTGGTCAACCAAGATGCATGCACACTGTGCATGAGTTGTGTGAGCGCTTGCCCGGCCAGCGCCTTGCAAGACAACCCAGACAAGCCGCAACTTCTCTTTTTAGAGATGAATTGTGTGCAGTGTGGCTTGTGTGTGAAGACTTGTCCTGAGGATGCCCTGCAAACTGTTCCTCGCTTGACTTGGGGCTCCAAGAGGACTCAGTTGCAGTTGCTCAATGAGACCCAGCCTTTTGCCTGTATTCGTTGCAGTAAGCCCTTTGGTACCCTCAAAGCGGTTGAGCATATGATGGGATTGTTAAGCGGACACGCCATGTTCCAAGGGGCAGCTAAAGAGCGCTTGAAGATGTGTGCGGATTGTCGGGTGATAGATCTGTACTCTTCAGGTGACGAACAAAAAATTTGAGATTGAGACCCCCAACCATGTCCAATTCCTACCAATCATCCAAACCCAGTGACGTGAAACCCAATCTAAAGCCCTCCTCCTCAAGTAGCTCACCTGGTGATGCGGACATACCAGAGGCCAATATGGGGTCCTTGCAGCCTGCGCCCATAGAGGATTTGAGTGCTTTCGCGGGGCTCGATGAAGAGATCGCACGTGCCGAGGTTTATGGCTTATTGGCCCAGCTTTTTTACTCCCCACCTCTACCCTCTCTTTTGGAAGATATACGCGTGTCGGTTACCCAAGCCCCCAACCCCGGTGCTTACCTTGAGGAGCCGTGGAGGGATTTTGTGGGAGTCTGTCGCGACATGGCCGAACCCGCTGTTCGGGGAGAGTTCGACGCTCTTTTTAGCGGCGTGGGTAAACCAGAAATTGATCTCTTTGCTTCCCAGTACATCAGTGGTTTTTTAAATGAAAAGCCTTTGGCCAAATTGCGTCAAGACCTCATGGTGTTGGGCTTGACCCGGGATGAGGCCACCATGCCCGAGACCGAGGATCACTTGGCTTATCTTTTTGAGGTCATGCGCTACTTGATTGCGGCCCCCGATGTGGAGTTGGCCAACCTCAGCCAGCAGCAACTGTTTTTCAGTAAACATTTGCACCCTTGGGTGGATCAGGCGTTGGAGAAAATCATCTCCCACCCCAAAGCTCGCTTTTATGCCGCCTTGGCGCAGTTCACGCAAGCTTTTATGGCCATTGAGCGGCAAGCTTTTGAGTTAAGCCAGGTGTAAGCTTCAAGTGGTTTTTATTCGTAAAATGCTTATGTCTGATAACGACAGAAAAGTTTGATTTGATTTTTTTGGAAAAATTTGAAACTGAGCAAACTAGGGTTGATCCTAGTGTTAATCGTCTCTGGACCCATTGACTGTTTTTTGCTCAGGGTCAAAATGAACATCATAACTTTTGACATAATGTTGATATGAAAACAAATTCAAAAGATCTGAATCCCACTCAATCCAAGGCCTCGCGCCGCGGAGTCTTGTTGGGCTTGGTGGGGGCCAGCGCCGTCACCGCTGTTGCCTTGGGCCACCAGAGCTCGGAGCCTGCCATTGCCATGGCAACTGAGAACACCCCTCCACCCCCTGAGAGAGGTGGTGGCTATCATTTGAGCGATCACGTTAAACGCTACTTTCACAGCACCCGCGTTTGAGGTGAACACTCCTCTTGGCGTGAATACGCCAGGGTCATTTTTTGATTTTTGACCTGTAGTTTTTTTTCTTTGTCACTGATTGTGATTCCATCTCTCTAAGGCTCTACAGAAGCAGGATTTTTCCTCTCTCCCGCCTTGGTTCTAGGAGAACATGTTGTTGTTGACCCGCAAAACCACTCAAACTGACAAACCCTCTCACTCTAAGAGTTCAAACCCTTTGAGCTCATCTCCTTGGGTAGAGAGACTCCACCGTGGCTTATCCCATGCTTTACCCAGCGTGGATCGACGGGGCTTTTTGCGACGCTCAGGCTTGGGGGTTGGGGTGGGCCTGGCGGCGAGTCAACTGAGCCTAGTTAAAAAGGCTCAAGCTGGCTGGTTCTCTGGGGAAGCCGTTGCATCCAAAGTCGAAGTCAAAAGAACTGTTTGCTCTCACTGTTCAGTTGGTTGTGCCGTTGACGCAGTTGTGCAAAACGGGGTCTGGGTGCGGCAAGACCCTGTCTTTGATTCACCGATCAATTTGGGGGCACATTGCGCCAAAGGCGCTGCTCTAAGAGAGCACGGGCACGGCGAGTACCGTTTGCGTTACCCCATGAAGTTGGTTGACGGTAAATACCAACGCATCTCTTGGGACCAGGCTTTGGGTGAGATCAGTGACAAGCTAAAAGTACTGCGAAATGAATCCGGCCCAGACTCGGTTTATTGGATCGGGTCTTCCAAGCACAGCAATGAGCAGGCCTATTTGCTGCGTAAATTCGTCAGTTTTTGGGGGAGTAACAACTGCGACCACCAAGCTCGGATTTGTCACTCAACCACAGTGGCTGGAGTGGCCAATACCTGGGGCTACGGGGCCATGACGAATTCATTCAACGACATGCAAAACAGCAAAGTCGCACTCTACATTGGCTCCAATGCAGCCGAGGCCCACCCCGTGAGCATGATGCATTTGCTCCACGCTAAGGAAAATGGTTGCAAAGTGATCGTGGTCGATCCGCGCTTTACCCGTACCGCAGCCAAGGCCGATGAGTATGTGCGAATTCGATCGGGCTCAGACATTGCATTTTTGTTTGGTGTGCTTTACTACATCTTCAAAAACGGCTGGGAAGATAAACAATACATCAACGACCGCGTCTACGGTATGGACAAGGTGCGAGAAGAGGTGCTTAAGAAATGGACCCCTGAAGCGGTTGAAGAGGCTTGCTCCGTCAAGCCCGATCAAGTGCTCAAAGTTGCCACTTGGTTGCATGAAAACCGTCCTGGCACAGTGGTGTGGTGTATGGGCCAGACCCAACACACGACCGGTAATGCAGTGGTGCGTGCGTCTTGCATTTTGCAGCTCGCGCTGGGTAACATTGGCAAAGCAGGCGGTGGTACCAATATCTTTAGGGGCCACGACAACGTTCAAGGGGCAACCGATGTGGGTCCCAACCCAGACTCATTGCCCGGCTACTACGGATTGGTGGAAGGGTCATGGAAGCATTACGCCAAGGCCTGGGGTGTGGACTATGAGTGGATCAAGGGTCGCTTTGCCTCACCAGCCTTAATGACCAAGCCCGGTTTGACGGTTTCACGGTGGATTGACGGGGTCCTTGAGAAAAATGAGCTCATTGATCAGCCGAGTAACTTGAAGGGTGTGTTTTATTGGGGCCATGCACCGAACTCTCAGACCCGCGGTCTGGAGATGAAGCGCGCCATGGATAAGCTCGATTTGTTGGTGGTGGTGGACCCTTATCCGTCGGCCACAGCGGCAATGGCGGCGATGCCCGCTGCACCGGGACAAGAAGGGGACTTGAACCCCAATCGAGCGGTCTACTTATTGCCCGCCACCTCTCAGTTTGAGACCAGTGGAACTTGCACGGCATCGAATCGATCGATCCAGTGGCGTGAAAAAGTCATTGAGCCTCTTTGGGAGAGTCGCAGTGATCACATGATCATGTATCAATTGGCGCAAAAACTTGGCTTCGGCGCAGAGTTGGTCAAGAACTACAAACTCCAGCAAGTCAAAGGCATGGACGAGCCTGTGATTGAAGACATTTTGCGGGAAATCAACAAAAGCGTTTGGGCCATTGGCTTCACTGGCCAGAGTCCAGAGCGGCTCAAAGCGCACATGAAAAACATGCATTTGTTTGATGTCAAAACCCTCAAGTCCAAAGGCGGCAAAGATCCAGAGACAGGGTACGACACAACCGGTGATTATTTTGGTTTGCCTTGGCCATGTTGGGGCACACCGTCATTGAAGCACCCAGGATCCCCCAATTTGTACGATACCTCCAAGCACGTGATGGACGGAGGTGGTAACTTCAGGGCCAATTTTGGTGTTGAGAGAGAGGGCCAAAGTTTATTGGCTGCTGATGGCTCACATTCATTGGGCGCGGATATCACCACGGGGTACCCTGAACTTGATCACGTGTTGCTCAAAAAACTGGGCTGGTGGGATGAGTTGACCGATGCTGAAAAAGCCTTGGCAGAGGGTAAGAATTGGAAGACCGATGTGTCGGGCGGCATGATTCGGGTTTTCATGCAAAACCATGGCTGTCACCCCTTCGGCAACGCCAAAGCACGGGCTGTGGTGTGGAATTTCCCCGACCCCATCCCTCAGCAACGTGAGCCGCTTTACGGTAACCGTCCTGACCTCATTGCCAAATACCCCACGCACGACGACAAGAAGAGTTTCTGGCGTTTGCCCACTCTTTATAAAACCGTTCAGCAAAAGAATGTGGCCGACAAAGTTCATGAGCACTTCCCTCTTGTGATGACGTCCGGGCGTTTGGTGGAGTACGAAGGAGGAGGGGAGGAGACGCGCTCCAACCCCTGGCTGGCTGAGTTGCAGCAAGAAATGTTCATCGAGATCAATCCTGCTACGGCTGCATCCAAAGGCATTCGCGACGGTGAGCGAGTTTGGGTGAGCACCCCCACGGGTGGGCGCATGAACGTTCAAGCCCAAGTCACCCCCAGGGTCTCTGAGGATACGGTGTTCTTACCGTTTCACTTCTCAGGTCGCTGGATGAACAAAGATTTGCTTGCCTACTATCCTGCGGGTGCCGCGCCCATTGTGCGTGGTGAGTCCATCAACTCTTCGACCACCTATGGTTACGACAGCGTCACCATGATGCAAGAAACCAAGACGACCCTTTGCAATATTGAGAAAGCCTGAGGAGACTAGACCATGGCAAGAATGAAATTTATTTGTGACGCAGAAAGGTGCATCGAATGCAATGGCTGCGTGACCGCTTGCAAAAACGAACACGAAGTCCCTTGGGGGGTAAATCGTCGTCGTGTCGTGACGTTGAATGATGGGGTGCCCGGGGAGAAGTCCATCTCGGTGGCGTGCATGCATTGCTCGGACGCGCCTTGCATGGCGGTATGTCCTGTCAACTGTTTTTATAAAACCGATGAAGGCGTTGTGCTCCACGACAAGGATGTCTGCATTGGATGTGGATACTGCTCCTATGCGTGTCCCTTTGGAGCGCCTCAGTTTCCTGCCCAGGGCACCTTTGGTGTGCGCGGCAAGATGGACAAGTGCACATTTTGTGCGGGCGGGCCTGAGGCCAATGGAAGCGATGAGGAGTTTGAGAAATACGGGCGCAACCGCTTGGCCGAAGGCAAGTTGCCCATTTGTGCTGAGATGTGCTCAACCAAAGCCCTCCTTGCGGGTGACGGTGACATGGTGGCCGATATCTTTCGCACCCGAGTCGTCAAGAGAGACAAAGGCGCTGAAGTCTGGGGTTGGGGTACCGCCTACGGCACGTCCAGCAAAAAAACAGGTGCGTCATCATGAGTGCCCGGTACGGCTTCGCTGGCCTGGTCAAACTCCTCAGTACCAGTTGTCTGATGGCCTCTTTCGTGGCGTGTACAGAAACGCCGCAAACTTTAGGCTCCAAGAACGATCAACCCGCTTATCAGGGCGTTCAATCAGGCCATGAAGCTTTTGTGAGGCCGGGCTGGACAGCAGGGGACAAAACCAGTTGGGAGAGTGCCTTGAGGGCGCGTGGGCAGTATGGCGCTAACGACCATGCTCGCAGTCCTTGAACGTACTTGGGGGGACCACATGATGCAGGTTTTTTCAGTAACCAACCCTTCGGACACCACAACCATTGCTTGCTTTGGGAGTGACACCACTCGTTTGAAAAACCGTCTTTCTTGGCGGTACTCCCTCTTGTTGAATGGGGCTTTGGTTTTGGGCTTCTTTGGGGGTGGCATGGAGTTTTCGCAGGCGCAAGTTGCCAAGCCAGTGAGCCCAGGCATTGAGTCTGTGAACATTGCCGATGTGCCCAAGAACTCCAACCCAGCCCAATCTTCCAAGACGGGTGTCACCTTGGAAGATGCTTCAGATCAAAGTGACTATTCAAACCAGACCAATGCCCAGCGCATGGCGGTTCAGCCCGGGAACAATGCACCCCATTGGCGTGCGGTCAATAGTGGGCAAAACGCTTATAGCAGTTTACCTAAAGACACGGCTCCTGAGGCGGGTGTCTTGATTCAAGGGTTTGTGGAGTACCCAGGCATGCGCGCCACCAATGCTGGTGAGGCTTGGCGGCAAGTGCGCAACCGTTGGTTAATTCCCTATGGCGGCTCGTTAATCTTGATTGCTTTGGGTGCTATTGCGCTTTTTTACAAAACCAAAGGACCACTTCGTCTTGAGGGTCAGGACACAGGTCGCAAGATCGAGCGTTTTACACCGTTTGAACGCTCGGCACACTGGGCCAACGCGATTGCATTTTGTATCTTGGCCGTGTCAGGTTTGGTGATGTCGTTTGGGAAATTCTTACTGGAACCTTGGCTTGGTAAGTCACTGTTTGGTTGGTTGACCTATCTGTTAAAGACCGCTCACAATTTTGCTGGACCACTCTTTGCGGTGTCCTTGGTGGTGGTGTTTGTCACATTTTTAAAAGACAACTGGCCGGCCAAAGAGGACATTGTCTGGATTTTCAAAGCTGGCGGTATGCTCAATGGTGAACACGTCTCCTCTCACCGATTCAATGCCGGAGAGAAGATTGTCTTTTGGGGTGGTGTGTTCTTTTTGGGTTTAGTGGTCGTGGGTTCTGGATTCTTCCTCGATAAGCTCATTCCTGGTTGGGTGTATTTGAGAAACGATATGCAAATCGCTCAAATGGTTCACGCAACAGCCACCGTGTTAATGATGAGTATGTTTTTAGGGCATATTTATTTGGGAACAGTTGGTATGGAAGGCGCCTACGACGCCATGCGGACCGGTCTGGTCGATGAGAACTGGGCCTTACAGCACCACGATTTGTGGCTCAAAGATATCCAAGACGGCCTCATCCCTGCGTTTCGTTCAAAAGAGGCGGGTGAGGACTCAAAAGTCCATACCCCACTTCAAGGTTCCGCATGAAAGTGCTGCAACCGTGATCTACTGGCGGTCATGGTTTCACAATGCATAAGTCAAGACAAAAGATGCCAAGACTCGCACACTCAAAATTCAAATGCTTTTGAAAGCAAAATCATGAAAACTTTAACCACCTTGCTTTTTACTTTGTTGTGTTGGACTGGGTTTGCCTTGGCCAAGTTGCCTGCCTTGTCTCCTGAAGCCCAAGAGGCTGCGAATTTGGCGGCAGCAAAAACTGCTTATACGGCCAAAGTCGATGCTTATGCCTTGTGCCGTGCCCAAGACCGAGTGGTGCAATCGGTGGCGAGTCACCACAAAACAGGTAAGCCCATGAGCACACCAGCCTGTGCAGATCCTGGGCCTTTTGTCCCGCCCTCAGCTGCAACTCAAACAAGCACATCCAGTGCTCCAGGCGTAAGCAATCCATCGGTAGCTTCACCGGTTGCAAAAAAATAAATACGCTCAGCTCAGAAGGATTGAACAGTCCTAGTCAGTGTTCTTGAATGGAATGCTATTTGGAGTGTTGAATGGGAAGCTGAATGGGAAGCTGATTGGGATGCTGAATGCGATACTTCATGCCCAAAAAATGGCCAATTGAATGGACAACTTGAGGGCTAGCTTTAACCCTCTTTAGCCCTGGCCCAACTCCTTGGCGTGAGCCTCCAAGACCAATCGATCAAGCCCGGCGCTGGGTAAACTCACCAAATGCTCCAACCTCTCGCGCATGAGCATTAAGGTGCGTTTGAATGCCTCACGCTGATGCGATTCATCCCCGGCTTGGCTTGGGTCAGGGTATCCCCAGTGAGCCGTGGCAGGATGTCCGGGCCAAACAGGACAGACCTCGTTGGCCGCATCGTCGCAAACAGTGATGATCAAGTCCATGTGTGGTGCACTGTCACTGCTAAACACCTCCCAACTCTTGCTGTGAAGTCCATCAATACTGAGCCCTGAGCGACTCAACTCTTGGAGTGCAAGTGGATGGGGGCGTTGACCAGGAGTCACAGTGCTTCCAGCCGAATACGCTTTGAATCTTCCCTGTCCGAGTTCATTCAAAATGGCCTCGGCCAAAATGCTGCGAGCCGAGTTGTGAGTGCATAAGAATAAAACATGAATGGGCAAGTTAAGCGTCATGGTCGGTCTCCAATTGAGAGGGGCAAAGTTAGGTAGCGAGAGTTTGCATTTCTTGGAACTGCAGTTTGGCCAGTTTGGCATAAAGACCATTGTGTGCAACCAAGGCATCATGCTCACCTTGCTCGACCAGTTGACCATTTTCAAGCACCAAGAGTGGACTTGCTTTTTTGACGGTCGCTAATCGGTGGGCGATGACCAAGGTGGTGCGGTCTTGCATGGCGCGCTCCAGCGCTGCTTGCACCATCCTCTCGCTATTGGCATCCAAAGCACTGGTGGCTTCGTCCAAGAGTAGCAGGGGAGGGTTTTTCAAAATAGCTCTGGCAATAGCGATT
Source organism: Limnohabitans sp. (assembly GCA_036821105.1). GTDB lineage: Bacteria > Pseudomonadota > Gammaproteobacteria > Burkholderiales > Burkholderiaceae_C > Limnohabitans. Next base: position 25,269 of record DAISKH010000016.1, read on the forward strand.
CGCTGGCGTTGCCCGCCTGAAATTCTCACCCCTCTCTCTCCAAGGAAGGTGTCGTAGCCCGCGGGCCACTGCTCGAGGCATTCGTCGGCAAAGGCCGCCTTCGCTGCACTCAACACCTCAGCTT
>DAISKH010000016.1:25402-34263 GCA_036821105.1 Limnohabitans sp.
TGCCGTACAAAATATTTTCATAGGCGCTGGTAGAAAAAATTACCGGGTCTTGTGGCACCAAGCCGATGCGCTCGCGAAGGTCCTGGAGTCGCATGGATTTAATGGGTACTCCGTCAAGCTCGATCTCGCCTTCTTGTGGATCGTAAAAACGAAGCAGTAGCGAGAACACGCTGGTTTTACCCGCACCACTGGGTCCCACGAGAGCCGCATGATGACCCGCGGGGACATCAAAACTCACATCACTGAGTGCGGCCCTCTCAGGCCGTGAGGGATAGTAAAAACTCACTCTTTTCAGCTCCAAATGGCCGCCTGTGTGAGACTTTTTGAGGATGGCTGGGCTTTGTGGCTCTTTCACACTAGAGCGAGTATTAAGAAGTTCTATCAGTCGCTCGGTGGCTCCAGCTGCCCGAAGCAAGTCCCCGTAGACCTCACCCAGCACTGCAAAGGCTGAGGCCAAGAGGAGGACATACACCAAAGTTTGACCCAGTACACCCGCGGTGGTGGTGCCCTCCATGACCGCCAAGGCACCTTTGTACAGCCCCCAGAGCAAAGCGCCAGATGTGGCCGTGATGATGAATCCCACCAATACCGAGCGGGCTCGCACTCGCCGAATGGCGGTCTTGAACGCCTGGGTGCTGGCCTCTTTATAACGCTCGGCCTCACGTATTTCGGCCGTATAGCTTTGCACCACTGGGATGGCATTGAGCACTTCTTGGGCAATTGCACTGGTGTTGGCGACACGGTCTTGACTGGCGCGTGAGAGTTTTCGCACCCGCCGCCCTAGCACCACACTGGGAATCACTACAACGCAGAGCACCGCAATGACTTGCAGCATGAGCCAAGGGTTGGTCCACACGAGCATGATGAGTGCACCAACTCCCATTACCAAGTTACGCAGTCCCATCGATAACGACGAGCCCACCACGGTTTGGACCAAGGTGGCGTCACTGCTCAAGCGGGAGAGGACTTCGCCGGTTTGCGTGATCTCAAAAAATGCTGGACTTTGCTTGAGCACATGAGCGTAAACGGCTTGTCGTAAATCAGTGGTGATGCGCTCACCCAGCCAGCTCACGGCATAAAACCGGGCGGATGAAAAAAAGGCCAATGCGCAAGATACCCAAAAGAGCTGAAAGAACTCCCAAGCCAGCTCATCTCGTGTGGCATGGGCATTAAGCCCCTGGTCAATGAGTTGCCTCAACGCCCAAGGAAAGCACAATGTGGTGGCCGCCGCAAGAATTAAAAATAGTCCCGCTAAGCCCACCTCCCAAGCATAGGGTCGGACAAAGGGCATGAGCCCCAAGAGGCCCGTGGCCGAGGGTTTGGTGGCTGGTGGAGCAGATGGAGCGGATTGAACAGTGGCTTGCGATTCGATGCTCTCTTGGGGCTCGGTCTCGCTTGGGCTTGGGCTTGGGATTGGGCTGGACATGAACTTTTTTTTGGGAATGGGTGGCAAGAAAGACTGGCCAGTTTACGAATGACCTACCGGCTCGAGAGGGTACATTTGAGGGTATCTGGCGCACTTCTTTGAGTCCCTACAGTCTAGCCCCAAAGCGTGACGCCCAGGTGAAGCGGGGGCAATCGCTCAGAATTTAATTCATGCCAAAATACGACAATGGAATTAAACAATGAGACCTTCAACGTTTCTCTTAAGGACGCCGCAAGTTTGGTGCTTTTACGGGAGCGAACGGGCGCCAAGGATGAATCCTCGTTGGAGGTTTTTTTACTCAAACGCCACTCCGCTTCCAAAGTGTTGGGCGGGGCTTATGTGTTTCCGGGTGGCAAACTCGATGATCAAGATTTGAGTGCAGTGCCCCGTGGCTTGGTCGACCAAAACATGGAGGTGCTTCATGCTCAACTGGGCGAGCGAGACACCCATGAATCCTTGGGTGCGGCACTTTTTGTGGCGGCACTTAGAGAGGCTTATGAGGAGTGTGGAGTTTTGTGGCTCAAAGCTCAGGCAGACAAACCTAGTGCTGAGCATTGGCACAAAACTAAAAATGATTTGAGAGCGTTGACCAAGTCTGGGGTTGATTTTCTGGCTGCCTTGGAGCGCCTTGAACTCCAACTCGACACCCAAGCCTTGGTGCCTTGGTCGCGCTGGATCACCCCAAAGCGCCCCACGGTCAGTACCCAAAGATTTGATGCTCGATTTTTTTTGGGCCTTTTGCCTGAGCTCGAAGAGGCCGCCCACGATCAATTTGAGACCACCCATAGCGCTTGGTTCACACCACAAGAGGCCTTGGAGGCTTACGTGCGCGCTGAGATCGAGTTGGCGGCTCCTCAAATCATGTGCTTACTCGAGCTCAAACAATACAGGTCTGCAAAGGACGCCTGGCTGGCCGCAAGGCAGACGCTTCCTCTCACCATTGAGCCCAAGAGTTTGGATGTCAATGGACGGCGTGGTGTGTGTTTCCCAGGAGACGAGCTTCACCCGGTCAGAGAAAAAGCGCTTTGTGGGCCTACCCGTATGTGGTTTACCAACGGACAATTTCAACCTGAGTCGGGTTTAGACTCGCTAACAACACATTTTTAAGAGGGTTCATCATGGAACTGGTGGTTTTGATACTGGGATTGGTGATTTTTTTAGGGGTTCATTCCCTCAAATTTTTGGCTCCCGTGCGCAGATCAAGTTGGATCGAGAATTGGGGTGAACGAGGCTTTAAGGGGCGTTATTCATTGGCCTCAGCGCTGGGGTTGCTGCTCATTGTGGTGGGGTATGGTCAAGCGCGTTTGGCGCCCATCGTGATCTGGATCCCTCCCCATGGTGCCAAACACCTCACGCTACTGTTGGTGTGGCTGGCCTTTATCTTTACTCTCAGCGCCTATTTTCCTGGCAATGAGATCAAAGGACGCCTGCATCACCCCATGATTGTGGGCGTGAAGACCTGGGCGATTGCGCATTTGTTGGCGAATGGTTTGTTGCATCAAATGATCTTGTTTGGCGCCTTCTTGGTGTGGGCTGTGTTGGCATTTATTTTTGCCAGAAAACGTGACCGAGCAGCTGCCAGAGCCTTGGAGGAGGCTGGATTACCGCCCCAGGCGCCTATTCCGCCTTCTAGGGCCGCCACAGGTTTGGTGTTCTCCATTGGAACGCTGGTCTATCTTGGCTTTTTGGTGTGGGGTCATCTGTGGCTCATTGGTGTGAATCCCCTGCAAGGGGTTTGAGGCCCAAGCGAACCTAAGTAGAGGCCTTGGGGGTAAGTCCTAGGCCTAGCTCATTGGCCTGAAAGCACAATGCAGAGCTAGCGTATTCATGGGGCGAGAGTCCCTTCACTTTAAGTTCTCACGCAGGAGCTGAGCAAGATGAAGTTCAATTCAAAATTCTTTCTACCCAAAACTGCCGGAATGAGTGTGATGCGAGTGATGAGCATGATGCGCATCATGCGCTTAATGGGCTTGAGGACTTTTAAACACCACCTTGGCTATTCAGCCTCCTTGGCCATGATGGTTTGTCTAGGCCTGGTGTCCGGTCCTTTGATGGCGCAAAGTTATCCCACTAAGCCCATTCGCTTGGTGTGTCCCTTTCCAGCCGGGGGGGCAGTCGATATCGCCTCGCGCGCCATTGCCCAAGAGTTCACCAAAAGCATGGGCATTGCGGTGACTGTAGATAACCGCCCTGGTGCGGGTGGCAACATCGGCTCCCAAGAGGTGGTGCGAGCGCCCGCCGATGGCTACACCTTACTGATGACCAGCTCAGCCATCCAAGCGATCAATCCCTTTTTGTACAACAAAATGAGTTTTGACCCCAGCCGAGATTTGCAACCCATCTCCGTCTTGGTGTCCTTGAACAACGTATTGGTGGTCCACCCAGCGCTCAAGGTCAATAGCGTGGCCGACATCATCGCTCAGGCCAAAGCAGCCCCTGGCGCGATGAATTTTGCGTCCAGCGGTTCGGGTACCAGTATTCACATGTCGGGTGAGATGTTCAAGTCGATGGCGGGTGTGAATTTAGTCCATATTCCTTATAAGGGGAGTTCTCCCGCAACCACCGATTTGATGGGGGGGCAAGTGATGATGATGTTTGACAATATCCCCTCTTCCATGCCCCACATCAAAAGCGGGAAATTAAGGGCCATTGCCACGACCGGTGCCAAGCGGGATCCGTCGTTGCCAGATTTACCCACCATCGCCGAGTCGGGAGTGCCAGGCTATGAGGCCTCAGTTTGGTTTGGTTTGATGTCACCCTTGGGGCTTCCTAAAGAGATCGTGAATAAATTGAGTACAGAAGTCGGGAAAGCCTCTAAGTCCGCTGACTATGTTCACCGCATGAGTGAGATGGGCTTTATTGTGATGGGGACCAGTCCCGAACAAATGGCGCAAATGAACAAAGAGGAAGTGGCCCGTTGGGGACCCATTGTCAAAGCCTCTGGCGCCAAAGCCGACTGAGCAGTTTTTTTCGCTGAACTTGGGGCTCCTATGTCCGCAAGTGGGGTGTTTAAAAAGATGCTTTAAAAAGAAGCTTTAAAAGGGTGGCTGAAACGGATGGGTGAAATGGATGGTTTAAACTACCTTTCATGCATCTTTGCCCGGACTCCATTGTGCGCTTTGCGCCACAAACCCCATGAACGCCGTCGCTTCCTTGTTTGAAGTCGTGGACTTGTCAGCTCAAAGGGGAGAGCAGTGGCTTTTCGAGAACATTGGCTTCACACTCCATTCTGGGGGGTGGCTACAAGTTCAAGGCGACAACGGCTCAGGAAAGACCACCTTACTGAGGATGCTCGCGGGCTTATCTCGTTGCTCAAGCGGCACCATTCGGTGGGGTGAGAACAATATCCGCGATGAGCCCCAAGTGTTTCACAGCGCATTGATTTATCTTGGGCACCAACTGGGTCTCAAAGAAGAGATGAGCGCGCTGGAGAACCTGCGCGTTGCCTCTCACTTGGCTCAGCAGTCCTTTGATCCTTCCCGCGCTCATCAAGCTTTGTCAGGGTTGGGGCTCGGAGGGCGTGAACATCTGGCCTTGCGTTTTCTCTCTCAGGGCCAGAAAAGACGAGTAGCGCTGGCCAAATTGATGACCCTCAAGGCATCGCTTTGGATCTTGGATGAGCCTTTTGTGGCCCTGGATACCCAAGGTTTGGCGGTGCTCGTTGGAGCCATCCAAGACCATTTGCGTCGCGGTGGTTTGCTCATTTATACCTCCCACCAAAGTGTGGACTTGGGGGACATACCGGGCTGGACCCTGAGGCTTTCAGCATGAATGGATTTTGGAGCCTCCTAGAGCGTGACCTCATCTTGGCCGCTCGCCACAAAACCGAGGTGTTGACGGGTTTATTTTTCATGGTGGTTGTGGCAAGCCTTTTCCCCTTGGCCATAGGCCCAGAGATGACGCTATTAAAGCGCATCGCTCCCGGTGTCTTGTGGATTGGGGCACTTTTAAGCACGTTGCTGGGCTTACCCAGGCTTTTTGAGGGCGATTGGCGTGACGGTAGTCTAGAGCAAATGGCGCTCTCTCCGGTGGGGTTGGTGCCTCTCGTGTGCGCCAAAATCACGGCCCATTGGGTCTTGAGTGGTCTGCCTTTGGTGCTATTGGCGCCGGTGTTGTCTTTGCAGTTTGATTTGTCCAGTGAGTTACAAGGCACGCTAATGTTGGGGCTGCTCTTGGGAACCCCCGTGCTCAGTAGCTTGGGGGCCATTGGCGCGGCATTGACCCTGGGGGTCAGAGGGGGAGGGGTGCTGTTGTCTCTCTTGGTGTTGCCTTTATTTGTGCCGGTCTTGGTGTTTGGCGCTGGGGCCATTGAGGCTCAAGCCGCAGGTCTAGGGGTCCAGGCCCATCTCTCAGTCCTCTCGGCCATGCTGCTGTTGTCGGTATTTTTAAGCCCATTTGCCTGCGCCGCAGCACTGCAAGTTGCGCTAGATTAAGGATACTGCAATGAGTTCAGAGAGAAAATCACGCGCTAGTGGCATACTACGTTCTTGTGTTTTAGCTAGACTTTTCCCTCTTTTTTTCATCACATGTCCCTTTGAATGAGTAAAAGCCTGTCATCTCGCTGGTTTTATTACGCTGCGCCACAAAACTTTTTTCACCTCTGCGCCCAATTGTGGCCTTGGTGTGCGGCGCTTGCGGCTTTATTGGGCCTTTGGGGGCTTTACTTGGGGCTATTGGTGGCGCCAGTGGATGCCCAGCAAGGCGAAGCCTATCGCATTATTTTTGTCCACGTGCCCGCCTCCTGGATGTCCATGGTGATCTACATGGCCATGGCGTTTTGGAGCATCATGGGCTTGGTCTTCAATACCCGGCTCTCGGCCCTCATGACCCGTGCCTTGGCGCCCACAGGAGCGATGTTTGCCTTCATCTCTTTGTTCAGCGGCGCTTTGTGGGGCAAGCCCATGTGGGGCACTTGGTGGGTTTGGGATGCTAGGCTCACCTCCGAGCTCTTGTTGTTCTTCCTCTACCTGGGTTACATGGCCCTCACCTCTGCCATCGAGGATCCTAAGAAGGGGGACCGCGCGGGGGCTTTGATTGCGGTGGTGGGTTCGGTGAATGTGCCCATCATTTACTTTTCTGTGAAATGGTGGAACACCTTGCACCAAGGCTCCACCATCACCATGGGGCAAGCTCCCTCGATGGCCAAATTGATGCTGTGGGCCATGCTGTTGATGGCCTTGTCCTTTTGGGCTTACACCTTGGCTGTGGTGTTTTACCGGGTGAGGGTGATGATATTGCTTCGCGAGCGCCAATCCCAATGGCTACGCACTTGGGTGAGTGCTCACTCAGTGGGAGGGCCCGCGTGATGCATTGGAACAGTTTGCAAGAGTTTTTAGAGATGGGGGGCTACGCTCTTTATGTCTGGGGCAGTTTTGGGGTCACCTTCTTATTGATCGCTTTGGAGGTCTGGCAAGCCAGAGGGTCTTGGCGTACAGAGTTGACCCATTTGACAGACGCACTCCAAATCGAGGCGAGCCTTCAAGATAAATCGCCCTCATCAAGGCCCAGTGCCACCTTGACCTCGGTGATGCCCTTAACACCCAGCGAGGAGTCTGGTGGCATAAAGACGGGTAACCCCCAGCCGCCCTTCACACCATGACCAAACGACAAAAAAAATTCATGCTCATTGCTTTGGGCTTGGCCATTTTGGCCAGCGTCACTGCATTGGTGCTCAACGCTTTTCAAAGCAACTTGGTTTTCTTCTTCACCCCCACTCAAGTGTTTGCCGGTGAAGCCCCCAAGGGTCGGGCTTTTCGGATTGGCGGCATGGTCAAGGCGTCGAGTTTGGTGCAAGTGGGCATGACCCATGAGTTCGTGGTGACCGATAATGAGCGTGAGGTCAGTGTGACCTTTACGGGACTCTTGCCCGATTTGTTCAAAGAGGGCCGAGGCGTGGTGGCTCAAGGGGAGTTGGACAACACGGGGCGGTTTGTGGCCTCCCAAGTGTTGGCCAAACACGATGAGAACTACATGCCCCCTGAGGCCCAGCATGCCATGGACGCGGCGGCCCAACGCCGGGCCGCACAGAGTTTGAAGCCTTGAGAGGCGCTTTGCAAATAAAAGCTTATTCTTTTTTATCCACCTTGGAGTTCACATGCTAGTTGAATTGGGTCACTTTGCCCTGATGTTGGCCTTGATGGTGGCCTTGGTCCAAGGCGTGCTTCCGCTTTTGGGGACCGTCTCAGGAACGCATTTGACATGGCTGCCACACTCCTTGCGTTGGGGTTGGGTGCGATTGGCGAGAGCGAGCACTTTTCTTCAATGGGGATTGGTGAGTTTTGCGTTCTTTACTCTGGAGTGGGCGTTTTTACACAATGACTTTTCGGTCGCCTACGTGGTAGAGCACTCCAATAGCCTGCTGCCCAAGCCCTACCAATTTGCCGCCCTTTGGGGAGGACACGAGGGCTCTTTATTGTTGTGGGTGTTCTTGCTGGGCTTTTGGTCCAGTGCGGTTGCGTTTTTCTCACGCTCCTTGCCTTTATCGATGGTGGCCCGTGTTTTGGGCGTCATGGGTTTGATTTCATTTGGATTTTTGTGCTTTATTTTGAGCACATCCGACCCCTTTGTTCGGGTGTTTCCCCCTGCCATGGAGGGGCGTGACTTGAATCCCTTGCTCCAAGATCCGGGCCTGGTGATCCACCCCCCCATGCTCTACATGGGCTATGTTGGGATGTCGGTGGCATTTGCCTTTGCCATTGCGGCACTGTTGGCCGGAAGGCTTGACGCAGCGTGGGCACGTTGGTCCAGACCCTGGACGGTGATTGCCTGGACGTTTCTAAGCCTGGGCATTGGATTGGGCTCTTGGTGGGCTTACTATGAGTTGGGTTGGGGCGGGTGGTGGTTTTGGGATCCTGTGGAGAACGCCTCTTTGATGCCTTGGCTGATTGGCACCGCACTCATTCACTCTTTGATGGTGACGGAGAAACGAGGCACCTTTAAAGCGTGGACCGTGCTCTTGGCCATTGCTTCTTTTTCTTTGTCGTTGCTGGGGACCTTTTTGGTGAGGTCAGGTGTACTGACCTCAGTCCACGCGTTCGCCTCTGATCCTGCGCGGGGAATATTCATTTTGGTGTTCTTGGCCTTGGTGGTCGGGAGCTCGCTCAGTTTATTTGCCTGGCGTGCACCCCAAGTGGCTCAAGGGGGTTTTGTCAACTTGGTCTCACGAGAGACGTTTTTATTGACCAATAGCATTCTTTTGTGTGTTGCAACCTTGGCGGTGCTCTTGGGGACTCTCTATCCCTTAGTGATTGATGCTTTGGGACAGGGAAAATTGTCAGTAGGCCCACCTTATTTCAATTTGGTTTTTGCACCCATCATGGTGCCGCTCATCTTCATCATGGTGCCAGGCAGTTTGCTGCGATGGCGTGAGGCCAAGCTCCAAGATATCTTGCCCTATGTATGGGCACCTGGCCTTGGAGCGTGCGTGGTCTCGGTG
>DAISKH010000017.1:0-8536 GCA_036821105.1 Limnohabitans sp.
AAGCACGGGGTAGATGGGAAAAAATACACACAAGACACTCGCAAAAGTGGACATCGACACGCCTATGGCGATCAAAGGCTTCATACCGTGACGATCGGCAAAGCGGCCTGCAGGCAAGGCCAAAAACACTTGAGAGAGTGAGAAAAAAGCAAGCATCACCCCAACCTGAGCGGCACCATACCCCAAGCGCAGTGCCAGCAATGGGGCCGCCAGCCTCAAGCCCGTCATGCAAGAATGCAAACATATCTGAGAAGCAATCAGTCTTGCCAGTTGACGCTTCATTCGTCCTCTTCCGATGGACCTAGTCCTGGCAGGGCTTCAGGCAACAAGGCCAAAACATCCTCCTCACCAGCACTCTCCACATCCTTAAGCGCTTTGCGCATCTGACGCCCTCGGGTATCGGCCTTGTCCAAAGTATCAGCGGCTTTTTGTACTTGCTCTCTGACTTTGGAGACCCACTCACCGTATCGCTCAAACTCGGTTTTAACGGCCCCCAAAACTCGCCAAACCTGAGACGCCTGCTCCTCCAGGGCCAAAGTCCTAAAGCCCATTTGTAAGCTATTGAGCATGGCCAACAAGGTTGTGGGGCCTGCCAGGGTCACACGGTATTCACGCTGCAAGGTGTCCATGACACCGGGCAGACGAAGTACCTCGGCGTACAAACCCTCGACGGGCAAAAAGAGAATGGCAAAGTCTGTGGTCTGGGGCGGGCACAGGTACTGCTGGGAAATGCTTTTGGCCTCTGCTTTGATGCGACTCTCCAAGGCCTTAGACGCCGCTTCGGCTGCCGCCACATCGGCTTGGTCGCGAGCGTCCAAGAGTCTTTCATAGTCATCTCTGGGGAATTTGGCATCTATGGGCAACCACACGGTCTCACCCTCAATGCCACGACCGGGAAACTTAATGGCGAAATCCACCCGTTGATTGCTTCTGGGACGGGTCTCCACTTGTTTGGCGTATTGCTCTTTGGTGAGCACTTGCTCCAGCAAGGACTCCAGTTGTGCCTCGCCAAAGATTCCGCGCGATTTGACGTTGGTGAGCACTCGCTGCAAATCGCCGACACCTTGGGCCAAACTTTGCATATGCCCCAAGCCTTGGTGGACTTGCTCGAGCCGCTCAGCAACTTGCTTGAAGCTCTCACTCAGGCGTTGATCCAAGGTCGATTGAAGCTTTTCATCCACCGTTTGCCGCATCTCATCGAGCTTGGTGGCGTTGCTGGCCAGGAGTTGCTGCAGTTGTTGATCCAGGGTCTGACGGACTTCAAAGAGTCGTTGAGAATTGCTCTCACTCAAAGCATGCACTTGGGTGCTCAAGGAGTCGCTCAAGCCTGTTTGGAGCACCCCCAATTGCTGGGCTTGACTGGCCTGGAACTGTGTGAGGCTTTGCTGCATTTCCATGCGGGCAGCGCGTGAACTCTCATCCACCTCACGCCTCAAGTCGCGCTCGAATTTGTCGAGCTTTTCTTGCATCTGCTTTAAATGCACCAAGAGCTCAACACTCTCTGGCACTTTGGGTCGGCGCAAAAGGGAAAAACCAAACACCATCATCACCGCAATGAGGATGAGGTACAAGGAGCCATCCATCACAACGACTTCCTCGACAAAACCTCTGCGTTGAGGGGGGTTTTAACGCTGCCCTTTAAAAAGAAATCAATCAAGTTGTCAGCCGCCAAATTGGCCATGGCCAGTCGGGTCTTGAGACTTGAGCTGGCAATGTGGGGAGTCATCACGATCCGGTTTTGAGCTAAAAGCCTTGGGTTCACAGCGGGCTCGTTTTCATAGACATCTAGAGCAGCTCCTCCCAGGTGACCACGCTCCAAGGCGTCGGCCAGGGCATTTTCATCAATCAGTCCCCCTCGGGCGATGTTGATGAGGTGGCTACCTTGCTTCATGCGGGCGATCTCAGACGCTCCAATGGTGTGGTGCACTTCGGGACTGTAGGGCAGCACCAGCATCAAATGGTCTGAGCGCTCAAGCAACTCCTCTTTACTTACCCATTGAGCCTTCAAGGCTTGCTCCGTCTCTTGTGGCAAGGCTTTGCGATTGTGATAAAGCACTTGCATGCCAAAGCCCAGACTGGCCCGCTTGGCCACGGCTTGGCCAATGCGCCCCATGCCCAAAATCCCCAGGGTTGAGCCGTGGACCTCAGCACCGGCAAAAAAATCATAGCGCCAAGAGGTCCACAAACCTTGACGCAAATAGCGCTCACTCTCGCTCATGCGGCGAGCACAGGCCATCAGCAAAGCAAAGCCCAAATCTGCAGTGGTTTCTGTGAGCACGTCTGGCGTATTGGTGGCCACAACCCCCAACGCCGTGAGCTCAGGCAACACGAAGTTATTGAACCCCACGGCCATATTGGCTGCGATTTTGAGTCGAGTATTGCCCTTGAGCAAATCGGCATTGAGTGGGTCGGCCATGGTCGTGAGCACGCCATCACAGCCGCGCAAATGCTCGCTCCAAGAAGCGGTGCTCCACGGCTTTCCTTCTTGGTTGTCCAAGACCGTGAAATGCTTTCTCAAACGCACCAAAACTTCAGAAAATATAGGTCTTGCGACCGCAAGGGTGATGGAGTTGGACACAAAAATACCTGAACAATGGATTTAAAAAAACCAAAAACTCTCTCGACTGAGCCCTCTGGACTAAGTCCTTTGGACTAAGCACTGTAGATCGGGGAGACTCGGGACCGGAATTATCGGGGGACCCACAGCGCAAAAAGCCCTGCCCCTGCACAGTAAGCGAGCAGCACCTTCCAAGAGAAGTGCCTTAAGAACCAATTGAATTTTAAACCTTCCTGGCCCATGGCGACCAAACCCGCCGCGGAGCCCACAATCAAGAGTGAGCCACCGGTGCCGGCACAGTAGGACAAAAACACCCACAACAAGTCATCTTTGGGGAATTGTGAAGGATCAAACATCTGCATGCCTGCACTCACCAAAGGGATGTTGTCCACGATTGCACTCAAGAACCCCAAAACCAAGACCGTATTCCAAGGCCCTTTTAAAGTGTCTCCCAAAACCTGCGCCCAGACGCTTAAAACACCACTGTGGCCCATGGCCTCCATGCACATCAAAATGGCGCCGATGAAGCAAACACTGGAGAGGTCTATTTGAGAGATATCACGCCAGAGTCTTGCTTGCGAATGCTGAACAGGAATATTCAAACGGTGGTTCAAGATCGGTGAAACAAGGAAGCACAATACACCCAACACGATCACGGCGCACCAAGCTGGTTTAATGTCCCCCCACCATGACACGCACGGAATGGCCAGCAAAGACAAGAGCCCCAAGACCAGGACCCACAGACTTCGATCTGCGCCTCCAGCAGGAGTCGCCTCGGATGGCGACGAGCCAAACGCGGGCACTGGGCTTGAAGTCGGGGGTTCACTGAGAGAACTCATTACCGTGGAATGAATTGCAGTGGTATGAATTGCAGTGGTAGCACATGCCATAAAGGACAATGGTGTGTTTGGCATTTGCCAAACGGTGATCGCCAGCACCACCAGACAGTGCAGTAAAGAGGGCCAAAAGCCCAATGTGATGAGTGAAGTCGCACCCAAACGCTCACCCAACCAAAGCATGGTGCTCGTGACATCACCAATTGGAGACCACACCCCGCCAGCGTTGGCGGCAACCACCACCATGCCGGCAAAACACCACCGCATAGTTAAATCAGACAAACGGCCCTTGAGCATGGTGAGCATGAGTAAACAAGTGGTCATGTTGTCCAATATGGCACTCAAGATAAAACTTGCCAAACTGACCCTGAATAAGAACACCCTTGGGCTTGAAGACCACAGCACTTGAAGCACTCGCTCGAGCCCACCGTGGTGGTTCATCCATTGAAGCACGCCCATCACCGCCATCAAAAAAACCAACAATGCACCCACGCTTTCAATAGACTGTCCCAGGGCAAACCAAAACTGTCCCCCCCAATGCCACTCTTGGGCCAAGACACCGAGCATCAATGTTGCACCTGTGAGCGCACTCCCAACGCGCGAGAGTGCCAAGGTCTCTTCAAGGACAATGGCGGCATAGGTGAGGACAAATAGACCCACCATGAGCCACTGCGTGAGAGTGGAAGCACCCGTTGCGTGGCCCCCCGTGTTCGCACCCAACTTGTCACCCAAGCTGTCACTCAACCCCAACCCTAGTGAGGCCCAGTCGGGAAACATCCAAAGGCTCAGTGCCAAGGCCATCAGGGAAAAAACAAGCCCCCCAAGCACCATGCGAAGCACTCGGCCAACGGGGGACAGAACCCGCGCGGGGTCTGAGTCGAGCTGGGAGTTCTCTAGGCTAGAGTTTTCTGAGTCCGGGCCGCGTCTCATGCGTGAACTCTGGGACAGATTTTCTTCAAACTCATGCGGCTATGGAGGCGTAATGTCAAAGACTTGGCGCAAATAAGCCAGGTATTTTTCATCGGTGCACATATTTTTGGATGGGGTATCGGAGAGCTTGGCCACAGGCTGGCCGTTGCACTCAACCATTTTGATCACAATTTGCAATGGCTCATAGCCCAAATCGTTGGTCAAATTGGTTCCTATACCAAAGGCGAGTTGGCAACGCCCATTGAACTGCTGATAGAGCTCAATGGTTTTAGGAACCGTGAGTCCGTCACTGAAAATCAGAATTTTTGTTTTTGGATCAACCCGCATGGCTTTGTAGTGAGCAATCATGCGCTCGCCCCAGGCAAATGGGTCACCCGAGTCATGCCGTGCGCCATCAAAGAGCTTACAAAAGTACAAATCAAAGTCTCTTAAAAAGGGCTCGATACCATACACATCCGAGAGTGCGATCCCAAGATCTCCCCGGTACTCGCGCGCCCAAGATTCAAAGCCAAAGACCTGAGAGTCCCTAAGCCTGGGTCCCAGGGACTGACAGGCTTGTAGATACTCGTGAGCCATGGTGCCCAAGGGAGTGAGCCCCAAAGTCATGGCAAAGTAGACGTTGCTGGTTCCAGCAAGTTGGCCCTGAGCTCCGGTGCCCAGTTTGGCACTCAAAACGCGCAGCACCTCCTCTTGCCAGGGCTTAGAAAAGCGCCTGCGAGTGCCGTAGTCAGCGATTTTGAGGTCCCCCAAATTGGCCCCTTTGAGTTGTTCAATTTTGGTCTCCAAACGGGCCCGACCTTGCAAGAAGTCCGGTACGGGATAGAGATCTTTGAACGCCACTTCGTTGACAATGGCAAGCACTGGAATTTCAAACAAAATGGTGTGCAACCATGGCCCTTGAATGGAGATTTCGAGCTCACCCGAGTCTGAGCACCCCACTTGAATGTACTTTTCATTGAGCTTAAAAAGCGCCAAGAAGTCCACAAAATCGCTCTTGATGAAGCGCAGATTGGAGAGCCACTTGAGCTCTTTTTCAGTAAAGCTCAACGAGCACAACGACTTGATTTCTTGACGAATTTCATTGGCCAAATGACCGAGTTGGATTCCGGCGTTGCGGCACTTGAATCGGTACTGCACTTGTGCACCAGGGAATTGATGCAAGACGGCTTGCATCATGGTGAACTTGTAGAGGTCGGTGTCGAGTAAGCTGGTGATGATCATGGTGGTGCTTAAAATCAAATTTCCTTCAAAGCATCAAGGCTTTTGGGCACCTTGGGCGGCGTGTGGTGCGGTCATGCTGACCCAATCCGTAAAGCTCTCTACACTCTCTCGAGGGGTCAGGTATGAGTTGACAAGGGCTTGGGGGTCTGCATACCCCAAGCTCATGCCACACATGAGAGTTTCTTGGGCCTGATCGGCACCTATCAGTGGCATCACCACACTCGCAAACGGCAGCCAAGCGGCCTGGGGGCAAGTATCAAGACCGCGTGCTTTGGCTGCGAGCATCGTGTTTTGCATGAACATCCCCAAGTCCAGCATGGAGCCACGCTCGAGCGATTTGGACAAGGTGAACATGAGTCCTACGGGTGCACCGAAGAACAAAAAATTGGCTTGGTGTTGTCGGTGCATTTTCTCCCTCGCACCTTTTTCAATTCCTAACTTTTTATAGAGACCCCAGCCATTGTCACGACGCCTTTGAAGATAGGGCTCACTCCACTGGCGTGGGTAATAGGGGTAGGGTGGCTGATAGGGGGAGGGATCGCCATGGTCTGAGGTCTTTGAAATCGACTCATCATGCGCCTTACAAACCTCACGAGAGACCTTCTGCAAGGCTTGGCCCGTCAAGACATAGACTCTCCAGGGCTGAATATTTGAGCCTGAGGGTGCACGTGAGGCCACTTGCAAAATCTCCTCCACCAAGGTTTGGGGGACGTCTTGCTTCAGAAAAGCGCGCACTGAATGGCGTGCACCAATGAGCTCATCCATGGCCCGGCGTAAAGTGTCGTTGGGCTGGGTTTCAGACTCCCTTGTCTGAGGCGTGAACACTGACTTCAAATCAGAATCGCTCAAAGCATCTCCACCCTAGAATTATTCTTAAAACAAAGGGGGTTAGTTGACCCCTTGCGGATATGCCAAGATTATCACTCCAAACCCCCAATACTTCAGCCCATCTTCTGGGCCGTCTTTGAACCGCCTTCAGTGGCGACTCATCAGCATGCTTTGAATGGGCTTAAAAACCCATCACTCCAGATTAAAGCGATCAGGCTTGCCACTCTCGCCAAGCCCTCAAAGCATGGCCAAAGGTGTTGAGCTGGAGTTGAACGGTGTGCTCCATGCTGGGGCCATAACCACCTGCCATCGCAAAGGTCAACGGTGTCTGGCGGGCCCGGGCCCACTGAAAAACGCGTTCATCTCGCACAGATAAGCCTTGTTCACTCAACCCTAAGCGCCCAAGACGGTCCTGGGCATGGGGGTCCACTCCGGCGAGATAAAACACCATATCAAAGTGGCCTTGTTGCTCCAAGTGCTTTAAAGCCCTGTCCAGTTGCTCCCAGTAGTACTCATCGTTACAGCCATCAGGCAGCTCAATGTCCAAATCACTTTGTTCTTTACGGAAGGGGAAATTTTTTGCACCATGAAGGGAAATGGTGTAGACACTTGGGTCATCTTTGAAGATCAACGCTGTACCATTTCCTTGGTGAACATCCAAGTCAACAATGGCCACTCTAAAACCGTGGGCACCTTGGCGCTTGGCCTCCACGGCCATCAAACGAGCTGCCACGGCCACATCGTTGAAGACACAAAAGCCACCCCCCCGCCCGCGAGCCGCATGGTGGGTCCCACCTGCCATGTTGCCACTGATTCCTTCAATAATTGCGGTCCTGGCCGCCATGACGCTCGCCCCCACCGAAGCGAGTGCGCGCTTGACCATGCCCTCTGACCAAGGAAAACCAATTTCGCGCTGGTGCGCAGTTTCAAGCTCGCCATGCATGACGGCATGGATGTAATCGGTATCGTGAACCAAGGCCAATTCACCAGGCGTGGCTGGGCTCGCTTGGATCTGCTCAATGTCAGGCCAATGCTCTTGAACGCCCTTTTTGAGTAACGCGTACTTACCCATGGGAAAACGGTGCCCGTCTGGCAAGGGCTGCAAATGGGTCGGGGCGTAATAAACCTTCATCTCAACGGTGTTGATTTAAGAATTGAGGGAGATTGAATTGAACAAACATCACACATTGCTTCTTTAAAATTTGGGCCTTTTGAACTATGGGTCATTTGGCCTCTTGTCCCCTTGTCCCCTTGGCTCCTTGGCTCCTTGGCACCTTGCTTACACTCCCACCCAACTCATGCCTCCCGGCCTTGAGCCCCCCCCCAAAACTCGCACAAACGGTCAAACACCCATTTTAGAGAACCACCTCTAATCGACCGTTTTCATGGGTTGAAACCCTTGTTTTAAACCACCAGACCCCTATACTTTAGTCATGTTGCAGTGCATCAAAGATTTTTTGGTCATTGCACAGGTTTAAAAACTTGTTCTCAATCCCATAGGAGTGTCCCCATGCTAACCGTTGACCAAATCACCACCGCTCATAAAAATAACCTCGATGTCTTTTTTGGCATGTCTGAAAAAGCCTTTGCTGGCGTCGAAAAATTGGTAGAGCTCAATTTAGCTGCTGCTAAAAGCGCCATCAGCGAGAGCGTTCACCAAGCCCACACAATGGTCTCCATCAAGGATCCCCAAGAAATTGTGTCCTTGCAAACAACCATGATTCAACCCATGGCTGAAAAGGCAGTGGCCTATGGCCGCCATGTGTATGAAATTACTTCCAGCACCAGTGCTGACATTGGTAAGACCATTGAGGCACAAGCCGCTGAGGCCCAGCACAGCTTGATGAGTTTCATCGACTCCACCACTAAAAATGCCCCCAACGGCTCAGAAGCATTTGTAGCCATGTTCAAAAGCGCCATGACTGCAGGTCAAAATGCTGTTGAAACTGTGCAAAAAGCAGTCAAACAAGTGAGCGAAACCGCCGAAGCCAATCTTCAAGCGGTTGCTGCGACCACCATGTCCAATGCACAAGCGGCAACAAAAACAGCTGCTAAAAAACGCGCTTAATGCGTATCTCCCTTTGAGCCTAGGGGAGTTGGAGTGAGAGTTCATTGAGCTTCTTGCTAGTACATACTTTTAATTAAGCTCTAAGATAGCCCAAAG
>DAISKH010000017.1:8636-33828 GCA_036821105.1 Limnohabitans sp.
GCCAACATGGCCGCTCGGCCCGCTTCGATCGATCTTTTGCGCTCATTAAAGGCCGCAGAACCCACACCTTGAAGCTGGGGCCTCACGACCACATCGGCGTCCCTCAGCTCAAAGTCATTGATACTTTTGCCCATGATGCTGAAAGTTTGAAGCAAAATTTGCAGCATACCGTCGGCCTTGTTACCCTCTGGGGGTGAGGAGATGTCGACAGCGATCACAACGTCGGCCCCCATTTGTCTTGCGAAACGCACGGGCACCGGAGACACCAGGCCACCATCAACATACTCCCGGTCCCCAATTTTGACCGGTGGAAAGACCGCAGGCACCGAGCTGGAAGCCCTCACCGCCAAGGCCACATCGCCGCGTTGAAACAAGATGGCTTGACCCGAGTGCAAATCGGTGGCCACCACGCCCAAAGGAATTTTCATCTCCTCGATCTTTTTGATGCTCAATTGCTGATCAATGTACTTGGTCAGCGCATCTCCACGCATGACGCCTCGCGTTATCAGGGGAACCGTCCAATCGGTGAGCATGGACTCATCCATCATCTCCGAGATGCGCAGCAACTGTTGAGGCGTCTTGCCGCTGGCGTAAAAAGCCGCCACCACGCTCCCAGCAGATGTTCCGACAATCAGCTGGGGCTTGATGCCAGCCTCTTCAAGTACTTCAATCACGCCCACATGCGCAAAACCACGGGCAGCGCCCCCTCCAAGGGCAAGCCCCAAGCGGATAGGCTTTTTGAGCTGTGTATTGGTTTTATTGGCGGCACTGTCTGCAGCCACTGTGGCAGTGGTTTTTGAGCCCTGGCTTGCATTTGTACCACTGCCTGACGAGACTTCTGATTTGACCGGCCCCAAAGCATTGATGTCCCCTTTGGCGGGACCTTGAGGGGTTGAACAAGCCACCACCAAAAGACTGACAACACCTAGGGTGAGCAGTTTTAGACGAGGCACGAATCGGTGCAAGTCAAGCTCAAAATCCTTGATGTTGGGCTGCAAGGCGGAGCTTGACTTCAAAAAACCGAAAAACTTAAACATGAAACGTACCCAAAAAAATTGAATCCTGTGCTCCATAGCCAGAAGTTCTCAAAACAAAAAACACAACACTCTAGATTCACACCCATTGGACGCAATGCCCAATGCAGGCTGGTGTGTATTATCCCCCGAGTGAGTCAGACCGCTTGAAATAACATCCCCCTGGCTTGAGCTCATGGCCCATGCACTGGGTGATGTTGGGTTGAGTCTCAAATTTCAAAGTCCAATAAACAAAGTATCCTTCCTGTCGCCAGCAATGCGCCTAAAATCAAGTCAAGTTAGGTTACTTTTTGCTCATGTCCATCCCCCAAAGCTTCATTGACGATCTCATCAACCGCGCGGATATCGTAGAGGTTGTGGGTCGTCATGTGCAGTTAAAAAAGGCAGGTGCTAATTTCGTAGGTTTGTGTCCTTTTCACAATGAAAAATCACCTTCTTTTTCGGTCAGCCCCGTCAAACAGTTTTTTCACTGCTTTGGATGTGGCAAAAGCGGTAATGCATTGGGATTTTTGATGGAGCACAGCGGATTGCACTTTGTGGACGCTGTACAAGATTTGGCACAAAGCGTTGGCATGGTCATGCCAGTATCGAATTTCTCTCCCCAAGAGCAAGAACGCGCAGTCGAGGTGCGACGTCAACAAAGCACTTTGATAGAAATTTTGGAATCTGCCGCGCAGGTGTACCGACAGCAACTCAAAGAGTCCCCCAAGGCCATTGCTTACTTAAAGCAACGAGGACTCTCAGGTGAGATTGCTCGCACGTATGGACTTGGGTATGCACTTGACGAGTGGACGCAACTGGCGCGTGTTTTTGACAATTACCAAGATCCCAAATTGGTCGAATCCAGCCTTGTGATCGATCACCAAGAGGATCCGCAAAGTCAGAAGCGTTATGACCGCTTTCGCGACAGAATCATGTTTCCAATTCGCAATATCAAAGGCGAGTGCATCGGCTTTGGAGGACGAGTCTTGGGTGCTGGCACGCCAAAGTACCTCAACTCCTCGGAGACACCCGTCTTTAGTAAAGGGCGAGAGCTCTACGGCTTATATGAAGCCCGACAAGCGATCAAAGAAGCGGCCTATGCCATTGTGACCGAAGGTTATATGGACGTGGTGGCTTTGGCACAACTGGGTTTCCCCCAAACTGTGGCCACTTTGGGAACAGCGTGCACGAGCGAGCATGTACAAAAACTCTTTCGCCACACCGACACCATCGTCTTTAGCTTTGATGGAGATTCGGCCGGACGTCGTGCGGCTAAAAAAGCACTGGAGGTGTCTTTGCCGTTTGCCAAAGACACACGGAGCTTAAAGTTTTTATTTCTCCCCCCTGAGCACGACCCCGATAGCTTTGTGCGAGAGCAAGGGGTAGACGCTTTTTCACGCATGATCGTGAGCGCCACCCCTTTGAGTCAGTTTTTGGTTGAACAAGCCAGACAAGGCTGCGAGCTCTCCAGTGCAGAGGGACGATCTTTGCTGGCCTCACAAGCGTTTCCATTGTGGAACGCCTTGCCTGAGGGGGTTTTGAAGGCGCAAATATTGAGTGAACTTGCCGGATTGGTCAACTTGGGGCCACATGAATTGAGGGGCCTTTGGATGCAACAACACCCTGCCACGAGGGGTGGCGGCGCAGACCCCGCAGACCCGAGCCCAATGAGTCCAGGCTCTTTTGGATCTGAGCGTTATGGCAATAACAACGGAAATAACAGTGGGGTTTTCAAAAGGGCATTTCCTAAAGGACGCAACCGCTCAGGCTTTAATTCAGACGCTCTTAAAGTCGATCACAACACGGCTCCGAGGGGCTCATTGCGACATGCCCCGATGTCAAGGCAAGACCGTGCAGTTCAAATCCTCTTTCAGTCGATGAACACGTGGTCTCAATTGAGCACAGAACAACAAACTTTATTGTGTCACCTCCCCTCCCCGCATGGGGCGGCCTTTACCTGGCTAGATCAACAACTCAATGAACACGGCATCATGACTTGGATAGAACTCAGTGCACTGCCCATGCCCAACAGTTGGGCCAATTGGTTGACAGGTTTGATCCAAAACATCCCCAGCGAGCTCGACACCGAACCCAGCGAACTCTCCAGTATTTTGTTAGAAGTTGAAAAAGCCGATCTCTCAGCCCAATTGACTCAAATGGCCCCTTTGGTGGGAAATGACCCCCAGATTTACCAACAATTTAAAAGTCTCAGCGCCCGATTTGCTTTACTCAAATCCAAAGTCTCGGTATAATCCATTTCAGCAAGTGCGACAGCAGCACCTCCGGACCGGCCAACCTTGGCGCCTAGCGCGCATTTATCGCCACTCACCGCAAGGACTGCATTCCAAATGTTCGCCCAAACCGCTTGCGTTTGTGATTTAGACCTGTTTTATTCCCCTTAATTTAATTCTTGCGTGCCCCCTTTTCGCAGGTGGTCGCAGATATTGCTGTCGAGGATTCATCATGCCGGATAAAAAATCAACTGCCCAAACGAAGGCCAAACCAGCCGCCAAGTCAGTCACCAAGCCTGCTGCAAAGCCAGTCGCTAAAGTGGCCTCAAAACCAATCGCCAAAGCAGTTGCCAAACCGGTCGCTAAACCTGTCGCTAAACCTGCTGCAAAGCCAGTCGCGAAGGTCGCCTCCTCCTCCAGCGCAAAACCAGCAAACAAATCACCTTCTTCCTTGACTGCAAAGCCGGCCTTAAAGCCCGCTGGAAAGTCAAGCGCTCCCAAGCCCATTCAGAAAGCAACCGTGCCTGTTTCCAATAAAAATCCCGCCTACAAAGCACCCGTTGCCGCCAAAAAACCCGCCCCCAAGTCAACTCCTGCCACCAAAACTGTGGTGAAAAGCGCTGCAGCCCCTCAAAAAGCATCGGCTCCAGTGAAGACGACTGTGGCTAGCAAAGCACCCGTCAAAACAGCTGCAAAGCCTCTTGCCCCGGTCAAATCGACAGCCCCCGCACCGGCCAAGACTGTTGCAAAGACCGTTGCCAAGACTGCCTCGAACCCACCTCCCAAAGCGGCCGCCTCTGTCAAGAGCAGTGCCGCTTCGGCTGACTCGGCCAAAACTGGCGCAAAAGCAGTCACCAAACCAGCACCCTCCAAACCAGCAACGAGTAAGAACAGCAAACCTGTTGATGCCAAAAATAAATCCAAGGCAGCGTCTCCCAAGGACTTGGTGATCGAAGAGGAAATTGACATTGAAGCCGAATTTGCCGAAGAGGCAAGTGCGAGCGGTGAAAAGGTTAAACCTCTGCGCATGAAGATCAGCAAGGCCAAAGAACGTGCCTTGATGAAGGAGTTTGGCCTGGATGAGACGGTTCTATCTGAAGAGGACATTGCCAAGCGCCGTCAACGCTTAAAGACACTGATCAAACTGGGTAAAACCCGTGGCTACTTGACCCACGGAGAGATCTCGGATCACTTACCAGACAAGCTTGTCGATGCCGAGACACTGGAAGTTGTGATCACCATGCTTAACGACATGGCCATTGCAGTTTTTGAGCAAACCCCTGATGCAGAAACCCTTCTCATCAACAACACAGGTGCCACCACCGCCACTGAAGAAGAGGCCGAGGAAGAGGCTGAGGCAGCGCTCTCAACGGTTGACTCCGAGTTTGGTCGCACCACAGACCCCGTTCGCATGTACATGCGTGAGATGGGTACTGTAGAGCTCTTGACGCGTGAGGGCGAGATTGAGATTGCCAAACGCATTGAAGGCGGCTTGATGGCCATGATGGAGGCCATCAGCGCCTCTCCCGCCACCATTGCAGAAATTTTGCGCTTGGCCGATGAAATTCGGGAAGACAAGATTGTCATCTCCACCGTGGTTGATGGATTCAGCAACACCGACGAAGCAGATGATTACGTAGCCGAAGAGGACTTTGACGAGTTCGATGAAGCCGATGACGATGACGGCAAAGGCGGCTCCAAGGCCTTGACCAAGAAATTAGAAGAACTCAAGCGTGAGGCTCTCACACGCTTTGACAGGATTGTGACGCTCTTTGAGAACGTGCATAAAATCTACGACAAAGAAGGTTACGGTACACCGGCCTATCAAACAGCACAACGCGCGCTCAGTGACGAGCTCATGACGATTCGCTTCACGGCCAAGACCATTGAAAAACTGTGCGATATGGTTCGAGCACAGGTTGAGGATGTACGTAAAAAAGAGCGTCAATTGCGTCGCATCATTGTTGACAAGTGTGGCATGCCGCAAGACATCTTTGTCAAAGACTTCCCCCCCAATTTACTGAATTTGGATTGGGTGATCAAGCAATCCAATGCAGGCAAAAGCTGGTCCAGCACCATGGCCAGGAACATTCCTCCCATCCAGGAATTGCAGCAAAATTTAATGGATCTGCAGTCCAAGGTGGTGGTGCCACTTGGTGAGCTCAAAGACATCAACAAACGCATGAACGAGGGAGAAGCGGCCTCTAGAAATGCGAAGAAAGAAATGATCGAGGCCAATCTACGATTGGTGATCTCTATTGCCAAGAAGTACACCAACCGTGGTTTGCAATTCTTGGATTTGATTCAAGAAGGCAACATTGGCTTGATGAAGGCGGTGGACAAATTTGAATATCGCCGTGGCTATAAATTCTCCACGTACGCCACTTGGTGGATTCGCCAAGCCATCACCCGCTCGATTGCTGATCAAGCCAGAACGATTCGAATTCCTGTTCACATGATCGAGACGATCAACAAAATGAACCGCATTTCTCGCCAACACTTGCAAGAGTTTGGTTTTGAGCCAGACGCAAGCGTGTTGGCTGAGAAGATGGAAATTCCAGAAGACAAGATCCGTAAGATCATGAAAATCGCCAAGGAGCCCATCTCCATGGAAACACCCATTGGAGATGATGAGGACTCGCACTTGGGCGACTTCATTGAGGACTCTGCCAACACGGCCCCTATCGAGGCTGCGATGCAGGCGGGACTCAGGGATGTGGTCAAGGACATTTTGGATGGTCTCACACCCCGCGAAGCGAAGGTTTTACGTATGCGCTTTGGTATCGAGATGAGCACAGACCACACGCTAGAGGAAGTGGGTAAACAATTCGATGTCACCCGCGAGAGGATTCGTCAAATAGAGGCCAAAGCGCTCAGAAAACTCAAGCACCCTTCCCGCAGCGATAAGTTGCGCAGTTTCATCGACACGATTTGATCAAGCAACTGCTTTGTTAACTCTTGAACGGATTACTTAAAACGATCCGTTTAGATTTTTTTAGCAAATGATTGAATCAGGTTCATCCTGAATAAAAAATCTCAATGAGACTTCATGAAGCTTTAAAAAGCTTTGTGAAGCTCTCACAAAACCTCAAGACTCGTCGTCTCCCAGCCCAATAGGGGAAGGCGCGTGGTGAGTAATGCGTGTAAAGAGGTGACTGAACTCCTCTGATACGGGCATAGGTGCACCCGAAGAAACCGACCCAAAGTGTTCAAGTGGGTCAATGTTACTTAAAAACTCCTTATCCAATAGCACCCAATCTTCAGGTGTGAGATGCTTGGTCGCCTCGGCAAGCACTTGGGTATTTTCCACGTGCAGGTGCGACAAGTAGTCATCAATGTAGTCCTCACAAGCATCGACAAATACTTGTCTGTGTGACTCCCCGAGTAACTCCCACGCCAGCAACAAATGCTGCAATTGGCGTACCCGAGCCTCCCCCTTTTCATGTTCCGAATCCAATTTCTTGATCACCCCCTCAAGTTCAGGGCATGACTTCAAAATCAGTGGGAACAAGAACAAGGTCTCTTTCGGGTGATGTAATTTTTCGGGGAATTCATCGATATAAAACAACATGGCTCTCATCACCTCAAAGAAAGTGACGGGTTGGTTTCTGGGTCCACGCTTGATCATCATTCGAATGGATTGCAACATGGCGGTTAGGCTGGCGTGCTCTTTTTGGATGATTTGAAGGGTTTGATGCATGCTAAATCTCCCAAATCTTGGTCTTGGTGTATTGAGGACAGATGCCTCAGGGAGACTTGATTTTTCTATGGTCTTTGACAATCCTCATTGATGTACATCAAAGTCAATATTAAAAATATTGAAACAATTCAAGTCATCAACTTTTATTGGGTAGAGCAGATCATGGATAAAAGAGACCTTACCTTGTTTAAATTTTTGGATGGCACCCATGCCAGCATCCACAACCATCTCGATACACTCAAAGAGTTGGTTCAGCGCATTTCCGAGGACAATCTAGGCAGTAAAGACAAAAAACAATTGGGTCAAATTTGCAGTTTTTTTGACACCGAAGTGCGCGAACACCACTTGCAAGAAGAATCTATGATTTTCCCTTCACTGATTCATTCGGATGATCTAAAAAACGTGCGAATTGCCAACCAACTTTTCCAAGATCACGGCTGGTTAGAAGAAAATTGGATTGAACTTGGCCCCATGCTCCGAGCCATCGAGAATGGACAATCTTGGCCAAACACGGGGGAGATACTTCACGCCTTTGATATTTTTTATCTCCTCAACCTAGAACACATGCAGCTCGAAGAGTCCATTGCATATCCCCAAGCACGTGAATCGCTCAAAAAATGGCGCCTTGAGAAAAGTGGGCGTGAGTTACATCAACTCAAAAAATCACAAAAAAGGGCAGCCCAACCTCACCACTGAATCTCAATGATCAGATCACGAAGACCTCTGCGTTTCTCTTGCTTGAGTGTTATGCCTTCTACGGCAAAACTCATTTGGCGAATGATCGTGTTGAGCACTTTGTTGTTCCTCAGCTTCGATTTATGCAGCGCTCAGCCCTTGCCCTCAACGCTAACAACTTCGCACTCAGAAACTTCGACAACCTTGACATCCTCCCCTAAGGTCCACACCACACCCATGTTGATCCTGGGGCCTGATCATTTACCGGTTACAGAAATCGTGAGATCACAGGAGAAAGAAAATTTCTATGCATGTGATGGGGTAGTTTCAGGCTGGTTCTTGAACATCGTGAGTGAGGAGATGAATTATTTTGCCGCCCTCTCCAAATTGGTGAATATTGACAAGTCAGCTTGTATAGTGAGTATTGAGAACGAAAAAAGTCTGACTCCTGGACTTATCACCATTCGGCTTTACCAAAACATGCAGCAACTCAGTGACTGCGTTGAAAGACACAAGTGCAAAATAGAACACAACGTGACATTACAAATTAAGCACAACCAAATTTATCGTTCTTATTTTTTGACCGACATGAACAACGAACGCTTCGTTCAGCACTGCGTGAGCGATCAAGGTCAATGGTTTAAAAATACCAATTGTTATAAGGTGGAGTGAGCAGCCTGTTTGTATTGCGTTAGCAACCCATTGGCTAAAGCGGTGACCCGTTCCTTTTTATTTATTACCCCCGTAAAAAATTTATCGCTATCACTGATAGCCCCTCACTTCACTGGGTCACGTTGATCCCTAAAAAGGCATTCCTAAATTGAGACGGTGTAACGCTCAGTGTATACATATCAGATGAGATGTCTAAAAACGTAGCGCCATTGGCTTGCAGGCCCAATGCCGCATTCACGATCTGGCTGGGCGAATATGACAGTGCTAGACCCCAATTGGGAGGGAGTGAAGGTGCAAAAGGAACTCTTGTATTGGCAAACACCGAGCCGCCACTTGATTCGTAACGGGCTTGCACAACGCTCAACGGCACCGCCAATGCATTGGCCAATTGCATCGGACTGACACCGAATTGGTCCATGGCCGCCACGACTGTTGCATCGTTCACACCCGGGTTGTTTAAAAAATAGCTCAAAATATCAGCACCCGACACGTTGGCCGTCAAGTAACGCTTGACCAAGGGCGTGGTGATGGCGGCGAATTGTGAAAAGGACAGTGACTTGATCTGATTGACTGTGAGCTCACTAACTTGAAACACATTCAATAGGGACAACTGATTGAGTGTCAAAGCACTCAATTGAGCGGTATTGATGGCGGGGAATTCCAGTGGATTCACTCTTGAGAGTTGTTGGGGGGTCAATGCAAACAACTGATTCAATGACAGTGCATTGATTTGGAGAGCCGTCAGCAGTCCAAAGACTTGGGGCGAGAGGCCTTGAATGACAATAGGTGTCAAACTCCCCCAAACTTGTGGACTCAAACTCACCAAGGTACTTGGCGCTAGGGAAAGCCATTGAGTGGTACTCAAAGCACCCCACTGCATTAGGCTCCATAAGCTCAACTGGGTTGGAGTGAGCGCAGCCAATTGAGTTGCGCTCAAGCTTTGGAGTTGGACGCTACTCAGGAGTGCCAACTGCGCTGCCGATAAACTTTGAAGATCCTGAGCTGGCAAGTTTCGCAATTCAGTGGCGCTCAAGGACTTGAGGGTGAGAGCACTAAAGGCGGCCACACTGGTGGGCTGGAGTAGTCCAAACTGGGTGTCGTTGATATATGTGATTTGGAAATAACTCATGCTTGAAATTTGCAAAGGCGTCAATGCAGCGACTTGTGCATTGGTGAACGCCTTGATTTGCGAGCTACTTAAATAAATGACTTGTGCTGGAGTGAGCGTCGCAATCAATAAAGGCGAGAGCAAACCGATTTGGGCTGGCGTGATTTGAGCAATTTGCTGTGCACTGGCCCCGATCAACTGGCTGGGGGTCATGAGCACCAAATCCGCATCATTGAACGCAGGATCCATCACGGGTGCAGGCGTGTTGTTGGAAGGAGGGAGTGGTAACCCAACAATATTCACGCTTGAGCCAACTGCGGTGACAGTTCCTCGAAACACATTGCCAGAATTGGCCAAATTGATACTCCCCAAAGCCGCATTGAGATTGGCATTGCCAGAGACCACCAACGCAGCCGTCTGAACCATATTCCCACCCCCACTCACCAAAGCCAAATTCCCGCCCACTGAGGTGAGCGCAAGACTCAAGGTGCCTGCACTTTGAAGGCTCAAATCGGACGTAGCACTCACGGTACCCAGACTTAAAGCTTGGCCATTGACCAAAGTGACGGTTGAACCATTAAGACTCACACTGCCTTGAAGGGCGTTACTCGTGCTAATCAAATTGATTGGCGAAGCTTGTCCTCCATTGCTCGCTGACAACGTGACACTGGACTGGGCATTCAAAGATGTATTGGACGCTTGTCCAATGGAGCCAGACGTGGAGCTGACACTCAATGCGCCTGTACTGCTGAAGTTGCCCAAGGTCACCCCTGCGCTTGATGAACTCACGCTGCTCACCCCTGTCACACTCACACTTCCCGTTGAACCCTGAGTAAAACCATTGCTGACCGTCCAACTGCCCGCATCAGTGATCACTCCACCCGTCTGGTTGAATTGGGCCAAAGCTACTCCCCCAACGCCCACATTGAGGGTACCTGCACTCATCGACAAGGCTCCAGCGCCAGAGATGGCGCTCACATTGACTGCTCCTGCCTCTGCGGGAGCAACCACCGTTGAGCCAAAGCTCACGGTCTTATTGGCACCAATCACCACATTGGCAACATTGGACAAATCCGGCACAGCACCACCCGCCCAGTTGCTGGGATCAAACCAGTTGCCACTAGCGCCACCCGTCCAGGCCACACTATTGAGTCTAGAGATGGTGATGGCTGAGGTGGAGAAATTCGTCAGGGTGTAATTGCTGGCCAAACCCGTCCCATTGCCCAGCACAAGAGCAGAGCTCGAGGTCCAGGCATTGGCGGCACCAACATCTTTGCTGTTGGCCAGTGCACTTCCAGAGGTCATGGACAATGTCTCTCCATTGACGCCTGTGACAATCAAGTTTGCTGCGGCAAATGAAGCACTACCGTCGTAGGTTTTAGCACCACCCAATGCCACAGGGGCCGCAGTGACCGCATATCCAACGCCTGCATTGCCAGCGTTGAAGAGGTAATTGGTTGCGGTAAGACCTGAAGCATACGCCAAGCTGAAATTGCCCACGTTTGAAGCTGCAGTCGGGGTATTGTTAAAAACAGCAACGCCCGTCAGCCCAACGAGCGAAGCGCTATTGGATGCCAAGACGCTCCCCGCTCCACCACTGGCGTTTGTATTGAAAGCATAGGACACCACAGGTGCTGCTCCATAAACGCTGCTTTGACCCGCACTGGGTAAAACATAAATGGGCAATTTGTTCACTCTCAAACTACCCGTATCGAGTACGACCTTGTAGATATTGCTTTGACCTGTCACATTACCCGAGATGGAATACAGATAGCTGCCCACGTTGTTGTTGGCCGCATAACTGGTAGTGATGGCGCCAGGGGTGAAGGTTACATTGCCAACATTATCAGGACCCGTGAGGCCCACCAAGGTGTAACTGACCCCTGGAAAGGAGGCCCCATAATTCACAGCACCAACGGTAGGCTCAACCACCAAGAGACTTGGAGCAAAGGAGGACATCGGGCCACTGGAGCCCAGGGTCCAAGCGTTGACAAAATCCCAGTTCAAGAAGTTGGCCTGAACCAGGGCTTGTGCTGGGGTGAGCTGACTACTTTGTGTGGGTACTCCTGCACCGGCGATGGAGGCAGGGGTCGTGAATGTGACACCAGCGTTGGTCGATACTTTACCGCTAGCGTAGGAGTTGGATACGCTACCAGTGCTGATATCGCCGACCAATGAACCAATGCTGGCACCAACGGGAGCCACCACATTGCCACGTGCAAAGTCATAGCTGAGCGCCCCATTGCTCACGGTTGCATTTCGACCGACCAAGTCACCTGCAGCCGCAGTTGCTGCGGGGATATAAACTCCAACGCTTGTCAATGTGACCAACGCTGAGCTCGAAGAATTGGTGATCGTTGAAGCGCTAGAGCCTGCCAAGCCGCCAATTTGATAGGTGAGTAAGCCACTGATTTGGCCACTGACGTTGACATTGGAGACGGTGCTCGTTGATTGCGAGGTCCCAAAGAGTCCACCGACACTGAACTTGGTACTTGAGACTGTTTCTCCATTGAACTGCAAAGTCTCATTGACCAGTCCAAAATTTCGAATCAAGCCGCCAGAACCCAGAATCGACACAAAGCCAATGTCCGTCAGTGCATTGGAAGGTGTCAAATTTGCCCCCGTGCCAGTCACGATGGACAAGTTGGACACAGTGTGACCCAATCCGTCCAAACGAATAGCTGGCGTTTGGCTCTGAAAGGTTCCAGGCTTGTAATAGCCTATGGGAACAAAGCCAGTGATAAAGGTAAAGATATCCCCGCTCCAGCTCGCTGTGGGTGTTGCATCAATATTGCTCCCCAAAACATAATTCTTTTGCGTTGGGTTATTGACCGAAAAATTGCCTGACAATCCCTGAAGGGTCATGGTCGCAGGGGTTGTAGTCGCATCCGCACGGGCTCCCAAATCATTGATCACGATCCAAGTGGTTTTGGTGTTGGAGATGAGCGTGAAGAAATTGGCCCCAGAATTACCCAGATAGACAGGCGCATTGACGTAGTAATTGGAGCTCGCGCCGTAGCCAAGCTGCAACTGCGCAACTTTTGCCACATCGGCAATGGCATTGTTGGCCAAGCTGAAGTTGGCAGCAATGGGTTGATTGATGGTGATATTGGCCGCTGCAGACAAGTTGAGCAAATTGCTCGAGTAAACAATGGGGCTTGAAATGGTGATGTTGCCCGAACCCGTAAAGGCTGAAGCGCCCAAGGTGGGCGAGTTACTCACAGTGACATTTAAATTGCTGGGAGCTGTCACGGTGACCGCTCCTGCGCCAAGCCATGCTTGCAAATCCAACGCATTGATGTTTGATTTATTGGTCAAGCCAAGCGTACCCGCATTCACCAACGTTGTGTTGGGTATCAAGGTAGCGTCTCCAGAGAGCACCAGCGTGCTACCCGCACCTATGGTTGTCGTGCCGGTATAACTGTTGTTACCCGCCAGAATCAATGTCTTGTTGGGACTATTCACACTCACATTGCCTGCACCTGTGATGATGCCTGACCAAATGGACGTTGCACCTGGATTGATATTCAAGCTCGAGCCATTGGACAACGTGACCGTGGAACCTGTATTGATCACTTGATCTGCAGAATTGAGTGTGAGAGACTTGCCCGAGTTGATGGTGATCGGAGTGGCCACCGTGATGGTGCCTGATGCGAAACCGGGTATTTGGTCGTTGGTGGTGGTGATGGTGATGTTGTTGAGCGCGAGAAGATTTTGCAGCGTGGTGACATTGATATTCGTAAAATTGTCACCCGTTGTTGGCGTCAAGGCCGAGTTGTTATTCAAGTAGGCCAAGTCAGCATCCGTGCTGATGGTGACGTTGGAGGGGTCAAGCAACCAAGTCCCTGTTACTCCATGGGGCGCCGAGGTGTTGACCAATGCACCCGAGAGTTTTAACTGAGCGCCCGAGGTTTCAATTTGACCCCCATTTCCGCCTTTGGGGCCGCCCTGGGCTTGAAGGATTCCCGCAATAGAGGTCACGCTGATGGGATTTTGCACATCACTTTTGAGGACCACAGTTCCGCCATTCCCGACATCAGTGGAGCTCACATTGATCAAGGCACCCGATTCCATCACGATTCGGTTCACTCCTGTTGATGGATTGGACGCAGACACAGGCGCAGTGTTGTTGGCGAGTTCAGGATAGCCCACCAAGACAGTCCCTCCTCCCAAGGGTGAGGTCGCAGTGATGACGCTCGAACTTGTGAGGTGGATGTCACTGGCTTGCAGCACGATTTTCCCGCCCTCGGTTGAGATGCCATTCGCCTCAAGTGTCCCCGAATTGTTGATCACCCCGGCCTGGAGTTGATTCACTGCAGAGGCGGACAACAAGATGAGCCCCCCTGGGGCTCGAACGGCTTGTTGATTAGAGATCAATGTGGCCACCTGACTCGGTGTTGCAGTGATACCGGAGAGAGAACTCGCACCTAAAAAGTTCAAGGTGATCACCTCCCCAGATGCCATCACCACTGTTCCAGCTTTGGCCACGAGCACACCAGAGTTGCGCACCTCTGGCGCTAATAATGCGACATAACTGCCCAAAGAAGATGAGATGCTCCCTTCGTTGACGATAACGCCTTTGGCACTATTGCGGGCGAAAGACCAACGTCCAGCCATAAAGTCCTCATCTGTCATCCCTAGAGTGGTAGCGGTAAAAGCACCGACCTCAACACTAGAAGACGGAGAGAAATAAAAGCCGTTGGAATTGCTCAAAAAGACTTGTCCATTGGACTTGATTTGCCCATAAATCTGACTCGGATTGGAGTCCGTGATTCGATTCAAAACACTTGATGAGTTCGTGGGTTGAATGAAATTGACCAGTGCGTTTTGTCCAACATTAAAGCTCGTCCAATTGATCACTGCAGTGGGGGTGGTTTGAATGACGCTCATTTGAGAGGCGTTGCTTTGTTGGGTTTGAGAAATACTCACGCCCCCTTGACTCACTGAACTCAGCGTGGGCAACTGTAGCGTCTTGGGAACAATCCCTTGCTGCGCATGCAAGAGTGCAAGACTACTGAGTAGGCCAGTAAGCACAGTCACTTTGAGACTCCAATGAAAGCTCAAGCGCAAACTCCCGATAACCCAATTAGAGCCACAAGTAGAAGAACATCTCAAAAAACACAAAGTGTCCAATGCGCCCACGGCTTTCAGCTTTGGCGCAAAGTGATGGTCCCAACGACCTGGGAATACTTCAAATGTGGGGATATTCATCTCTTGCCTTCAATGGTTCGAGAAGACCGTGACGGCTTTCTCAACGGAGTAATCCTGCTCAAGTTCAAGAGAACAGATAGAAAAGAAAAGTGCTTACAATAACTATAATTAATTATTATTTATGTTGTATTATTATAACAAAGTATTCATTATTAAAACAATTTTCTATATCAAGTTTGATGCGCAAGTGCTCACCAAGTAATGAATAAAAAGGAATTCAGGAGTACAAGGTCGCCACAGGTTGAAATAGCAAACATATGTTTCTTGGATTTTTGATTCATATCAAATACCGACCTAAATCAAACAATTAGGATTCAATCCTCAAATCCAAAAAAGAGGCTCCTTCATGTACAACAAAATTTTGATCTGCAACGATGGCTCTCCCCTGTCAAAACGTGCGGTTGCTCATGCATTCAAACTCGCTAAGCTCATAGGCTCTGAGGTTTTAATTCTCAAAGTCATCCCTCGGGTGATCGAGTCGCATTTCGATGGTGCAATGGCACTCAGACCCACAGAAATTTCAAGAATTGAAAAGAGCTGGGCCAAGGCAGCCCATAACATTGTGGATGAGGATCAAGCCAAGGCTCAAAAACTAGGGCTCAAAGCGGAGTCAATGGTGGCCAAATCGGATATCGTCTACAAAGCCATTATTGATGTAGCCGTTAAGAAAAAAGCCGACCTCATTGTGATGGCCTCACATGGTCGAAATGGAATTCAAAAGTTAATTCTCGGTAGCGAAACTCAAAATGTCCTCACCCACACGCAGATCCCAGTCTTGGTGCTGAGATAGGGGCGTCACTAGTATCAACTGATTGCAAGAGAAAGCTTCAAAAAGAAAACTTCTAAAGAGAAGCTTCTAAAGAAAAGCCTACAAGCAAAGCCTGAATGGGAGACTCTAAAAAGATCCCTTTCAGGTGAGCCACTCAAACAAATTCTTCGGTATCAACCTCAGACGCATTTTGCGGGTTGTAGCGGTTGCCACTGACGGTTTGATGATTGATCAAAGCCTCTAATTTTTGCATGACCGACTCGCTCAAGCGCATGGATGAGGCAACCAAATTTTCCTCCAAATGCAAAATATTTTGCGTCCCAGGAATTGCAATCAAACCGGGCTCCTTGGTCAATAACCAAGCCAACGCCAACTGAGCAGGCGTGCAATGCTGCTCTTGGGCGATTTCCAAAAATGGCTTTAAAAGCTTTTGATTGGCGGCAAAATGGGCCGCTTCAAAACGGGGCATTGCTCTACGGATATCCTTGGCATCAAAGGCGTTGATGTCCAATTGATTTGAACATAAAAAGCCGCGTGCGACAGGACTAAAGGCGACAAAAGTAGCACCAATATCGCGACAGGTTTTGAGAACTGCGATCTCAGGATTGCGAGTCCACAAGGAGTACTCGGTTTGAACAGCCGCAATGGGATGGACGGCATGTGCTCGCAAAATGGTGGCGGCAGATACCTCACTCAAACCTATCGATCTCACCTTGCCCGCTTTGACCAAATCACTCAAAGCGCCCACACTCTCCTCAACGGGCACCTTCTTATCCCAGCGGTGGAGGTAGTACAAATCGATGACATCGGTTTGAAGCCTTGAGAGTGAATCCTCACAGTTGCGACGAATGGCTTGGGGACTGCCATCGATCACACGCTTTAGGCCATCAGGAAAACTAACCCCAGCCATCCCGCCTTTTGAGCACAACGTGATCTCTGAGCGATGCGACTTCAGTAAGGGACCCAGCAGTGTTTCGTTGGCACCAAAACCATAAAGCGCTGCCGTGTCAAACAGATCCACCCCCAAATCCAAAGCACGGTAAACCACCTTCGCAGCTTGCTCACTTGAAGGAGGGGTGCCATAGGCATGGCTTAAATTCATGCATCCCATGCCAATGGGATTGACTTGGAATGGGCCGATGGATCTTTTACTCATAGGAAACGCCTTTAAGAAATCACTTCAAAAGTCCAAGGGTTCAATGACCCATTTGAACTTCACAGTCATGCAAGACTTGGTAGCAAGCCAAGACATTGGAGACACTCGAGATGGGCTCACGACCTTCACGAATGGCACCAAAAAACTCCCGGTCTTGTAACTCGATGCCGTTCAAACTCACGGCCACTTTGGAGACATCAATTTGCTCCTCTTTGCCGTTGTACAAGTCATCGTACTTGGCCAAGTAAGTGCCCGTGTCCCCGATGTAGCGAAACCATGTTCCCAAGGGACCATCATTATTGAACGACAAAGACAGAGTACAGATTGCGCCGTTAGCAGCTTTGAGCTGAATACTCATGTCCATGGAAATACCCAGCGTGGGGTGGATAGGACCTTGCAGAGCATTGGCTTTAACAACGGGGCTGCCACATTGGTAAGCGAACAAATCAACTGTGTGCGCAGCATGATGCCACAACAAATGATCCGTCCAGCTTCTGGGTTGACCCAATGCGTTCATATTGGTGCGACGGAAAAAGTAAGTTTGCACATCCATTTGTTGAATATTGAACTCGCCGGCTTTGATCTTTTGGTGAACCCATTGGTGGGACGGGTTAAAACGCCGCGTGTGCCCAGCCATGGCAACCAAGCCAGTGGATTTTTGCAAAGCCACAATGGCTTTCGCATCATCGAGTTTATCGGCCATGGGGATTTCAACTTGCACGTGCTTACCGGCTCTCAAACAAGCCATGGTTTGTGCTGCATGCATTTGAGTGGGTGTACACAAAATCACTGCATCGACCTCTTTGATGGCCAAACTATCGGCCAACTCGGTACTCACGTGATTGATACCATACTTGGCGGCGATTTCCTTGGTTTTTCCCAACTCTCGTCCGACCAAGGAGATCACTTCTACGCCATCGATATTTTTAATGCCATCCAAATGCTTGGAGCCAAACGCACCAGCACCAGCGAGAGCAACTTTAATTGTTTTCATAAAAGCTCCTGTAAAAATTATAAAAAGAAAAAACTCAACGATTCTTCAATATCGCGTGACCCACAGCCGTATTGGACGCTGGCACATGATAAAAACGATGCATTAATTCAACGGGAGGCCCGCCGTTGACATCGGACATGGCGCCTCGGGCTATCAACCACATCACCAACTCAATGCCCTCAGAGCCAGCCTCACGAACATAGTCGATATGAGGGATCGCTGCTGCCGCTTCGGGCTGTTCGATCAACAAATCCATGAACCGGGTATCAAACTCTTTGTTGATCAGTCCAGCGCGGGGGCCTTGCAACTGATGGCTCATGCCCCCAGTGCCCCAGATCTGCACATTCAATGGCTCGTCAAAGCTCTTGATAGCACGCTGAATGGCTTGTCCCAATTGAAAGCACCGTTTGCCACTGGGCACAGGGTATTGAACCACGTTGACAGCGAAGGGAATGACGGGACATGGCCAGGACGAGGGCTGACCACACATCAATGACAAGGGAACCGTCAAGCCATGATCCACATCCATTTTGTTCACAATGGTCAAGTCAAAGTCTTGCTGGATCACCGATTGCGCAATGTGACTGGCCAACTCCGGGTGGCCCTTCACCATGGGCACAGGTCTTGGCCCCCAACCTTCATCGGCAGGCTGAAATTCAGCCGCGCAACCAATGGCGAAGGTAGGGATGAAGTCCAAGCTGAACGCTGTCGCATGATCGTTGTAGACCAAAAAGATCACATCGGGCGTGTTGTCCTTGAGCCATTGCTTGGAATACTCATAACCTTTGAAGAGAGGTTGCCAATAGGGCTCTTCGGATTTGCCCAGATCGAGAGCCGCACCAATGGCGGGGACGTGGGAGGTGTAAACACTGGCTGAGAGGTGTGCCATTTAATGGGCTCCTTTGGGTGAATGTTGTCCCTGGGGTTGACGGTGAGCTTGAGCGTCTCCATCCTCACCAACGACGCGGTTGCCTTGGACGCTGCGACCACCTTTGATCATCATGTCGCGGTACTCCTCTTCGGTCATGCCAGTCATGCTGCCCGCCATTTGCTGAAAGCTTTTGCCGTCAGTGGCACCGATTTTGGCCAGAAAGTAAATATTCCCGCCCAAAGAGATACACCGATTCAAATCGCGATCGATCACAGCTTGTTTTTGCGCTTCACTCATGGGCCACTGATCAAGATAAGCACGTTCATTGGATTTGAATGCTTCTCGATTTTCTGACTTCATAAGCGTCATGCAAAACTGGTTCAACCAGTAGCCCTTGCGGGACTGTTCTGCATCGAAAATAGTTGTGCCCGGCACATCCAAATAGGGTTTATCCAGCGCCATCTTATTTCTCCTCTGGCCAATAGAGTCGTTTGGGATTGGTGACCAACAACTGTTGCTGCAAAGCTGCGCTCGTGGCAATGTGCGGGATGAAGTCCACCAAAAGTCCATCATCGGGCATGTGGTCTTTCAAATTGGGATGAGGCCAATCGGTTCCCCAAATGACACGGTCACTGAATGTATCGACCAAGCGTTTGGCAAATGGAATCACATCATGATAGGCATGCCTCTCACCATTCAAAGCAGCAGGTCCAGTCACCGTCAGCCTCTCGGGACAAGTCACCTTGCTCCAAACGTTGGGGTGCTCGCGCATGAATTTGATGAACAACTCAAACTCAGGACCATCAATGGGTTTACTCACATCAGGGCGCCCCATATGGTCCACAACCACAGTCGTGGGCAACTTGGTAAAAAAGTCCCACAACTCGGGCAAATCCACGGCTTCAAAATAAATCACCACATGCCATCCCCAGTGGGCAATTCTTGCGGCGATTTCCATCAACTCGTCTTTTGGGGTGAAGTCCACCAAACGCTTGACAAAGTTAAAGCGAACTCCTCGCACACCCGCATCGTGAAGGCTTTGTATCTCTTGGTCAGTGACGCTTCTCTTGACGGTGGCAACCCCTCTGGCCTTGCCGCCCGAGTGGTTGAGTGCATCAACCAAAGCACGGTTATCAGCACCATGACAGGTGGCTTGAACGATGATGTTGCGCTCAAAGCCCAGGTGATCTCTGAGAGCAAAGAGTTGCTCCTTGCTGGCATCACACGGGGTGTACTTGCGCTCGGGTGAGTAGGGAAAAATATTGCTGGGGCCAAAGACATGGCAGTGCGCATCCACGGCCCCTTTGGGCAATTGAAATTGGGGCTTGCTGGGACCCGTGTACCAATCTAGCCAACCTGGGGTTTTGATAAATTCAGTCATTTTCTTCTCTTCTCGTTTGGGGGTTAAACACAGAAATCTTTGAGGCATCAATCGGGTTTGATCTGCGCTTGCTTGATGAGCCTGTCGTAACGCACTCTCTCTTTGTGCAACAAATCAGCAAATTGCTCTTGGCTGGCCAAAGTGACCTCTCCGCCCACAGAGCTCATCTTCTCTTTGACCTCGGCACTTTGAAGTGCCTTTTGTACTTCATCATGCAAATAGGCCAATACCGCTTTGGGGGTGGCTTGTGGAGCCACAAGTCCGTACCATACCGAGGCCTCAAAACCCGGAAAGCCCTGCTCGGACAAGGTCATGGCATCGGGAAAGATGCTCGAGCGCTTGGCTGATAAAACCGCCAAGATACGTAACTTTCCACTCTTGACATGGGGCAAGACCTCCAAAGCATTCATGGCCAAGAGTTGGACTTGACCACCCAACACATCCGTGATGGCTTGTGCTCCGCCCTTGTAAGGAACGTGGACCAACTCTACGCCAGCTGCTTTGGCAAAAATCTCCATCGCTAGATGGGGCGTGGAGCCGTTGCCTGGGCTTGCGTAGTTCAGCGTCTTGGGGGCACGTTTGGCACGCTCGAGTAGCTGGGACATAGACGCCGGGGCCGACTGGCCCGCAGAATCTTGTAGCGTTGAGGCGGCGATCACGACTGGGATTTGCCCCACCAATGCCACCACACTCAAGTCCCGCTCTGCATCAAAGGGACTGGGTTGATAAAGGGCCATGTTGGCGGCCAATGCGTTGGCGGCCAACATCAACGTATAGCCATCGGGCTCGGCTGCAATTGCCGCCTTGACCGCTATGTTGGTCCCCGCCCCTGGTTTATTCTCCACCACAATGGGCACCCCCATGGAGGAGGACATGCTTTGCGACAAGGCTCGGGCAACGATGTCCACGGCCCCTCCTGGAGAATATCCCACCAACACCTTGATGGCACGGCTTGGATAGTTGCCCAGCTGTTGAGAGTTGCCCTTGCTGGTTTGAGCAAAGACCCAAGGGCTCGACAACAAGCCCAGACAAAACGCTGCCAAAACGGCGGTGCGACTAAAACTGCGCTGCAAGCTGTTCATCTCATCCCTTTAGGTCAACGGGTTAAAAAAGGTCTTGGCTAAAAGCACTGAAGATCAATCAACGTATTTAAGACCGGCTTTTTCCAAAGGCTCACGCATTTTGTACATATCAAGGCCCAAAACACCGGAGGCCAACTTTGCGCGTTTCTCGCCCTCATTGTCCTCGCGTGCTTGTGCCGCTTGGGCGGCTTGCTCAGCATGTTCAAGGGGTACCACCACGACACCATCGTCGTCAGCCAAGATCACGTCACCTGGGTTGACATTGACGCCAGCACAGACAACAGGGAAATTCACATTTCCAAGCGTTGCTTTAATAGTTCCCTTGGCGCTGATGCCTCGACTCCAAACAGGGAAACCCATGGCGGTGAGCTCATTGACGTCTCTCACGCCCGAATCAATGATCAGACCCTTGGCACCTCTGGCCTTGAAGGAGGTTGCCAACAAATCACCAAAAAAACCATCGCAATTGACTGCGGACAACGCGACGACAACGATGTCGCCTGGGTGAATTTGTTCAGCCACCACGTGCATCATCCAGTTGTCTCCCGGATGCGCCAAAACAGTCACCGCACTGCCCGCAATGCGGGCACCTGAATAAATGGGACGCATGTAGTTTTGCATCAACCCCACCCGACCCATGGCTTCATGAACTGTGGCGACACCAAATTTCTCTAAATGCGCGATGGTGGAAGCTTGGGCGCGGGAAATGTTTCGCTTGACCATTCCCATGTTATTCATGCTCATTGTGTTGTCCTTTAATATTAGTCAATAGATCTTGAAATGAAATAATCCCAATCAAACCTTATCTCTCAAAGGCCACGCGCTTTTAGCGCTGCATCCAATCTTGGGAAAACTCGGCGCGCATTGCCTTCGAAGATTTGGTGACGTTGTTCATCATTCAAATTCGGAGTGGACAAAATGTAGCGCTTGGTATCATCGTAGTAGTGGCCCGTTTGGGGATCAATCCCACGCACAGCACCAATCATCTCACTGGCGAACAAAATGTTTTTGACATCGATCACTTCTGTCAATAAATTAATTCCAGGCTGGTGATATACACAAGTATCAAAAAAGATATTGTTCATCAAGTGCTCGCTCAAGAGTGGCTTTTTAAGCTCTTGTGCCAATCCACGGAAACGCCCCCAGTGATATGGCACTGCACCACCGCCATGGGGAATCAAAAAGCGCAACGTGGGAAAATCTTTGAACAAGTCCGATGTCAAGCACTGCATGAAAGCTGTGGTGTCAGCATTCAAATAATGTGATCCTGTGGTGTGAAAGCAAGCATTGCAACTGGTCGAGACATGGATCATCGCAGGGATATCAAGCTCAACCATTTTTTCATAAATGGGGTACCAATGGCGGTCACTCAAGGGGGGAGAATTCCAATGGCCTCCAGAGGGATCTGGATTCAAATTGATGGCCACAAAACCATACTCCTTCACGCATTTATCGATCTCTGCCAAACTGGTCTTGGGATCAACTCCAGGGGATTGGGGCAGCATGGCAGCACCCATGAAGTTATCGGGGAAAAGTTTAGAGACACGGTAGCAAAGTTCGTTGCAAATGGCCGCCCAAGTTGAACTCACTTGCAAGTCCCCAATGTGATGGGCCATGAAGCTTGCTCGTGGACTAAAAATGGTCAAGTCACTTCCACGCTCACGCATGAGTTTTAATTGGTTGTTCTCAATACTCTCACGCAACTCATCATCGCTAATCTTAAGCTCCGACACTTTGGGCATGAGTTGGGGGTCTTTGATCCCTGCAATTTGACGGTTTCTCCACTCCTCCAAAGCCTTGGGCGCGGTGGTGTAGTGACCATGCACATCGATGATCAGTGGTTTTTGTTGACTCATGGCGAATATCCTTTGGCGTAAAGAAAGTAACTAAAAAAAGGGACAAGACGCACCCCCTTTCAAGCATTGGCACGTCAGCAAGCCTGCTTACATGGAAGACTGCTTCAAACCGATGCGAAGGGACCTCGGGGAGCACAGCGCCCAAGGCTAAAGTGAAAAAATATCGACTGAATGGATTTTAGGGTTAAACCAGTACTTTTAAACCAAAAAGGACACTAGCTGTTATAACAAATTTGCATATCTTGAGATAAACTATGCAATAAAAGGTAGATCACCAAGATTGGATCAAAGTATCAGGAGAAGGTAGCCTTGGAGTTAAAGCAACTGGAATCTTTTGTCCGAGTGGCTGAGTTGGGCAGTTTCACCAAAGCCTCCATTGCAATGGGGTTGGCTCAACCGTTATTGAGCCGACACGTGAGGCAACTTGAGGTCGAGTTGCACCAAAACTTATTGATCAGAAACGGGCGAGGCGTCTCCCCCACTGCATCGGGACTCAAGATGTTAGAGCATGCGCGGGGCATTTTGCACCAAGTGGCTCTTGCCAAGGAGGAACTCAGTGGAACCGTAGGCACGCTCTCTGGCCCTATCTCAATTGGGCTCCCACCCAGTTTATCCAAGCTCATCACCGTCCCACTCACCAAAGCATTTCAAAAAGCCCTTCCACAAGCCAAGCTGACCTTGACGGAGGGCTTTTCAGCACCCATGTACGAGAGCTTGCGATCGGGACGCATTGACATTGCACTTCTCTACAATCCCGCCCCGACCCCTGAGCTAGAGCAAACCTTGCTGCACGAAGATGACTTGATCCTCATTGCGAGTAAACAACCGATCCAACACGTCCAAGCGTTAAAACCCTTCAAAGGCTCTTTAACTTTGAGAGAGTTGTGTGAACTTCCACTGATCGTGCCCAGTCGACCCAATGCATTTCGGCTCCTCATTGAAACCGAGATGCAAAGAATTAGTAAAAAACCCAATATTGTTTTAGAGATCGATGGCATCAACGCCATTTTGGAGTTGGTGAAGGAGGGGCTGGGGTTCGCTGTATTGCCCACTTACACCTTGAACCAATTTCATGACATTGGCGCCTTCACGACCCATGCGATCAAGTCACCTCAACTGCGCTCGCAACTGATGCTGGTCTGGTCGGCCAAGAGGCCGAGCACGGGGACACAAAAAATATCACTCGAGCTGACTCAGAAAATTATCTTAAAAGCGCTCGAGTAGACCAATCACTGCTTGGCGATCCCCGCTTTTTCGATAACACGAGCCCAGACTTTAATTTCATTCAAATACCACTCCTGTGCCTGGGCTGGTGTGGAGACCTTGGGGTTGATGTTGAGCTCAAGGAGCTTTTTCTCAGTCACTGGATTTTGAAGCGCCAAGTTGATCTCTTTATTGAGTCGATCGACCACGGCCTTGGGTGTTTTGGCAGGGGCAGCCAGTCCGTTCCAAGAAGCGGCGATCAGCCCCTTCACGCCAAGCTCTTTGGCTGTGGGAGTATCGGGCAAAGCCGCAGAACGTTGCTCACTGGTGAGGGCCAAGACTTTAAAATTTTTGGATTTAATTTGGGGCAAGACGGGACCCAGAATTTCTGTGGCCACATCAATTTGACCGCCCTTTAAAGCCGTCATGACTGCGGGGGTGCCGTTAAAAGGGATGACTTGAACGTCAAGTGCTGCCGTTGACTTGAACAACTCGGCGGTCAAATTTTGAGTGCTACCGATATTGATACTCCCCACATTGAGAGCACCTGGATGACTCTTGGCATGTTGAATCAACTCGGTAAGCGAATTGAACTTGGAGTCTGAGTTGACCAAAATAGCAATATCAAAGGTTGCCAAGAGTCCCAGGTTGACAAAGTCATTAACAGGATCAAACGGCAAAGAGTGCATCAAGGATGCGCTCACAGCGGTACCGTTGGAGATTAAAAATAAGGTGTAACCATCGGGCTCTGATTTGGCCACGAGGTCTGCAGCCACGACCCCACCCGCACCTGGACGGTTATCGATGACCACCGATTGACCCAAGCCCTCGGACATCTTTTGAGCCACAATTCGAGCGGTGAGATCAGCCACACCACCAGCGCCAAATGGCACCACGATTCGAATTGGTTTGACAGGATAGGACTGCGCATGCAAGGCACTGGAGGCCAAGGCAAATACGCTCAAAACGGACAAAGCACCCACTACCAACTTCGTGAACTGTCGAGCCCATGAGTTCAACATGCATGAGTTCAACATGAGTTGATTCAAACTTGGTAATGCGTATTGATTGATCTTCATATTTAAACCCTTGGTTAAGGAACACTGTACAGTGATAGACAGCTTTCTCAGCGTTTGACACCCAACAAATCGTCAAGCAAATCCGGTCTTCTCAAAAGGTTGGGGGCAGTCTCCTGCAGCACCACCTGCCCGCGATCAAGCACCAAAGCTTGATCTGAAATGGCCAAGATCATTTGAGGGTGCTGCTC